>JAFQKQ010000065.1 GCA_017396845.1 Clostridia bacterium
AGAATCAGCGCGCTGAGCGCCGAAATAATAAGTATTCCCCGAAGGTCATACTTCGGCGATTTTTTCCGATAGCGGGAATCATATCTTCTTTTGTAGTCCATTTATCTTTACCTCACGCAGTTCAGTTTTCCGATCAGGCAGCTTTCAAAGAGGAAGCTTTATCATAATCAACCTCATCCGATAATGATGTTCATACCCTTAGTATAAGAGTTTGTCGGAAATATGTCAAACAGAAAAACCGCCGGATGCAAAAATCCTTGCAAAAATCCTGCGGTTTTGATTGATATAAAGTCAACGCACCCGGCGTCAGGCCAGATGAAGCGTGTCGGTTTTTCTTCTGAGATAGTCTGTAAATTCCTTATGGCGATGGCTTCCTCCGCGGTTTCATTACACTCTGTCAAGCGTATTCCATCCGAGCGGCAAAGGCAGCCACGAGGTAAGCATACCGGCTTTGTCTGCGGGAAGGGAAGAAGTGCAGTAGGGCGGAAGGGGACCGAACAGGAATCTGGAGGCTTCGAGAGGATTCATGGTAAGATCGGGCGCAAGCTCGGTTTTCTCTGAACCTGCTTTGCCGTTTTCGTTGAAAAGGCGGATACTTCCGAAGGATTCGATATGGATAACCGCGCTGCCCTCGGCAAGAGGCGTGATGCTGCTTTTGAGCTTCATGAAGGCGTTTGCCACTCTGTCAAAGCGGCGGATGTAGAAGCGTGAGGGCATGGTGATATTCCAATCCTCGCAAATCGGCTGAAGCGCGCGGGCAAGATCGGCGCGGTACGGATCCACGGGAAGGGAGATGCGGTCAAAGCGGTTGGTTTCAAGCCATGCCCGGAGTATGAAAAGGATATCCTCCGTACTCAGCGCGCAGATTTCGTTTACGCGGGTTTTATCGGGCGAAACGGTGATATAGCCGATCTTTTTGCCGTTCAGGGTCGCGATATGAGGAATGTTTTCCCATGCCGTCACGGAATTGTAGAATGTGAGCGCGCCTTTTCTGTCCACCCACATGCCTTCCTTTTCAAAAAGAGCCTTGCACCAGAGAAGCGTGTCCGTATCCTCCGGGGCGATCTTTGTAAACACAATATCTTTGCAGGGCATGCCCTTATAGAAATTTTTGAGGTTGTGCGCGGTCAGCGTGAACTGATACTGAGAGCCTGCGGGCTCGTAGCCGTATCTCACATAGCGCTGTCTGAGACCGCCAAGTCTTGCGCCGTCCACGTCCATGCGGTCGAGCTCCTTCATAGCCTCGTCCAGAAGACAGGACATGTAGCCGCGCCCGTTCTCAAGGGGATGGGAAGCGACATTGCCCATGGTTGCGAACAGAAGCTTTTCGCCCGCAACATCAACGGGCAGAGGGTATACGCCCACAATCGCCTTGATGCGTCCGTCCGTGCGGATGGCCATGTGTCTTTCAACGCCGGAAAGGTCGCCCTCCCAGATTTTCGGGAGGCTTTTTTTGAAATTGTGAGGGTATTTTGCCATGCTGAACACAAGATTCAGAAAGTCAAGCGCTTCATCCGCGTCGTTTTTGGTCAGCCATTCGATATTGTACGCCATGGGAATTCCCCTTTCTTCACATCAGCATTTCGCCGGTTTCGGCGTCGAGCACGAGAGAGGTGTAAGCTTTCAGATACTGAGATACCGTTTTGCCGTTTGGAAGCATAACGGTTTTTATGCCGTCGTTATTGGTGTACAGGAGAATCATGCGGTTATCCGCAAGCACCGAAATGCCCTCGTCTTTGCAGTAGCGGTATGCGCCGGCGGCTTCCACAATGGGAAGCGCGGTTTCAGGCGTGAGCATGGGCGAGGAGAAGAACCAGTGATTTCCCTTTCTCGCCGCGCAGACAGCGCCATCCTCAAGGAAGCCGAGCGCTTCGATATCATTTTCTTCTTCAATCACAAGCCGCCATGTGTTTTTCGCCATGTCGTCTTCGATGAATTTTCCGCCCAGTCTTTCGCATGCCGTCCAGCCGCTTCCGGCTGCGTGCTTTTGAACCTTCATGCCCAGAAGCGAGCGGACATGCTCGGTGCTCAATGTATCGCCGTCGCAGTATGCGGGGGTTTCCAGCCACACAACCTGCTTGCCTTCGGTGAGGCGCAGAATCTTTTCCCGCTCCTTTTCCGTGAGCAGGAATGCGTTCGGGAACACAATCAGCTTGTAGCGGTTGATATCGCATTTTTCAAGATCCTTGAGGAAAATCGTATCCGCCTGAACGCCTGCGCGAATAAAGGAGGCGTATACCTCATACTGCTTTTCGCACATGTCCTGCATGATGTAGAACTTGTCCGTATCGTAGACAAACAGAACGTCCGCCACGGGCTTATAGGGCTTGTTGTGGTATTTCGTAATCACTTCCTGCATCTTTCCGATGTCCTTCATGATGATTTCGTTGTCCCACCAGCCGATTTTGCGGTATACGGAATAGCTGAGCGGCCCTTCTCTGTGATCGTAGAACCACGAGCCCTCGCCGGCAAGAATGGTCATGAAAATATTTCTTCTGATAATCGCAATCGTGGTATCGATCTTCGCCGGGTCGCCGCCGTACGGGAAGTGGAGAACGTCCTCGGGCCGCTGATCCATTTCCGTAAGCCACAGCATGCCGTTGAGACGGTTGGATTCCATAAGCCCTCTCTGCATGGGCACGTAATCGGGCAGACGGTTTACATGATAGGGCATGGGGCCTGCGAGGAAATTGACCACGTCTTTTGCTTCATAAATCATTTCGGGCATCAGATGTCCGCCGATCGGGCTTCCGGCGTACAGGTAATACGCGTAGAACGCGCCCGCCAGCATTTCATCGCCCATTTCTTCCTTTACGATCCGGCAGAAATAAATGATCGCGTCCACGTTGCTTTTCTGAATACACTTCTGCGCGTCCCATACTTTTCGGGATTTCTGCGGGTCTCTGAAAAGGCCGTCGTCTGCGGGGCGGAACATTTCGGGGCAGAACTCGGCGGTTTCAAACGTAACGGAAGGATCGTTCCATGCTTTTCTCAGGTTTTCGTTGGTTTTATAAACCTCGGGAAGATATTCCTCTCTGAAATACCTCTGCATGCAGGGGCCCACATCCGTTCCGATCTGATGCCACTCGCCGTTCAGACCTTCGGCCACCTGAACGGCCATCAGCGCGCGGCCTTCTTCTGTGCCCTTCAGAAAGCGCAGAAAGCCGCGAAGACGCTCGCCCATTTCCTTTTTCCAGAGCTTACTGGCGGTGCTTACGCGGGTGAGCATGTTTTTGTCGCCCCTGATCATGCGGTCGCTTTCGCCGTTGTCGCGCCCCGGAATATCGCCTTCCTCCGTTCTGTATACGCGAAGCTCCTCCGGATGATCGCGGTACCACCAGTAAGGGGGATTGATATGCAGGCGCAGAAGAATCTGCGCGTTGGGGTTTGCGTCCAGCACGTAGGAAAGCTCGGCTTTCTGACCTTCGTATTCGCTTTCCATCACTTTATACCAGCCGTTGCACAGGTTCGTGTCGCAGGCGACAAGCTCAATGCCCTGTTTGGCGAAGGCTTTTATATTTTTCTGCGCCTGATAGGTGTTGCTGAACGCGCCCGGATAATCGGAAAGAGCGTACACCAGCGGCACCGTGTCGACGCCGTCCAGCATAAGGGCCGGACGATTGTTGGACATGACGATTTTTCTGTTCCGTACAGGAAGCTTATCTGTGTTTGTTTCCATACAACGCTTTTCCTTTCTGTATCAATCCATCAGTATCTCGCCGGTTTCGGCGTCGAGCACAAGGGAGGTGAACGCTTTTAAGTATTTCGTCACGGTTTTTCCGTTTTTGAGGCGAACGGTCTTTTCACCGTCGTTGTTCGTGTACAGAAGCACCATGCGGTTGTCGGCAAGCACGGATATGCCGCTTGCTTCGCAGTATCTGTGCGCGCCGGAGGCTTCCACGATGGGAAGCGCGATTTCGGGCGTGAGCATGGGGGAGGCGAAAAACCATGTGTTTCCTTTTCTTGCCGCGGCGGCTTTGCCGGTTTCGTATCGGGCGATTACCTCGATATCCTCCGTTTCCTCAATGAAAATGCGCCAGTCGCTGTTTATGATTTCATCGTCCACATGTCCGCTTCCGAGGATGCCTTCGGTATCATAGCCCTTTACTGCCGCGTGCTTTTTAAGCTTCATATCAAGAAGCGCTTCGGTATGCGAAAGGTTCAGCGTTTCATCGTCCGAGTAGCCGGGTGCTTCCAGCCACACAACCTGCTTTCCGCGCGTGAGGGCTTTGATTTTTTCTCTTTGCTCCTTTGTCAGAAGGAATGCGTTTGTGAATACAATCAGGCGGTAGCGATCGATATCGCATTTTTCGAGATCCTTCAGATATATTGTATCTGCGCTCACGCCCGCGCGCAATACCGAAGAATACACTTCATATTGTTTTTCGCCGTTTTCCTTGAGCGCGTAGAATTTGTCCGTATCATATACAAACAATACGTCCGCCTGAGGGAGATACGGCTTTTTATGGTATTTTTCGATCACGGAGTACATTTTTCCGATGTCTTCCATGATAATCTCATTGTCCCACCAGCCGTTTTTTCGATATGCGGTGAGGTTGAAAAGCCCCTCTCTGTGATCGTAGAACCATGAACCGTGCCCGGAGAGGATGGTCATGAAGATATTTCTGCGGATAACGGCGATGGTCGTGCCGATTTTAGCCGGGTCGCCGCCATAGGGGAAATGCGCAACGTCCTCCGGCCGCTGATCCATTTCGGTAAGCCACAATACGCCGTTCAGCCGGTGGGATTCCAGCAGACCTCGCTGCATGGGCACGTTTTCCGCAAGACGGTTTACCGTATACGGCA
>JAFQKQ010000066.1 GCA_017396845.1 Clostridia bacterium
CAGATTTTCAATCTCAGCTGTTGACATCCTTGCTGGATTGTTATATACTGCTCGTGTTGTATTTTGTTCATTGTAATTTCATTTTACAACAAAACAGAGCTTTCTTCCACCTTCCCGGTGGTTGAAAGCTCTGTTTTTTTCTCGGGGCTGTTGTGCAACAGCCCCATTTTTTCGTCAAGCTGCGGCGGCGAAGTAATACTCGCACGGTATCATGCAATTCGGACGCTTCTGGTATGATACAGGCAGCGGAATTTTTATGTCTATTGTCTTGTATTTGTTCCGCTGCTTAAAAAGCCGTTTTCTCGGCTTCTATGTTAACGGCGTAACTCTTGCCGACGGGATTGTAGTAGGCGGCGCCCTCGACGCCCCGCAGCAGCATTGGGACATCCCAGTTTGCGGGACGTTCAAGGCACAACCCCCTACAAGTTGCAATCTCCCTCTTTCTGTGCTACAATACCCCCAACGAAAGCGAGGGCTTGCTATGATTAAAATCCTGTTCGTCTGCCACGGCAACATCTGCCGTTCACCAATGGCGGAATTTGTGTTTTTGAAAATGGTGAAGGATGCGCGCCTGGAAAGTCGGATTTCGGTGGATTCGTGCGCTACGAGTACGGAGGAGATCGGGAACGGGGTGTATCCTCCGGCGAAAGCGGAGCTTTTCAGGCGCTCGATTCCCATGCATCCGCACAGGGCGCGGCAGATTACAAAAAAGGATTATGAAGAAAGTGATTATGTTGTCTGCATGGACAACTGGAATTTGAGAAATCTAAATCGTATGACGGGCGGAGATCCCGATAAAAAAGTTCATCGGCTTCTGGATTTTACGGGAAATCCGGGCGAAGTGGCGGATCCGTGGTATTCGGATCGGTTTGATGTGGCTTTTGACGACATATTCCGCGGCTGCGAAGCGCTTCTTAAGAAGCTTCAAAAGGAGGTATAAATGTATTCACTGATCCGATCATCTTCCATTATCATCGGCGTATTATGCTCTGTGAACGTATTTTTTCACATAAAGGGGCTTTCATTTATACGCATTCTCGGTGAAAAAAAGCGGATTTTACCGTATATCGCCGCTTTGATATTCGCATGCCTCAATATGTATTTTATGAGGGAAGCGTTTTCCACCGTCTGGATGGCGCTGATTCATGTATCGCTTAGCTTGATTGCGTGCGACGTAATATCGCTGGTCATCCGGCTGTTCGGACGGGATACAAAGGTTCGAAGGGTATGGAAAAAGCTTATGGGAGCGGGACTTGCTTTCGCGCTCTCGGCACTTGTGATTGCCTACGGGCTTATCAACATGGCTGTCGTTCGGGAAACGAGATACACTCTTGTCAATCGGAATGTACAGGGAAGCATTGTAATCGGCCTTATTTCGGATGTGCATCTGGGAACAGCCATGGACGCCGAAAAGTTTGACCGCGTTCTTGAAAGAACGCTGGAGGCGGGCGCGGAGATTATCGTGCTTGCAGGCGATATCGTGGACGAAGGAACGACACAAGCGGAATTTGATACGCTATGTGAGTATCTGTCCGCCCGCCGCGCACCGAAGGGTACGTATTATGTCTACGGAAACCACGACGCCTCGCGGTACAGCGGTATTCTGACAAAAGACGCAATCGAACAGGCGCTTACAAAAGCGGGCGTTACGGTGCTTACGGACGAAAGCATATTCATTGACGGCTGGCTTCGAATTGCCGGAAGAAAGGACGCGAACGACAGAAAACGCTTAAGCGCCAAAGAGCTTCTGAAAGACGCGGACGCGGAAAGCGAATTCATCGTACTCATCGATCATCAGCCCGCGCAAACCGCTTCCTGCGCAGAAGCCGGAGCGGATCTGCTTCTCAGCGGACACACGCACAACGGACAGATTTGGCCGATCGGTCCTCTTTCAAATCTTCTCAAAATCAACGAAATCGAATACGGACACGAAGAAATCGGCGATATGGACGCCATCGTATCCTCCGGTGCAGCCGGCTGGGCATGCGCGTTCAGAACGGGCGGCAGAAGCGAATATGTGATTATCGATGTAAGCGGGAAATAATCGGCAGGGTAAACGCCTTGTACCTCTCCCAAAATCCAACGAAGGGCGCTGAAGACGGGTATCATTCTTCAGCGCCCTTGTTTTATGCATATAATAGCGAATTAGAAATCCGCGTTTCCGGTGGTTCTCGGGAAGGGGAGAACGTCGCGGATGTTGGCAATGCCTGTCAAGTACATGATCATGCGCTCAAAGCCCATGCCGAAGCCGGAGTGCTTGACGGAGCCGTACTTGCGAAGCTCGAGATACCACCAGTAATCCTCGCAGTTCATACCGAGCTCTTCAATTCTGGCTTTGAGAACATCCAGTCGCTCTTCTCTCTGGCTTCCGCCGCAGAGCTCGCCGATGCCGGGAACCAGAAGGTCCGCCGCAGCGACAGTCTTTCCGTCGTCGTTCATACGCATGTAGAAAGCCTTGATCTCCTTCGGATAATCGGTAACGAATACCGGGCGGCCGAAGTGCTTCTCGGTCAGATATCTTTCATGCTCGGTCTGCAGATCGCAGCCCCAATAGGGCGTATACTCAAACTGCGCGCCGCTGTTTTTGAGGATTTCGATGGCGTCGGTATAGCTTACGCGGGCAAACTCCGCGTCCTTTACAGCCGTCAGGCGCTCGATGAGTCCCTTATCAACAAACTGATTGAAGAACTCAATATCCTGCGGGCAATTTTCAAGCACACATGTGATGATGTACTTGACCATTGCTTCCATCAGATCCATATCATCGACGAGATCCGCAAATGCCATCTCCG
>JAFQKQ010000067.1 GCA_017396845.1 Clostridia bacterium
GAAGGCTAGCTGGTAAGCTGGGCAAACACGGAAGGAGGTTATACAATGCTTGTTAACGATCCCATCGCGGATATGCTGACCAGAATCCGCAATGCCCTGATTGCCAGACATGAAGAGGTAATCATCCCCGCTTCCAACATGAAGAAGTCGATCGCCAAGATCCTTCTGGACGTGGGTTATATCAAATCCGTTGATTTTATCGACGATGGCCTCCAGGGAAATATCAAGATCGTACTTAAGTACGCTCAGGGCAAAGAATCCGTAATTAAGGGCCTCAAGCGCATTTCCAAGCCGGGTCTGCGCGTATATGCCAAGAACGAAGAGATCCCGAAGGTGCTGGGTGGCCTCGGCATCGCGATCATCTCCACTTCTAAGGGCGTTATGGCCGACAAAGAAGCTCGCAAGTCCGGCGTCGGCGGCGAAGTTCTGGCTTATATCTGGTAATTAAGGGAGGGTATGACACATGTCTCGAATTGGAAGGCTCCCGATCCAGATACCGAACGGAGTAGACGTAACGGTTTCCGAAGAAAATCTCGTAACCGTTAAAGGTCCGAAGGGTACGCTGGCTCAGAGCGTAAACCAGAATATTGGAATCGAAATTAAGGACGGCGTGCTTACCGTTACCCGCCCGAACGACCAGAAGCAGATGCGCGCTATGCACGGCCTTTATCGTGCTCTCATCAACAACATGGTTGTTGGCGTAAGCGCCAGCTTCACCAAGACTCTTGAACTGGTTGGCGTAGGTTATCGCGCTCAGGCCGACAACCCCAAGCAGCTCACCATCAACATCGGTTACAGCCATCCGGTCATCGTGGCGGCCCCCGAGAACGTAACGTTCGCGACGCCCGCTCCCACGACCATCACTGTTTCCGGCATTGACAAGCAGGTTGTAGGCGAGATCGCTGCTGAGATCCGCGCAATCCGCAAGCCCGAGCCGTATCACGGAAAGGGCATCCGTTATGCTAATGAGGTCGTTCGCCGTAAGGAAGGCAAGGCCGGCAAGAAATAATTAAGGGAGGGTATCGCAATGTTCAATAAGCGGGATAGAAATGAAGTCCGCGTGATCCGCCATGAGCGTGTTCGCAAAAAGATCAGCGGTACGCCCGAGCGTCCGCGCCTGTGCGTCTACCGCTCCAACGCGCATATCTATGCGCAGATTATAGACGATACGAAGGGCAATACGCTTTTCGCTGCGTCTACGGTAGAAAAGGATATCGCTTCTCAGGTTGCTGAGATGGACAAGAAGGCTGCTGCCAAGGTTGTTGGCAAGATCGTAGCTGAGAGAGCCATCGCCGGCGGCGTAAAAGAAGTCGTATTCGACCGTGGCGGATATATCTATACCGGCCGTGTGGCCCAGCTCGCTGCTGGCGCTCGCGAAGGCGGTCTGGACTTCTAAAAAGGAGGAGCACGCAATGCAGCGCAGAGAACAGGTTAGCGAGTTTAAAGAGAAACTTGTTTATATCAACCGCGTTGCCAAGGTAGTTAAAGGCGGTAAGAACTTCCGTTTCTCGACCCTTATGGTCGTAGGCGACGAGAAGGGCCGCGTTGGCTGTGGCATGGGAAAAGCGGTTGAAATTCCCGAAGCGGTTCGCAAGGGCATCGAGGATGCGAAGAAGCAGATGATCACCGTTGCTATGAATGGTACCACCATTCCTCACGAGATCGTTGGCGTATTCGGCACCGGCCGCGTACTGCTTATGCCGGCCCCCGAAGGAACCGGCGTTATCGCGGGCGGCCCCGTCCGCTCGGTTATCGAAGCTTGCGGAATCAAGAACATCCGCACCAAGTCGATCGGCTCCAACAACCCGGTCAACGTGGTCAAGGCAACCCTCGAAGGACTTAAGCAGCTGCGCAATGCAGAAGAAGTTGCACGTCTTCGCGGCAAGACCGTAGAAGAGCTGCTTGACTAAGGGAGGGCATTATAATGAAGCTGAAGATTACACAGACGAAATCCACCATCGCATGCCTGAAGGATCAGATCGCCACCATCGAGGCGCTCGGTCTTCACAGAATCGGCCACACGGTCGTTAAGGAAGACAATGCAGCTACCCGCGGCATGATCTTCAAGGGAAAGCACATGGGGAAGGTTGAGGAAAACGACGACTAAGGAGGTCCGACATGAAACTTCATGAACTGAAACCCGCATTCGGATCGACCACCGCCCCCAAGCGTCTTGGCCGCGGTATTGGTTCCGGTCTCGGTAAGACCTCCGGAAAAGGTCACAAAGGCGCCAAGGCTCGTTCCGGCGGCGGCAAGCGTCCCGGATTCGAAGGCGGCCAGATGCCCCTTACCATGCGTCTGCCCAAGCGTGGATTCACCAACAAGTGGGCGACCGAGTATGTGGCAATTAACGTAGATGCTCTGAACGTATTCGAAGATGGTTCCGTGGTAGGCCCCGTTGAGCTGATCCAGGCCGGCATCATCAAGAAGATCGAAGACGGCATCAAGATCCTCGGCAATGGCGAACTTACTAAGAAGCTGACGGTGCAGGCAATGAAATTCTCTGCATCTGCGAAGGAGAAGATCGAGGCGGCAGGCGGAAATTGCGAGGTGATCTGAAATGCTTGAAACCTTAAAGAATGCATGGAAGATCCCGGATCTTAGAAAGAAGATCCTGTATACTCTGGGTATGCTGCTTCTTTACAGATTCCTTTGTTTCATCCCCACCCCCGGTGTAGATACTGCTTCTATCGCTGCTTCCGTTAAGGGTATTCCCCTTCTCAACTACATGAGCGTAATGACCGGTTCCAACCTGTCCCAGTTTACGATCATGGCTATGGGTATCACCCCGTACATCAATGCCAGCATTATTATGCAGCTTCTGTGCGTTGCGATCCCCGCTCTTGAGGAGCTCAATAAGTCCGGCGACGAAGGCCGCAAAAAGATCGCTCAGATTACCCGCTATGTCACCGTAGGTCTTGGCTTCGTACAGGCCATCGCCCTCACCGTCGGCATGAAGGGTTCCGCCACTCCCGGCTTCTTCAGCTATGTAACGATCGGCTTCTGCCTCGCGGCAGGTACCGCTCTTGCAATGTGGATTGGCGAGCGCATCACTGAAAAGGGAATCGGTAACGGCATTTCTCTTCTGATCTTTGCCGGCATCATTTCCAACCTCTCCGTAGCCGTTGCAAACGGCATCGTAAACTTTGTCAACAACATCATCGCGGGCCAGATCCTTTCCGTTCTCGGCGCAATCGCGATTCTGGTTATCAGCCTCGTACTGATAGTCGGCGTTGTTCTTGTTGACATGTCCGAGCGTCGTATCCCGATCCAGTACGCAAAGCGTATGGTCGGCCGCAGAATGTATGGCGGACAGAGCACGCACATTCCGCTGCGCCTCAACTCCTCCGGCGTTCTCCCTCTGATCTTTGCTTCCTCCATCATGCAGTTCCCTGCTACGATCCTTGCGTTCATATCTCAGAAGGGCTACGCTTGGTGGAACAGTAACGTAAGCCCCACTGGATTCTGGTACAACCTCATTTTTGCGGCTCTGATCCTTGGCTTCACGTTCTTCTACAACAGCATTTCCTTTAATCCTGTTGATATGAGCAAGAACATTCAGCAGAACGGCGGTATGATCCCCGGCATTCGTCAGGGCAAGCCCACTACTGAATTCATCACCAAGATCAACCGCCGCATCACTCTCTTCGGCGCTTTCTTCCTTGCTTTCCTCGCTCTGCTGCCCTCCATCATGTTCGCAGTAGCTGAAGTGAGCCTGCCCTTCGCGGCTTCCTCCCTTCTGATCGCGGTCAGCGTTGCTGTTGAGACGATGCGCCAGCTCGAGTCCCAGATGCTCATGCGTCACTATAAGGGATTCCTGAAGTAATCTAACGGGGGTAAAGAGATATGAAGCTTGTATTTCTTGGCCCTCCCGGTGCAGGTAAGGGAACGCAGGCTTCCGGCGTATGCCAGAAGTTTGCGATTCCCCATATCTCCACCGGAGATATGTTAAGAGCCGCTATCGCAAAGGGAACGGAAACCGGCCTTAAGGCCAAGGTCTTTATGGATGCCGGTAAGCTGGTTCCCGATGAGGTTCTTGTACAGATGGTAAAAGAGCGCTTGAGCGAGAGCGATTGCGTAAACGGCTATCTGCTCGATGGGTTCCCCCGCACTGTAAAGCAGGCGGAGGCGCTCGATGAGATCTCCAAGCCTGAAAAGGTTGTGGATGTAGAAGTTCCCGACGATAAGCTTCTTGCAAGACTTACCGGACGAAGGGTTTGCCCCGCGTGCAAGGGTACCTTCCACATCACGAAGCTTGCAGACGAAAAGGTTTGCCCCGATTGCGGCGGAGAGCTGATCCAGCGCGACGACGACAAACCCGCTACGATTCAGAATCGCCTGAATGTATATCACTCCAAGACGCAGCCGCTGATTGATTATTACAAGAATGCTGGCACGCTTTGCGAGATTGATGGCGATCAGGCACCGGACAAGGTTTTCGAGGCAATTGAAGTTGCCCTCGGAGGCTAAGCATGATTTACACCAAAAACCCCGCGCAGATACAATTAATGCGCGACGCGGGAAAGCTTCTGCATGAAGTACTTGAACGGTTGAAGGAAATGATCGTGCCCGGCGTAACGACGCTGGACATCGACGCCGAAGCTGAAAAGCTGATTCGAAAGAATGGCGCCATTCCGTCCTTCAAAGGATATAATGGGTTTCCTTCTACGATATGCGCAAGCGTGGATGATCAGGTAGTTCATGGTTTTCCGAATAAGAAGCCGCTTAAGGAAGGACAGCTTTTAAGCGTAGACTGCGGGCTGATCCTGAACGGATGGCAGTCGGACAGCGCGTTTTCAGCGCCTGTCGGAAAAGCGTCTGAAGAAGTTATGAAGCTGATTCGTGTTACCGAAGAATGCTTCTGGCTCGCGGCAAGTGCAGCGCGCGAAGGAAATCGGCTCGGCGATATTGGCTGGGCGGTTCAGAAGCACGCTGAGGAAAACGGTTATGGCGTTATCCGCGACCTGTGCGGTCACGGAATAGGCGTTGAAATGCATGAAGATCCGAGCGTACCGAATTACGGCAAGCCTGGCCGGGGCATAAGGCTTCGCGAAGGCATGACGATTGCGATCGAACCGATGATTGCGATGGGGCATTGGGGCGTATATATTGAGGACGACGAGTGGACGGTTGTAACAAACGACCACAGCGTATGTTCGCATTATGAACATACCATCGCCGTTACGAAAGGTGATCCCGAAATCCTCACGCTTCCCGGATTCCAGTTTACGGAGGCCAAGCGATGAAGAAGGCGCCCATACTATTGGGATCAGTAGTGGTCTCAAAGGCCGGACGCGACGAGGGCAGAACGTTTTTAGTGGTTGAGTCGCTGGACGAGGAATATGTTCTCATATCAGACGGCAATACACATAAAATGGGTAAGCCCAAGAAAAAGAAGCGTAGGCATCTTAAGCAGGTATCCGAACCCAGACAGGAAATCGTTTTGAGATTGACAGACGGCCAGCCGGTATTCGATCATGAAGTGCGCCGATGGCTTTCGCACGAGGAGGAGTAAAGAATTGTCCAAGTCCGATGTTATCGAAGTTGAAGGCGTTGTAACGGAATCGTATCCCAACGCTATGTTCGAAGTACAGCTGCCCAACGGTCATAAGATTCTGGCTCATGTTTCCGGCAAAATGCGCATGAACTACATCCGCATCTATCCCGGCGATAAGGTCACCATCGAATTGTCGCCCTACGACCTCACCAGAGGCCGTATCACCTGGCGCAGCAAGTCGTAATTCCGAAAGGAGGAACCACCGATGAAGGTAAGGCCGTCCGTGAAAGTGATCTGCGAAAAGTGCAAGATCATCAAGCGTAAGGGACATGTTATGGTAATCTGCGAAAATCCGAAGCACAAGCAGAAGCAGGGCTAAGGGTAAGCAGTTTAACGCTCAGGCAGAAAAGAATGCCTGAGCGTTTTTACATTATTGAGAATCACTTGTTTTACGGATTTGAATGGCGGGCGTCTTAATATCTATGGAGATGGGAAGTAAGTCGGAATGCATATCAATAAGCGGTTTCCTGATGAAGGGGCGTGATTTCGTATTCCGTAATGAAATACACGTGGGTTTCTCTTTCGCTTGTCACTGTCCAAGCCATGTTGACGGTTGTGTTGTCCGCCAGGCATTTGTTAGTGGAGAGCGTGATTCCGTCAAGCGTATTTGAATCGATATCTGTAAGCAGTGCGTGTTTTGAATTTTCGTTAGGTTCGCCGTTTCCAAAAAGGCTGCTGAGCATAGCGTTTGAACCGCTGAATGCGAGCGCACAGCCTGATAAAAGCGCGATGATGATCGCCGTGCGCCTCAGATCTGTTTTGCATATGCATCGCCTCCTTTCACAATAAATACAACCGAAATGCGGAAAATGCAGCAGGCGGCAAAAATGAATTTCCCGCCGGGTTTCCGGCGGGAAAGCTCGCTATGAAAGGTGTGCGCCGCTGGTCATCACTACGGCGACGTTTGTTCCGAGATTATCGGTAATTGTGATTTCGTAGAAGCAGTTATGCTTGCCGTCGCGAAGCAGTCTGCTCTCACCGATCAGCGTATCGCCCTTCGGCGCTGAAAGGTAGCTGATCTGGCTGACGGTCGTAACCGTCGGGGGCTTTTTGAAGTTGGTGGCAACGGCAAACACGAAGTCTGCCAATGTGTATGCGACGCCGCCCATTACGTGATTCACTGCGTTTAAGTGATTTTCCGTAATCCTCATGGAGCATCTGGCGTAGTTTTCGCCTACTTCTTCGATTACGATGCCGGTTTGTTTGGTTGCGAAGCGGTCGTTTGAAAAGAATTCTCTTGCTTCCTGAAGCTCAGTCATGTGAATACCTCCGTTTTATTGAAGTAGCATAGCATACAGGGGAACCGTCATAAAGCAAATCAGCGTTGATAAAAGCACGCAGTTCGCGCTGGCCTCGGTTTCGCTTCTGTACATTTCCGCCATATTCAAAAGGATTGATGCGCAGGGCACGGCGGAAAGTATTACGAGGCTTGCGCGCATCGGCGCTTCAATCGGCAGGAAATAAGTAAGAAGGAAGGTGAAAAACGGAAACACGATCAGCTTTCCGATGCATGTCATATACACAAACGGGCGCGTAAACAGCTTTTTAAAGGATACGGATGACAAGCGGATGCCGAGGATAAACATACAAAGCGGCGTTGTCATATTTCCGATCAGCTGAAGGCCGTTTGTAAGCGGAGCGGGGAAGAATTTACCGATACCAAAGAGAAATATGACGAGAGCCGCAATGAGGCTGAACATCGTGGGATTATAAAAGGCCGGTTTTAAAGACATGTATTTTTTGTCGCCCGTCAGGCAGTATATGCCGAAGGTGAATACGAGAATATTCATCGTGACCATATTCACGCAGGAATAGCCCATTACCTCAGGGCTTTCGGGAAACAGCACTTTGACGATCGGAAGCCCAAAGAAGCCGACGTTTCCGAGCACGGAGCCAATGGTAATGATTCTGTATTTGCTTTCATGCATGCGCTTTTTAAACGCCAAATACATAAGCAGCATGAAGCCCGCTTGAGCGGCGAGCGACAATACAAAATACAGGGACAGATTTTGAATGAGCTTCCATGAAAACTCCATCGATAGGAAGGATGAGAGGATCATGCATGGCGCGCAGATATATATGAGGATCGCGGACAGCGTTGCAAGGTGATCTTCGCTTGCCTTTTTTGCCTTATGAAGAAGAAACCCGGGGATGATGTATAAAAGGGTAATCAGTACGTTTGTAAATGCAATCTGTACCATGCGTATCTCCCGAAAAAGAGTTTTTCTTCATTATATGCCTATGCTCCGGGCTGCGCAAGCGATATCATGTTGATTTATGAGAAACCGAACGGGAAGCGGAAAATTCGATGAATGCAATTGCAAGGTATGCTCAGATATGTTAGAATGTGATTAGACGGTTTAATCATTATAGGGAAAGAAAAAGGAGTGAACGGCATGCGCTTCAGGCAGGTACATCTCGATTTTCACACCTCCGGCATGATTCCCGGAATCGGGAAGGGATTTTCAAAGGAACAGTTTCAAAAGGCGCTTATACTGGGGCATGTGGATTCCATTACCGTGTTTTCCAAATGCCATCACGGCTGGGCGTATCATCCGTCCAAGGCGAACCGCATTCATCCGAACCTTGATTTCGATCTTCTGGGCGAAATGCTGGAAGCCTGCAGGGAGATCAACGTAAACGCGCCTGTGTATATCAGCGCGGGCTTCGACGAGAAAGAGGTTTTCGATCACCCCGAATGGCTGAATGTGAGCCCGGACGGACAGGAAAAGGGCACGTTCACGAAGGCGCATTATCATCTGATGTGCTATAACACGGGATATCTGGATGTGCTGGAAAAGCAGGTCGAGGAGGTTATGAAGCGGTATAACCCCGTGGGAATCTTCCTCGATATATCCAATGTCAGAAGATGCGTATGCGCAAGCTGCGTTAAATCGATGCATCAGATGGGACTCAATCCGGACGACGATGCAGATATTCTGAAGCACGGTGAAATGGTGTATAAAAAATATGCAGAGCGAATGGAAAAGGCGGTAAGAAAGTATTCAAGCACTGCGACCATATTCCATAACGCCGGTCACATTGCGCACGGCAGGCGCGACCTTGCCGGATACAACACGCATCTGGAGCTTGAAAGCCTGCCCACCGGCGGCTGGGGCTACGATCATTTCCCGATGTCTGCGGCCTATGCCAGAACTGTGGGCATGGATTTTTTGGGAATGACCGGTAAATTCCATACCACATGGGGCGAATTCGGCGGTTTCAAGCATCCGAACGCGCTGATCTATGAGACGGGGCTGTCGCTTGCCTGCGGTGCGAAGATTTCCATTGGCGATCAGATGCATCCCTCCGGTGAAATGAACGAAAGCACATACCGCCTAATCGGTAAAGCGTATGAGCAGGTGGAAAAGAAGGAAAAGTGGCTGACGGATGCAAAGAACGTATCGGATATCGCGGTTCTGAGCTGCGAAGCGGTGCTGGGCGGCGGAAGGAACAGCTTCGGCAAGGATTCCAATACGGGCGCTGACAGAATGCTTCTGGAAGGCAAGTACCTGTTCGATTTCGTGGATGAAGAAGCGGATTTTACGGAGTACAAGCTTGTCATACTGCCCGATCAGATTCTCCTTTGCGAAGGTCTCACGAAAAAGCTCACGGAGTACATAAACGCCGGCGGCAAGGTACTCCTGACTGGATTCTCCGGGCTGAATATGGACAGAAACGGCTTTATGCTCGATATCGGCGCGGAGTTTGACGGCATCAATCCCGTGCGTCCGGATTATATGGTTCCCGATTTTGACGCGGTCAACGGAAAAACGGCGTATGTTATGTATGCGCCGGGCATAAAGCTTAAAAATGCAAAGGGCGAGGTTTTTGCCTATCGTCAGGATTCGTATTTCAACCGCACATGGGAGCATTTCTCCTCCCATCAGCATACGCCCAACGATGTAGATTCGCCCCTTGCGCCTGCCGCCGTGATAAACGGAAGCATAGCGTATATCGCGTGGAATGTATTTGAAGATTATGCGGTGAAGGGTGAACTGATCGCGCGGGAAGCGGTAGTTTACGCCATTGAGAAGCTTATGGGGAACGGTAAGTCTGCAAAGACCGGGAATCTCCCCGACAGAGGCGTTCTGACCCTTCAGAAGACAAAAGAGGGACAGATTGTCCATCTGCTCTATGCCCACACCACCGTTCGCGGAAAAGGAATCGAAGTCATTGAAGATGCAGTGCCGGTAAGAGATGTGAAGGTGAGCATAAAAGCGGAAAAGAAACCCGAAAGCGTATGTCTGCTTCCCGATGAAGCGGAGATTCCGTTTGAATGGAAGGACGGATGCGCCGAATTCACCGTGCCTGAGGTGCTTTTGCATCAGATGGTACTGGTGAAATAGCATAGGAAAATTGTAAGCGGCTGCCGGGGCAGCCGCTTTTACGTTGTTGAGGGGGAACATGTGAGCGACGAAGAAATGGAACGCAGAAAGCAGGCCGGAAAAATCAAAAGGCTGCGAAGACAAAATGTGTTCGGGATTTATTTTATCAGCCGGCGCTATTTTGCTTGCCTGTTCGGCTTCAAAATGGTATACTAAACTTGGTTTAGTATAGCGTTTCCGCTGTCCTTGGGGGAAACGCGAGGGAGGCAGAACGCATGTATCAATCGAAATTTATGAATGAGCATACGGAAATGCTGGCTGAAGCGCTTTTGAAGCTGGAAACGAAAGAGGAATGCTTCAGACTTTTTGAGGACCTTTTAACCGTCCGGGAGCTTGAAGACCTGTCTCAAAGGCTGGAGGTCGCAATGCTTTTGACGGAAAAAATTACGTATACGGAAATCACTCAGAAAACAGGCGCGTCCTCCGCGACGATCGGACGCGTAAACCGCGCGCTTACCTACGGCGCGGACGGATATAAAATGATACTTCAGAGACTTAAGGATTCGGGAGAAAAAAATGATTGATCTTACCCTGTTAAACCCGGAGCAGAAGCTTGCCGTTACCACCACCGAAGGCCCCCTGCTCGTGCTCGCGGGCGCGGGCTCCGGAAAGACGCGCGTACTTACCTACCGTGTAGCGCATCTAATTGAAAAGGGTGTGCCCGCATGGGCGATCCTTGCGATTACATTTACCAATAAAGCCGCTCGTGAAATGCGCGAGCGCGTTTCAAGGCTTTCCGGCGCTTCGGCGGACGACGCATGGGTGATGACGTTTCACGCATGCTGCGCGCGCATACTGCGGCGGGATATTGAAAAAATAGGCTTCAAGCGCGAATTTGTGATCTACGATGACGACGATCAGATGACGCTCATCAAGAGAATTTTAAAGCAGCTGGAGATTAATGATAAGAATTACCCGCCCAGAAGCGTAAAGGCGGTGATTTCCGACGCGAAAAACCGCATGCTGTCGCCGGAGGAATGGTATAAAGAGAACGACGATATGCGCAATAAAGCATATTACCGCGCCTATGCGGAGTATGAAAAGCAGCTTAAGAGCAATAATGCGCTGGATTTTGACGATCTGATTTTGAAAACGCTTCTGCTGTTTTCGGAGCACCCGCCGGTGCTTGAAAGCTATCAGAGAAGGTTTTCCTATATCCTGGTGGATGAATATCAGGATACCAATATGGCGCAGTATATGCTGGTAAAGCTGCTGGCGGGCGACAAAAAGAACGTATGCGTGGTGGGCGACGACGATCAGTCGATTTACGCCTGGCGCGGCGCGGATATAAGAAACATACTGGAATTTGAAAAGGATTACGGCGGCTGCCCTGTGATAAAGCTTGAACAGAATTACCGCTCTACTTCGAATATACTGGACGCCGCCAATCAGGTGATCGCGCACAACACCGGCCGAAAGGAAAAGGCGCTTTGGACTAACACCGACGCGGGCGATAAAATCAGGCTGTATCATGCGCTGGATGAGCGCGACGAGGCGGCGTGGGTGTGCGAAAATATTCACGCGCTTGAAAGGCGCGGTCTTCCGCTTGGCGACATCGCCATACTCTACAGAACCAACGCCCAGTCGCGTGTACTGGAAGAGGCGCTGGTCAGGCGCGGAATTAAATACGGCGTATACGGCGGCCTAAAATTCTACGACCGCAAGGAAGTCAAGGACGTGCTTGCGTATCTGCGGCTTCTGGTAAATCCGGACGACGATGTATCCTTCCGGAGAATTATCAACGAGCCCAGACGCGGAATCGGCGACGCGACGGTGGAGGCGATTGCTTCTTATGCGCAGCAAAACGGTCTTTCCATGGTAAACGCGGTTCTTGAGGCAAGCGAGATCGGGCTCTCCGGACGTGCGCTCAATGCCGTCAGCGGCTTTGCCGACATACTTATGGAGCTGACCGGCGAAATGCTGGACGTATCCGCTTCGGAGCTGATCGAAGAAGTGCTCGAAAAAACGGGGATCCTTACGCAGTATAAAAACAGCAAGGATGACGATGACAAAAGCCGCGTTGAAAACATTCAGGAGCTTGTTTCCGCCGTTACGGAGTACGATAAGCAGAACCCGGAGGAAGGTATACTGGGCTTTCTCGAAAATGTAGCGCTTGTTACCGATACCGATTCCATGGAGGAAAAGGTGAGCTTTGTAACGCTGATGACGCTGCATTCCGCAAAGGGACTCGAATTTCCCGCCGTGTTTTTAACGGGTTTGGAAGAGGGAATCTTCCCGATTTCAAGGGCGATGTTCGACGAGGATCAGCTGGAGGAGGAGCGAAGGCTGATGTACGTGGGCATTACGAGGGCGAAAAAAATACTGTTTGTGAGCCATGCGAAAACGCGCATGCTGTATAACGCAAGGCAGGCAAACGAGCTTTCAAGATTTGTTTCCGAAATGCCCGGAAGGGTAATAGAGGATAACCGGATAAGGGCAAGCGAGGCAAGGCTTCAAAGACCGATGGCAAGACCGCAGTATGACGGCGGCTTTTCAAAGCCTTCAAAGCCCGGCGCGTTTTCTTCCGGAAAACCGTCTTTGAACAATATACCGGGACTTCAGAAGGGTTTTAACTATGTGCCGTCTCAGGGCGCGTCTCAGGTGAAGCGCGGCGCGGCGATATTCCACGAGGGCGATTATGTACAGCACAGAACGCTCGGAAAAGGCGTTGTGAAGGCGGTTCGCGATCTGCCGGAGGGGACGCGCGTAGACGTAGATTTCGGGGCGGGCAAGGGCGTAAGAACCTTTGCAGCCGACACTGCGCCCATGATCAAGATTGGATAAGGGGAAAAAGGTATGCAGGACAGAATGCGAGCACTCATCGACACGCTGAATACGTGGGGATATGAGTATTACGTTTTAGACGCGCCCAGCGTATCCGACAAGGAATACGATGTGAAATATGACGAGCTTGTGAAGCTTGAAAAAGAAACGGGCGTTGTGCTTCCCGATTCGCCCACCAGGCGCGTAGGCGGAGAGCCGCTCAAGGAATTTGCGCCGCATACGCACATCGTGCGTCTTCTGAGCATGGATAAGGCGCAGTCGACGGGGGAAATCGCCGACTGGATCAGAAGGGCGGAAAAGCTTCGCGCAGAGGCCGTGCAGGCGGGCGCATCGCTTCCTGAAATATCCTATGTGATCGAGCATAAGTTCGACGGACTTACGATCTGCCTGACCTATGAGGGCGGCAGGCTCGTGCAGGCGGCGACGCGCGGCAACGGAACGACGGGCGAAGCGATTCTTCCGCAGGCGCTCACCATCCGTCAGATTCCGCTCTCCATTCCTTTTACCGGAAAACTCGAGGTACACGGCGAATGCTATATGCGTTTGTCGACGCTTGAAAAATACAATCAAACGGCTGCAGAGCCGCTGAAAAACGCGCGCAACGGCGCGGCGGGCGCGCTCAGAAATTTGGATCCGACGGTAACGGCGAAGCGAAATCTGGACGCATGCTTTTATGATGTAAACTATATCGAAGGCCGTTCGTTTTCTTCGCAGGAGGAGATGCTTGCCTTTCTTAAGGAAAACCGCTTTCCTGTATCGGAGTACGAATTGTATGCCAAGAACGGGAAAGAGGTTCTTGAAAGAATTTCCGAAATTGAAAACACGCGCTCGGAGCTTGATTATATGATCGACGGCGCGGTTGTCAAGATTTCTGATTTTGAAACGCGAAATGTGCTCGGCGCGACCGAAAAATTCCCGCGCTGGGCGGTTGCGTATAAGTTCGAAGCGGAGGAGGTTACATCTCTTCTTACGGACGTAACCTGGGAAATCGGAAGAACCGGAAAGCTTACGCCGCTTGCTCATGTAGCGCCTGTTGAGATTGCTGGCGCAACGGTGAGAAAGGCGACGCTCAATAATTATGGCGACGTGATCCGAAAGCGCGTGAAAATCGGCGCACGCGTGTGGCTCAGGCGTTCCAATGAAGTGATCCCCGAGATCATGGGGCGCGTGGACGAATATGCGCAGGATGAACGGGATGTAGAAAAGCCCGAATTCTGCCCGGATTGTGGAAGCAAGCTCACAGAGCGCGGCGCACACCTTTTCTGTCCGAACAGAGAAGGCTGTTTAAGCCAGCTGGTAATGAAGTTCTCGCATTTCGCCGGGCGCGAGGCGATGGATATCGACGCATTTTCCGAGAAGACCGCCCGCCAGCTTCTGGAAGAGACGGGAATCCGCGAGTTTTCGGACTTGTATAAAATGGATTCCGAAAGTCTGACGTCGCTGGAAAGGTTCGGAGATAAAAAGGCGCAGAAGCTTGTGGACGCGATTGAAAAGAGTAAAAACGTGAAGCTCGATGCGTTTATATTTGCGCTTGGTATTCCCAATGTCGGACGGAAAACCGCAAGGGATCTTGCGGATCGGTTCGAATCGATTCACGCGCTCATGGCGGCTGATCAGGATACGCTTACAAAAATCGACGATGTAGGCAGCATTGTCGCGGAATCGATTGTGAGCTTCTTTTCGGATCCATTTACGCGCGGACAAACCGAGAGGCTGCTTGAAGCCGGGGTTTCGCCTGTATGGGAGAAGAAGGTATCCTCCGGCGCGTTTACGGGTATGACGGTCGTTGTAACCGGAACGCTTCAGTCGATGGGCAGAAGCGAAGCGGAGGAGAGAATCCGAAACGCAGGCGGAAAGGCCGCTTCGTCCGTTTCCGGCAAAACCAGCCTCGTAGTCGCCGGCGAAAGCGCGGGCAGCAAGCTGGATAAAGCCGTGAAGCTCGGCGTTCGCGTGATCGGCGAAGAAGAATTTTTGAAGATGCTTTCGTAATTAATGTATATTTTTCAATTGAAATAACGCAAAAAGCATAGGGATATGCTATAATTGATCGGATAAAGATATTTATGTGAGGATGTGTCTCAATGCACTCCATGACCGGGTATGGACGCGCTCAGTGCCAGGCGGACGGGCGCAGCCTTACGATTGAACTGAAAAGTGTGAACCATCGCTTTCTGGATCTGAACTTCCGCATGCCGCGCTCCTTTGCATTTTTAGAGGACGGCGTGAGAAAGCAGATTGCCGCCAATCTCTCGCGGGGACATGTCGACGTATTCGTTACATATCTGAACCTCAGAGAGGATTCAAAGAGCGTTATTGTGGATACGGGTCTGGTGTCCGCATATATGAAGGCGCTTGACGAGGTGCTGGAGCTTACCGGGCTTCGTGACGATCGCGCGCTTTCGCTCGTCACCCGCCTGCCCGATGCGCTTCGCGTAACCGAGGCTGCGGAGGATGAAGAGGCGCTGAAGAACCTTATGAAGGAAACCCTTCAGGCGGCGCTTGACAACCTGAACGCCATGCGTGCCCGCGAAGGCGAAGCGATGAAGAGCGATATGCTTTTAAAGCTTCAGGAGATCGAATGCGAAACGGAAAAGATCGAGAAGCGCTACCCTGAAACCGTCAATGAGTATCACGATAGGCTGAAGGCGCGTGTGGAAGAGCTTTTGAATTCGCAGATGGATGAAAACCGCCTTGCGCAGGAAGTCGCCGTGATGGCGGACCGCGCGGCGATTGCCGAGGAAACGGTGCGCCTTCGCAGTCATATCGCTCAGGCACGGGAAAAGTGCATGGCGAAAGAGCCCGTCGGGCGCGCGCTGGACTTTATCGTTCAGGAAATGAACCGCGAAGTCAATACGATTTCTTCCAAATCTCAGGATATTCCCATCACGCAGAGCGTGATTCAGTTAAAAAGCGCGATTGAAAAGCTTCGCGAACAGCTTCAGAATGTAGAATGACCGAATGGATCGAAGGAGGAACCCCACTATGATGATCGAACCGCCCATTGGCGACCTGCTCAAGCGCGTAGACTGCCGTTATACTCTGGCTGTGGAGGCCGCCAAGCGTGCCCGTCAGCTGATTCAGGGCAGCCAGCCGTTGTATGATACCAAGGAAAACAAGCCTCTGACGATTGCCATTGAGGAAATCCATCGCGGGCTGATTACATATGCCCGTCAGGAGGAAGTCCAGGAATAATATCGGGCGGGGCGCCTGTTCGCCGAAGCGATTCGCATGCATGCGGGTCACTTCGGCTTTGCGCTATTCATAATTAAGGAGGAAGAGCGAAAATGCTTCACGGAAAGGGCATAGTTCTCGGCGTTACGGGCGGCATTGCCGCATATAAGGCGTGTGATATCGTGCGCAGGCTTACCAGGCTTCATGCATCCGTGCGCGTGGTGATGACCGAAAACGCGAAGGAATTTGTTGCGCCTCTTACGTTTGAAACGCTCTCGGGAAATCCGGTATACTCCGATAATTTTGAAAAAGCGTGGGAGATCGGGCATATTTCGCTTCAGAAATTTGCAGATCTTACCATCGTCGCGCCGGCGACTGCCAACATCATCGGCAAGATGGCGTCGGGTATTGCGGACGATCTTCTTTCCACGTCGCTCATGGCCGCCCGGTCGCCTGTATTGATTGCGCCCGCCATGAACAGCGGCATGTGGCTGAATCCCGCGACGCAAAGAAATGCAGAAACATTAAAGGCGTGGGGCTATCATTTTGTGGGTCCTTCGTCGGGAGAGCTTGCCTGCGGTGATACGGACGTCGGCAGAATGTCGGAGCCGGAGGAGATCGTTGAGGCAGCAAAGAGAATACTGCTTCCCAAGCGCGACTTTGAAGGAAAAACCGTTCTTGTAACTGCCGGGCCTACGCGCGAAATGCTGGATCCCGTGAGGTTTTTAAGCAACCGTTCCACCGGTAAGATGGGATACGCCATCGCAGAGGCGGCGCGCGACCGCGGAGCGAAGGTGCATCTGGTTACGGGGCCTGTCGATATAAAGGCGCCGGAAAGCGTTTCGGTTATCAATATCACGTCCACCTTCGATATGTTTAACGCCGTATGTTCGCTGGTCGATCAGGCGGACGTTGTTATTCAGGCGGCTGCGCCTGCGGATTTTACGCCCGAAACGGTCGCGGCGCAGAAGATCAAAAAAACGGGCGACAGCATGACGGTAAAGCTCGTTTCAACGCCCGATATCGCCATGCATATCGGGCGCAATAAAAGACGGAATCAGGTATTCGTTGCGTTTGCCGCAGAAACCGAGAACGTAAATCAGAACGCCGAAGGCAAGCGCGAGAGAAAGAATGCGGATATCATCGTCGCAAACGATGTTACCAAGACGGGCGCGGGCTTTGGCGCGGACACCAATATCGTGACCATCATTTCAGAGGATCGGAAGCGCTCGCTGCCGATTATGAAAAAGCGCGAAGTGGCGGATGAAATATTAAACGAAGTGGAAAGGATCTTCGGATGCGGTACGCAGAAGTAATTGTGGATCTTACGGCGGGAGATGTGAACAGAACATATACCTATCTCGCGCCGGAAAACTTATGCGTATCACCGGGAGATATGGTCGTCGTGCCGTTTGGAAAGCGCACGATGGAGGGCTTCGTCGTTTCGATGAAGGACGAAACCGAACTTGACGAAAGTAAAATAAAGCCCATTGCAAGAAAACGCATGGCCGGCGTGATTATGCCGGAATTGATCGATCTTGCGATGTGGATGAAGAATAAATATAACTGCTATCTTGCAGATTCCTTAAGGCTTATGATTCCGTCGGAGTTGAGAGGCGAACGCGTACGCGAAAAAGAGCTGCGCGTGGCGAGGCTGATTGCTTCCGCGGAAGACGCTTTGAAGGCCGCAGCAAAAGCGCCCAAACAAAGGCGCGTGATCGAACTGCTCACGGACGGCGCGAAGCCGGTGAAGTATCTTTCCGAGATGATTCCGGGCGCAAATGCCGCCGTAAAGGCGCTTTCGGATAAAGGGATTATCGACATTTCCTCGGAGCGCGAAATGCGCAAGCCGCATATCGACGATAACGGGCGCTCGCACGAGGATCCTGTTTTAACGGTAAGCCAGCAGGCGGCGGCGGACGAAATGATCGACGCGCTGGATACGGGCGGAAGATTTCTTCTGCACGGCGTTACCGGGAGCGGAAAGACAGAGGTTTATATAAAGCTGATCCGCGAAGTATTAAAGCGCGGTCAGGGCGCGATTGTGCTGGTGCCCGAGATTGCGCTCACACCCCAGATGGTCGGCTGGTTTCACGCGCGGTTTGGGAAGAGCGCGGCTGTGATTCATTCAAGGCTGTCCGCCGGAGAGCGTTTTGACGAGTGGGAGCGCATCAGATCCGGCGACGCCCGCGTGGTTATCGGCGCGCGCTCGGCGGTATTTTCGCCGGTAGAGAACCTCGGCGCCATTATCATTGACGAAGAGCATGAGGGCGCATATCTGTCGGAAAAAAGGCCCCGCTACGACGCGCGGGAGGTAGCATGGCGCAGAATGAATGATCGAAAGGGCGTATTGGTGCTCGGAAGCGCTACGCCGTCCATTCAAAGCTACATGCGCGTGATGCCGGGCGTGAGAAGCGAAAACAAGCTTGCTCTTATAGAGCTCACCCAGAGGGCGAACGGAAAGGCGCTACCGGAGGCGGAAATCGTCGATATGCGCCGCGAGCTTGAAATGGGCAACCGGGGTATATTTTCAGGAAAACTGATTCAGTATTTAAAAGACGCGATCAAGCAAAACCAGCAGGCGATTTTGTTTATAAACCGCAGGGGGCATTCCACATTTGTATCGTGCCGCGCATGCGGACATGTGGAAAAATGCGATGCATGCGATGTGGCGCTTACGTATCACCAGTCCGATCAGAGGATGCACTGCCACTATTGCGGAAAAAATGTGCCGGTGCCGGCAAAATGTCCCGAATGTACGAGCAAGTTTATAAAATACTTCGGCGCGGGCACGCAAAGGGTGGAAGAAGAGGTAAAGACGCTCTTTCCGTCGGTTCCCGTATCGAGGATGGATGTAGATACCACGCAGGGCAAGGACGGGCATGCAAAGATTCTGGAGGCGTTTCGAAAGGGAGAAACAAAAATACTGATCGGAACTCAGATGATTGCAAAGGGGCTCGACTTTCCCAATGTCACGGTAGTGGGCGTTGTCGCGGCGGACACCACTTTAAACCTTCCGGACTACAGAAGCGCGGAGAGAACATTTCAATTGATTACGCAGGTGGCAGGCCGCGCAGGCCGCGCGCAAACGCCTGGGCGGGTAGTAATACAAACGTATACGCCGGAGAATTACGCCTTGAAATGCGCGGTAAAACAGGACTACCGTTCGTTTTACCACTTGGAGGCCATGTACAGAAAACACGCGCTGTACCCGCCGTATACGGTTATTTCAAGGCTTGTGATATCGTCAAAGGATGAAAACAAGCCGGGAGAGACTGCTGTTGAAATCGAGAAAAGGATTCTTAAGGCGCTTAACGAGGAAAAGCTTACGGAAAGCGTGCTTTTTATGAAATCCGCTGAAGCGCCGATTAAGAAGATCCGCGGGGAAACGCGCTGGCAGGTATATGTAAAAATGTACGCGCGCGGTGAAGTGGGCCGCGTAAATGAGATCATGGAAACGATTGCGCAGGAAGGCGCGCAGGGCGTAAGAATTGAGCTCGAAGTAAACCCGCAGAGTATGATATAGCACAACGAACGATTGAGGAGGATAAAAATGGCAATTCGCAGAATTCTTCACGAGGGCGACAGCACGCTTCGAAAGACCAGCCGTCCGGTAGATGTGATTGATAAGCGCTTAAAGCAGCTTTTGGACGATATGGCGGATACTATGTATGCGGCCGAAGGCGCGGGGCTTGCCGCGCCGCAGGTGGGCGTACTTCGCCGCGCCGTCGTAATTGATGTGGGTGATGGATTGCTGGAATTGATTAATCCCGTGATCGTACACACGGAAGGCAGCATGGTAAATCCGGAAGGCTGCCTGAGCATTCCCGGCCGCCGCTGCACGGTGGAAAGACCGGAGAAGGTAATTGTGCATGCGCTCAACCGAAAAGGGCAGACGATTGAGGTGGAAGGAACGGAGTTTCTTGCCATGGCGCTTTGCCATGAAATCGATCATCTGGACGGCATACTGTATGTGGACAAAATGATCGAGGATGTTACGAACAAGGAGGGCGCGTAATATATGCGCGTGGTATTTATGGGCACGCCGGAATTCGCCGTGCCTTCCTTACGGGCGCTGATTGAAATGGGCGAAGAGGTTGTGGGCGTATTCACCCAGCCGGACCGCCCGGTCGGGCGCGGGAAAAAGATTGAAAAAAGCCCCGTGAAGCTTGCGGCGGAAGAAAACGGAATTCCCGTATTTCAGTTTGAACGTGTGAGGAAGCAGGAGGGGCTTGACGCAATGAGAAGCCTTGCGCCGGATGTTGTTGTGACGGCAGCGTTTGGGCAGATCCTCTCCAAAAAGCTTTTGGAGGTTCCGCGCCTCGGCACGATCAACGTACACGCCTCCATTCTTCCCAAGCACAGAGGCTCCGCGCCGATCAATTGGGGAATCATTATGGGCGACGAAACGGCGGGCGTTACCACGATGCTCACGGACGTAGGGCTCGATACAGGAGACATGCTTCTGAAAAGAGAAGTGCGGATACTGGAAAACGAAACGGCGGGTGAGCTTACGAACCGCCTTTCCGTAATCGGCGCCGAGCTCCTCAAAGAAACGCTTTCTCTGTATGCAAAGGGCGAAATTACGCCCGTTAAGCAGAATGAGGATGAAATGACCTATGAGCCGATGCTGACCAAGGAAACGGGTCTTATCGACTGGAACAAGACTTCGAAAGAAATCGCCTGTCTGGTTCGCGGTGTAAATCCCTGGCCGGGGGCATATACGCAGATCAGCGGCGGCGTTCTGAAGATATGGATGGCGAAGGCGGCGGACGAGGAGACGGACGAAGCACCGGGTACGGTGATTCGCGCAAGCGCAAAGGAAGGACTGTATGTTGCCTGCGGGAACAAAACCGTGATTGAAATTATCGAAATGCAGGCGCCCAACGCCAAGCGTATGGCGGCAAAGGCCTATCTTATGGGGAAAAAGATCGAAATTGGCACAAGGTTTGGTGAAGCGTGATGGATCGCGATAACGAGAAAAACAAGGGATATTCCGGCAAAAAGCCGTTTGAAAAAAAAACGTATGATAAGAAGCCGCGCGAGTTCGGCGCGAAGCGTGAAGGCAAGCCTTTCGACAAAAAGCCGCGCGAGTTTGACAAGAAGAGCGAAGGCAAGAGCTTTGACAGAAAGCCGCGCGAATTCGACAAGAAAAATGAGGGCAAGCCTTTTGACAGAAAGCCGCGCGAATTCGACAAGAAAAATGAGGGCAAGCCCTTTGACAGAAAGCCGCGCGAGGTTGACAAGAAAAATGACAGCAAGAGCTTTGACAGAAAGCCGCGCGAGGCAAAGAATGGAAAAGGCAGCGGTATGGATGCAAGGCGCGTGGCGCTGAACGCATTGGCGGACGTCAACCGTGTGGACGCATATGCGTCTTTGGCGCTTGACAAGCGCCTTCGCGAGGCGACGCTTTCTCCGGAGGACCGCAGGCTTGCTACCAATATTTTCTATCAGGCAGTTGAAAACAAGCTGTACATTGAATATGTGCTCAAGGATTTTGTGAAGGTGAAGCCGGAGCCTGTGGTTGAGGACATTCTTCATATCGCATGCGCGCAGATACTGTTTATGGACAGAATTCCCGATCATGCGGCGGTGGACGAGGCGGTAAAGCAGACCCGCGCTTTCGGACGCGAGGAGGCTTCCGGCTTTGTAAACGGCGTTCTTCGCTCTCTTTTGCGCGCGATAGAAGCCGATGAAATCAAGCTTCCCGACACGGAAGCGGAGCCGGTAAAGTATTTGTCGGTTCGCTATTCCGTTCCCGAAACAGTGATTGACAGGCTGATTCAGGCATATGGCTTTGAAACCGCCGCCGAGATCGTTTCCTATCGCCCGATGGAGCGGCTGGAGACCGTGCGCCCGAACCTCATGAAGACGGATTATGTATCCTTCGAGTCGTTTATGGACAGGCGCGGCTGGTCTTGGCGCAAGGGTACGGTGGACGGCGCATATCTGATTGAACGCGCGGGCAATCTCGCGGGCGATCCTGATTTTTACGACGGCCTTTTCTCCATTCAGGGCGAAAGCTCCATGCTTTCGGCAAGGGCGGTAGAGGCAAAGCCCGGCATGACGATACTGGATGCATGCGCTGCGCCCGGAGGAAAATCCGCGCTGATGTGTGAAATGATGAGAGGAACCGGCCGCGTACACGCATGGGATGTACACGAGCACCGTGTAGACCTTATCAAGGCGATGGGCAAGCGCTTAAAGCTTGACAACCTGCGCCCTGCAGCAAGAGATGCATCCGTGCTTCGCGAGGAGCTTATGGGCGCAATGGACGCGGTTTTGATCGATGCGCCCTGCTCGGGGCTTGGCGTTATGACGGATAAACCCGACCTTAAATACCGCGTAACGGATGAAAGCATTACATCGCTTATCCAAATGCAGAAAAAAATACTCGGCGCCTGCGCATCTTACGTAAAGCGCGGAGGCTTGCTGGTGTATTCTACCTGCTCGATACTGCCCGAGGAAAACGAAAAGCAGATCGAAGCGTTTCTTCTGAGTCATCCGGAATTCAAAATGGAAACAAAGGATACCTATCTTCCGGATTCACTGAAACCCAGACTTCAAAACGGCATGCTGTCACTGATTCAAAGCCGTGACGGCGTGGAAGGATTCTTTATCGCGCGCATGCGCAGGACGGATTTATGACGGATAAAACAGATATTACCAGCCTTTTCCCGAAAGAGCTGGAGGCGTTTATAGCGTCTCTGGGCGAAGGGAAATTCAGGGCGAAGCAGATTTCAGAGTGGATTGTGCGCGGCGCACAGTTTCACGAGATGACCAATCTTTCAAAGGCGCTCAGAGAGAAGCTTTCGGAAAGGTGTATGGTCGTGCCGATTCGGATCAGCGAAAGCATACAGTCGAAGATTGACGGAACCGAAAAATACCTGTACGAGCTTTCGGACGGCAATCTGATCGAAGGCGTCCGTATGCGCTACCACCACGGAGATACGCTTTGCGTGTCCACGCAGGTGGGCTGCCGCATGGGCTGCGCATTTTGTGCATCCACCCTGGACGGCTGCGTGAGAAACCTGACGGCGGGCGAAATGCTGTCTCAGGTGATTCAGGTAAACCGCCACATCCGGGAAACGGAGGGCGAAGGGCGCATTCACAATGTAGTACTCATGGGAAGCGGAGAACCGCTGGATAATTACGATGAGGTGGTCAGATTCCTGCGCCTTTTGAACGAGCCGCAGGGGCTGAATATTTCCCTTCGGAATGTATCCCTTTCCACATGCGGCATCGTACCGCAGATGAAAAGGCTTGCCAAGGAAGGGCTTCCGGTGACGCTTTCCGTATCTCTGCACGCGCCCAACGACGCCATTCGAAGGAAACTCATGCCCATCAGCAATGCCTATGGTATGGGCGAGCTTTTGGATGCATGCAGATACTATATTGAAAACACGGGCCGCCGCGTGATATTCGAATATGCGATGGTTCGCGATGTGAATTCGGATTTTTCCTGTGCGGATGAGCTTGCCAAACGGCTTCGCGGCATGCAGTGCCACGTAAATCTGATTCCGCTCAACGATGTAAAGGAGAGGAATCTCCTCTCTACCACAGAAAAGGAGATTCAGGCGTTTCAGAGGCGGCTGGAAGACAAGCATGTTTCCGTCACCCGCAGACGGGAAATGGGCGACGACATACAGGGCGCTTGCGGGCAGCTCAGGCGCTCCAGACTCAATCAGACGGATTGACGGAGGATTGGAATGAAAGTATACGCGGCGACGGACGTTGGAAGTGTGAGAACGCTCAATGAGGATTCGTACTATATGCCGGCGGGCAGCCAGCGCTTTATGGCGGTGGCGGACGGCATGGGAGGTCATGCGGCGGGCGAAGTAGCCAGTCAGATGGCCATACGTGTGCTGGCGGAGATCCTCTCGCAGGAGAAGGCGCCTTCGGAGGATCGCCTGCGTTATGCCTACGGGCGCGCCAATCGCGAGGTGTATCTGGAATCCGAGCGCGATTCTTCAAAGCACGGCATGGGAACCACGATGACAAGTCTGTGGTTCTCTGACGACTGCGTATATATGGCGCATATCGGAGACAGCCGTGCCTACCGCCTCAGGGACGGAGAAATCAGGCGCATGAGCATAGATCATTCCTATGTGGAGGAGCTTGTAAGAAGCGGCGTGATTACGCCTGAAAAAGCGCTTACGCACCCCAAACGCAATGTAATCACCCGCTGCATAGGCCCCTGGCCCAGGATTGAAACCGATATTGACAAATTCGATTATCTGAAAAGCGATATATGGCTGCTCTGCACGGACGGCCTTACGAGATATATCCGGGATGAAGAAATCAGAGATATACTCATGCAGACGAAAACCTTAAAGGATAAAGTACTTACGCTTGTAAATACCGCCGTTGAACGCGGAGGCGCAGACAATATAACTGTGCTGGCTGTCGCCGGGGAGAGTGAAACGAATGGATAAAATGCTTTCCGGCCGCTATCGCATTATTGGCGCGATCGGCACGGGCGGCATGGCGGTGGTATATCGCGCATGGGACGAGCAGGAAAAACGCGAGGTTGCGCTCAAGGTATTGCGCCCTGAGTTTGAAGCCGACCGCGAGTTTGTACGCCGGTTTGACCATGAAGCGATTGCGGCGAGCAAAATGTCGCACGAAAACATCGTTGAGATGTACGGCGTGGGCGTCGAAGGCGAAAGGCGCTACATCGTGATGGAATTTGTGGATGGGCAGACGCTTAAGGAGCTGATCCGCAAAAACAAGCGCATTCCGCCCCAGATGGCCGTCAGGTACGCCCTCAGAATTCTGGCGGCGTTGGATCATGCCCATAAAAACAACATCATTCACAGGGATATCAAGCCGCAGAACATATTGGTCAACAAAAGCGGCAAGATCAAGGTTGCAGACTTTGGAATTGCAAAGCTTGTAAACGAAGGAACCGGAACGATTACCGATACCAATACGGCGCTGGGTTCCGTTCATTACGTTTCTCCCGAACAGGCGAGCGGCGATGCGGCGGATATGAAGAGCGATTTATATTCCGTTGGCGTAGTGCTCTATGAAATGCTGACCGGCTGCGTGCCCTTTGACGGTGAAACGGCGGTTGCTGTGGCGCTTAAGCAGGTGAGCGAGCCTCCCAAGAGTATGCGTCTGATTCACAGGGATATTTCCAAGGGTCTTGATGAAGTAATCATGAAGGCGCTTGAAAAGGACCCCGCACAGCGCTATCAGACGGCGGCGGAAATGGCTTCCGATCTCAAGCGCGCGCTGCGCATGCCCGGCGGCGGCTTCGTGGCAGGGCTGTACGATGACGAGCTTTACGAGGTAGACGAGGGGGACCCCAGTCCCGTATGGCGCTTTTTGAACCGCATCGGTATCAATGCGATACTGATATCGACTGCGTGCATTGCCGTACTTGTGTTTGTTGCGTTTGCGACGGTAAAAATGTCGGATGTCATGTACGGCGTGGATATTCCGAATGTCACCGGATATACCAGAGATGTTGCAGAGGAAATGCTCGGCAATTACGATCTTGCGGTTCTGCTTATGGAGGAATACAGCACGGATGTTGCCAAGGAAACCGTCATACGGCAGGAGCCGGAGGCCGGTGTGCGCGGACGGCGCAGCGATGAAGTGACGCTGTATATATCCGCGGGAACCATACCGGTCGAACTTCCCGATACAGAGAGTATGACGATGTCTGAGGCGATCAGCCTCCTGTCGGAATATGGTTTCACGCGGGTGTCCGTGGAATATGTGGTGGATCGGGAAAAGCCGGTTGACGAAGTGCTGTTCCAGATTCCGAATAACGGCGTTGCGCAGCAAGGTGAGGTAATCACGCTTCAGGTAAACAGCCGCGAAATAGCCGTTCCGGAGCTTGGCGGTTGTACCCGTCAGGAGGCGGAGGCGAAATTGGTGGAGGCGGGGCTGAAGCTTGGGAATGTGTTTACCGGTTATTCCATGGACGACATTCCCGATACCGTAGTGCTTCAGAATCCTCCGGCAAACAGCTATGTATTTAAAGGGAGCGGCGTTGATATTACGATTGCGCTGGAAAACCCCGTGATCTATTATGCCAATTATGCGGTGTATGTACCGCTTACGATGTCCGTTCGCGTGGAACTCGCCGCGCCGGATGGAACAGTCAGGGATGTGTTCAGCTCCGATGTAGAGGCAGGCAATCATGTGTCCCTTGATCTTACCAGCAAGCAGAAGGGCGAGCATATCATTTCTGTGTACTTTGACGGCGAAATCAATTCGCAGGAAGCGATTGATTTCCAATAATACGGAGGGAAAACTTGACCGGAATCATATTGCAGGGAATCGGCGGCTTTTACACCGTGATGGACGATGAAACGGGCGAAAGATATCAGCTGCGCGCACAGGCAAAAATCCGCCGGGAACGGCTTACGCCGCTGGTGGGCGATAGGGTGGAGTATGAACCGGCGGACAGGGAAGACGTCGACGGATGGCTGAAAAGCATACTTCCGAGAAAAAATGCCCTTGTACGCCCGAGCGTAGCCAATATCGATGAAATCGTCGTCGTATGCGCTTCTTCATCGCCCAAGGCGGATACGCTGCTTATGGACAGGCTTTTGATCAGCGCAGAGCGCGCGGGCATGAATAGTTCAATTGTCGTAAACAAAGCGGATCTGGATGCGGATGAAGCAAGGGCGCTTGCGGAGGAATACCGCTTCTCCGGCGCAAAGGTGTTTTTGACGTCCGCCAAAACAGGCGAGGGCGTTTCCGAAATCAAAGAGCACCTGATGGGCAAGGTGCATGCATTCGGCGGACAGTCGGGCGTCGGGAAATCATCGCTCATCAACGCGCTGTATGCGCTGTCGCTTTCGACCGGAAGCGTTTCCAGCCGAATCGAACGCGGAAAGCATACCACAAGGAGATGCGAGCTGATCCCGGTAGCGGGCGGCGGAAGCGTATTGGACACGCCCGGCTTCAGCCTTCTGGAGACCGAGCTTATGGAGCCGAAGGAGCTTCAGATGTTCTATCCCGAGCTTCGTCCGTTTGAAGGGAAATGCCGTTTTTCTCCGTGTTTCCATGCGGGAGAACCGGACTGCCTGGCAAAGCAGGCGCTGCTGCGCGGAGAAATCCCCGAAAAGCGCTATGAACGATATCTGGAATTGCTCAATGAAATGAAGGAAAGGTGGAAAAATCGCTATGATTAAGGTGGCGCCGTCGATGCTTGCCGCAGATTATTTGAATCTGGGCAGCGAAATTGACAAGGTCATCGCATCCGGCGCAGACGTGCTGCATTACGATGTGATGGACGGAACTTTTGTTCAGAATATCAGCTTCGGACAGGAAATACTGAAAAAGGTCTCGAAAAAGCCCATCGATGTAGATGTACACCTGATGATTCAGAATCCTGAAAAGCAAATTAAGAGCTTCGCTGAGGCGGGCGCAAAATACATCACCGTTCATCAGGAAGCGGCCGGCTTCGGCCTTAAGGACACGCTTAAGAAAATCCGCGAATACGGCTGTCTTGCGGGCGTTTCCGTAAAGCCGTATACCATGGTATCATCATTAAAAGAAGTGATTCACGATGTGGATATGATACTCATCATGACCGTTGAACCCGGAAAGGGCGGCCAGAAGCTGATTCCCTTTACGGTAGATAAGGTGAAAGAAGTGTATCGGATGTGCCGCGAAGAAGGCGTAAGCCCGATTATCGAAGTGGACGGCGGCGTAGGAATGGAAACAGCGCATCTGGTCACCGAAGCCGGCGCAGACATGCTGGTGGCGGGCTCTGCGTTTTTCAAGGCGGAGGATCCGAAGGCTTTTGTAGAGGCGCTCAAAAAAATGCCGACGCCGGCGGAATAAAAGAAGTTGTACCAAAAAATCGTCTCCCGCATATGTTTGCAAAGGGAGGCGATTTTTTATGGCGGCGGAGAGACAAAGCGGCATATTGTGCAGTGCTTTTGCCAAAATAGCCGGCGCGGTGTTGGTATTGGCCGGCGCGTTGGTTTTGATATTTACCGTTCCCGGCTGGTTCTGGGGCCTGATCATCGGCGCAGCATTGATTGCTGGCGGAATATTCACTTTTCGAAACTGCGGATAGGAACAAAAAAAGGGGGGCTGTATGTCCAGCCCTCCCCAATGCTTTCGCTATTCGTCTTCCGGATCTTTTTTCTTATCAGTCACATTCTCTTCGTTCTTAATGATTACCTGAATGAGAGACGCGCGGTGCACATCCAGCTCTTTTACGGATATATCGAGGTTTTCAAAGGTGAAGCTGTCGCCGAGTTCGGGGATTTTGCCAAGCTGTTCGGCAACCCAGCCGCCCAGGGAGACGATTTCGGAATTTGTGGAAACGCCGAAGAACTCGCAGAAGTCATCGTGGTTTACGGAACCGTCTACCAGATAGGTGGTATCGTTTACCTTCTTATATTCTTCCACGACTTCGTCGTGCTCGTCCCAGATATCGCCGACCAGCTCTTCCAGAATATCTTCCATCGTGATCAGGCCGTATGTTCCGCCGTATTCGTCAAGAACGATTGCGATATGGGATTTATGCTTCTGAAGCACCTTTAAAAGATCGTCGATTTTTTCGCTCATCGGAACAAACAGGGGCGGCGACATCAATTCGCTGATGGTTTTCTTGGTGATTCCGTTTTCGTTGTAAAAATCCTTCAGGTGAATAATGCCGACGATGTTGTCGATGCTCTCCTCGTATACGGGCAGGCGGGAAAACTTGCTTTCGGAGAAGAGGCGGGAAATTTCTTTTTTATCCGCGTCGATCGGAATGGCTTCGATATCGGTGCGGTGGGTGAGGATATCCTCGGCGCTGAGTGCCGTAAATTCGATGGCGTTTTTCAGAAGGTCGCCCTCCTGACTGTCTACGCTGCCGTCCTGCTGCACCTCTTCCACAAACATGAGCAGCTCTTCCTGGCTCATCTTCTCGGTTTCCGGTACCTTGAGTATGCCGGAGAGCATCTTTTTCCAAAGGGAGAACAGCCAGTTAATGGGGGTGAACAGGAAAATCATCAGCCGGATGATGGGCGCTGAAAACATGGCGAAGGACTCCGGCATGTCTTTAGCAAGGCTCTTCGGTGTGATTTCGCCGAAGATCAGAACGACGATGGTAATTACAACGGTGGACACGGTGGGGCCGTTAGGTCCGACGAGTTTTACAAAAAACACCGTGCCGATGGAGGCGAGGGCGATGTTTACGATGTTGTTGCCAATGAGAATTGTGCTGATCAGCTTATCGTAGGACTCTGACAGATCGCGGACGAGAACAGCCCTGCGGTTGCCTTTTTCGGCAAGGGTCTTGATGCGCGTTTTATTGAGGGAGGAAAACGCGGTTTCCGTCGCGGAAAAGTAGCCCGACATGATTATGCAGGCGACCATGATGAGTAAACTGGATAAGTGACCGTCCATGATTCAAACTCCTTTTTTAGTGTTTTGCGTAGGAAATGAAAGCGCAAAAAGGCATATCTGCAGGGAATTTACCGTACAGATATGCCGATATTACTTCCTATAAGAGGATAGGGGACGTCGCATTTATCGCCCGCAGTGTCCGCTTCCATTTGACTAAGCATGCTCCTTCACTATGTATCAATCATATTATAGCGCATTTTGGCTATTAGGTCAATAGACAGTATGCGAAAAACCATTATTTTACGCTGCGGATTTTTTTATAAAAAATAGTTTTTTTCAGGCGATTGTATTTTTTATAGAAATATGATAATGTATTTTATGACGGTCAGTTTACTATGGAGGGATGCGCATGCGCTTTTCTGAGACTTGGGAGAGCCTGAATTCAAGAGAAATACCCGAATGGTACGACAATGCGAAGCTTGGCATATTTATTCACTGGGGAATATATTCCGTGCCTGCCTACGCGCCGAAGGGGCAGTATGCCGAATGGTACGGCTGGAACGCGTTTAACGGACAGGCGGGATATGAAGCGCATCATAAGCGCGTATACGGCGAAAATTTCTGCTACAATGATTTTGCGCCGATGTGGAAGGCGGAGATGTTTGACGCCGGCAAATGGGCAAAGCTTTTTAAGCGCGCCGGCGCGAAATACGTGGTACTGGTATCCAAGCATCACGACGCATTCTGCCTTTGGAAAAGCAGATACAGCACCAACTGGAACAGCGTAGACATAGGCCCTAAGCGCGATTTTGTTCATGAGCTTTTTGAAGCGGTTCGTGAGCAGGGTATGAAACCCGGCGTGTATTACAGCCTGTACGAGTGGTATCATCCGCTGCTTACGGAGAAAAAACCGGAAGAATATGCTGACGCAAAGATGATTCCCGAGATGAAGGAGCTTGTAAACGCGTATCGGCCTTCCATACTATATACGGACGGCGAGTGGGATTACACGAGCGAGGAATGGCATTCCAAGGAATTCCTTGCATGGCTGTTTAATGAGTCCGTCGTCAAGGATGAAATCGTGGTGAACGACCGCTGGGGAAAGGACTGCCGCGGCGTGAACGGCGGGTATCTTTCGTGCGAATACGGCGAGGTAAACAGCGGCGCGCTGGATGAGGAAACTGCGCAGAAAAACCTGATGGGCAGAAAGTGGGAGGAGACGAGATCGACCGGCATGAGCTTCGGCGCGAACCGGAACGAGGAAGCGGAGGATTATCTGAAGGAAGACGAATTGATCGAGCTGCTTGTAAAAACCGTGTCCAAGGGCGGAAATCTGCTTTTAAATGTAGGTCCCAATGCGGACGGAACGATTATGCCGCTGGTGGAGGAAAGGCTGATTCAGCTGGGCGATTGGCTGAAGGTAAACGGCGAAGCGATTTACGATACAGCCTTTGCCGGCTTGTCGCTTTCCGAGGGCGCATATGCGACGAAAAAAGGCGATAAGACGTATGTAATCTTTCGATTGGAGCCTGATAAAAAGGTATTCATTCAAAAAATGAAGGTAAGAAGCGCAAAAGTTCTGGGGCATGACGCAGCTTTGAAAATTGAAAACACGAGCGAAGGCTGCGAAATCCAAGCGGAATTGAAAAATCCGATTCTAAGGGGAAGCGGATTTATTACAGTTGAAATTGATGGTGAAGCGTTATGAATGATGTTATTCGTCAGATGACGGACAGAAAATCGGTGCGCGTGTTTACGGATCGGGAGATTGCGCCGGAGGAGAAAAATGCAATCCTTGTATCGGCGGTTATGGCGCCTACGGCAGGCAATCAGCAGCTGTACACGATTATCGATGTGACTGATGAGGAAAAGAAGCAGGCGCTTTGTGAATCGTGCGATCATCAGGAGTTTATAAAGGATGCAAAGCTGGTGCTCGTGTTTGCCGCCGACTGCAAGAAATGGTACGACGCATATCTGGCAAGCGGCAGCTTCCCCAGAGCGCCCGGCGCCGGCGATTTGATGCTGGCGGTTACGGACGCTGCGATTGCGGCGCAGAACGCGGTAAACGCCGCGTGGAGCCTTGGAATCGGCTCGTGCTATATCGGGGATATCATGGAAAACTGCGAAATGCAGCGGGAAATTCTTTCGCTTCCCAAGTATGTATTTCCGTGTGTAATGCTCGTATTCGGCTTCCCGACCGAGCAGCAGAAGAGGCGCGAAAAGCCGAAGAGAGCCGATCTTAAGCATATCGTTCATGAAAACGGGTACCGTGAGATGGACGAAGAAGAACTGAGAGAGATGTTTTCCAAACGCGCGGGGGAAAAGGGCTTTGACGAATGGATGAAGGCGTTCTGTCTGAGAAAGTACAATTCCGATTTTTCGCGCGAGATGACGCGTTCGGTAGACAAGTATCTTTCCGATTTTCAGCGCTGAGCGTTTTGAACAATGAAAAAGCAGCCGCCAAAGCGACTGCTTTTTTACCTAAGGCAGATAAGCGTTAAATTGCGCGCTCCACCTTGCCGCTGCGCAGGCAGCGGGTGCATACGGACATGCGGGTAGCATTGCCGTTCACGAGAACACGTACCTTCTGGGTGTTCGGAGCCCAAGTGCGGCGCGTCTTGCGATTGGAGTGGCTTACGTTGTTGCCGTATACGATGCCCTTGTGGCAGATTTCACAGAATTTGCCCATTACACACACCTCCTTCAGGAGTATATCGCATCAAAACACAACGTATTATACCAGATAACGGGCGAGTATGCAAGTAGATTTTCTGTTTAAATTCATGTTTGAGTGTAAAGTTACGGGGAAAGTGATTGCGGTATGAGCAAAAATTCGCTACAATAGAAATACGCAAGGAGGCGTTAGTATGAATGAAATGAAAAAAGCGGTTGTCACCGTGCTCGGCATCGACAGAAAGGGCATTATTGCGCATGTGAGCAATATTCTGCTTCATCATGACGCGAATATTCTGGATATCAATCAGACGGTAGTTTCTGAGTATTTCAACATGGTGCTGATTGCCGACATTTCCTCTGATGCATGTTCTTTTTCTGCGCTTTCCGACGCGCTTACCAAGCTCGGTCAGGAACTCGGGCTTCAGATCCGCGTGCAGAGAAGCGAAATTTTCGAAGCGATGTACAGAGTATAAGGGGGAGAAAAAATGGTCAGTACTTCGGAAATTCTTTCTACCCTGAAAATGATCGACAAGCAGAAGCTGGACGTAAGAACGATTACAATGGGAATATCGCTCTTCGGCTGCGTTTCGGATGATGAAAAGCGCTTGTGCGATAATGTATACGATCACATTACGAAAACCGCCGGAAATCTTGTGAAGGTGGGCGAAGAGATTGAGCGCGAATTTGGCGTTCCGATTGTAAATAAGCGCATTTCCGTAACGCCCGCCGCGCTTGTGACGGGCGGAATCAAAAATCCCGTAAGCCTTGCCCGCGCGCTGGACCGTGCCGCGCGGGAGGTGGGCGTAAACTTTATCGGCGGTTATTCGGCGCTTGTGCAGAAGGGCATTACCCGCGCGGACCGCGCCGTGATGGAATCGATCCCTGAGGCGCTTTCGACGACGGAGTTTCTGTGCTCGTCTGTAAACGTAGGCACCACCCGCGCCGGCATCGATATGGACGCGGTAAAAATGATGGGAAAGATTATCAAGGAAACATCCTTGCGAACCGCCGACCGCGGCGGACTTGGCTGCGCGAAGCTGGTCGTGTTCACCAATGCGGTGGAGGACAATCCCTTTATGGCCGGCGCGTTCCACGGACCGGGCGAGGGCGATTCGGCGGTCAGCGTGGGCGTATCGGGTCCGGGCGTTGTGAAAAACGCGCTTGAGCATGTAAAGGGCGAAAAGTTTGACGTGGTGGCCGAAACCATCAAAAGAACCGCCTTCAGAATCACCAGAATTGGCCAGCTGGTCGCGATGGAAGCATCCAGGCGGTTGAACGTGCCCTTCGGAATCGTGGATCTGTCGCTCGCGCCGACGCCTGCCGTAGGCGACTCCGTCGCGGCGATCCTCGAAGAAATGGGGCTTGAGTGCTGCGGAACACACGGAACCACAGCCGCGCTTGCGCTTTTGAACGACGCGGTGAAAAAGGGCGGCGTAATGGCGTCTTCACACGTAGGCGGTCTCTCCGGTGCGTTTATCCCTGTGAGCGAAGATATCGGCATGATCCATGCGGCGGAAAAGGGTGCGCTGACCCTTGACAAGCTGGAAGCGATGACATGCGTATGCTCGGTGGGTCTTGATATGATCGCAGTTCCCGGCGATACCTCCGCCGAAACGATCTCTGCGATCATTGCGGACGAATCCGCCATCGGTATGATCAATAATAAAACCGTCGCAGTCCGCGTGATTCCCGTTCCCGGAAAGAATGTGGGCGACAGCGTGGAATTCGGCGGCCTCCTGGGCTATGCGCCGATTATGCCGATCCACCCGTTCTCGTCTTCCGAATTCGTAAACCGCGGAGGAAGAATTCCGGCGCCGCTTCACAGTCTCAGAAACTGAGGAGGCTGATGTATTTCCTGATTCGAAGGAGCTTCGGCTTCTTCGATTTTATTTTGCCTGCTTTCCCGCTTTTATTGCGACCTTGAATTGTCAACATTTTGCGATGCGGCAACAAAGGCTTGCTAAAAGCGGTAAAGCATGCTATAATATAATTGCCGTCAGGTATGCCCTGACGGTTGGCGGCTTTGCGTATGTAAGGCGGCATTTCGACTTGGAGGTAAAAGAATGGACTGCAAGTTTTCGACGGGGCTTGGGCTTGTATCGGTAAGCGAAGAAGTGCTTTTAAAAGTGGCCGGATACACAGCAATGGGCTGCTACGGCATTGTCGGCATGGCGTCGAAGCGGACCACGGACGGCATTGTCCAGATGCTCGGCATTGAGAATCTTTCGCGCGGCGTAAAGGTTCGTTCGATGAACGATCGCGTGGATGTTGATCTGTATATTATCGTAGAATACGGCATTTCCATATCCGCAGTGGCGGCGACGCTGATCGACACGGTGAAATACAATGTGGAACAGCTGACCGGCATTAAGGTAAATAAGGTAAATGTATCGATAGAGGATATCCGCGTTTGATATTTCTTTGCGGGGCTAAAATGCTGCTGCCCCGCTTCGCGCACCTTTGCGCGTACAGGTTGGAGGAAGATGTAGATGGCCTTAAAGACAATAGACGGCGGTATGCTGAAAGAGATGTATCTTTCAGGATGCGCGCTTTTGAATCAGAATCGCGAGGCGGTTGACGCGCTGAACGTGTTCCCGGTGCCTGACGGCGATACCGGAACGAACATGTCTCATACGATGAACGCTGCTGCCAAGGAGCTGAATGCACGCCCCTTCAGCAGCGTATCAGACGTAGCTTCGTCCGTCGCACGCGGCGCGCTGAAAGGCGCCAGAGGCAATTCCGGCGTAATTCTGAGCCAGATTTTCAGAGGAATTGCCAGTGGGCTGGAAGGCGCGGAGGAGATGGATGCGGAGTTATTCGTAAGAGCCATCCGCTCCGGCGCTCAGACGGCGTATAAAGCCGTTATGAAGCCCAAGGAAGGCACGATTTTAACGGTTGCCCGCGTGATTGCCGAGGAGCTTGAAGCGTTTTACAGTCAGGGTCACGACGATCTGATTGAGCTTTTCCAGCATCTTGTAAAGAGCGGAGAAGCGATCCTGAAAAAGACGCCCGATATGCTGCCTGTGCTTAAACAGGCAGGCGTTGTGGATTCCGGCGGAAAAGGGCTGATGGTAATATACGCAGGCTTTTATTCTGCGCTGACCGGTACGCCCGTGGAAACGACGGGTGAAGCGGCTCCGGTAATGCTTCCGGGCGATTATGTAGACGACCATGAAGCGCTTGAGGATATTACCTTCGGCTATTGCACGGAGTTTATCGTATCGCATCCCAGACCCGATCTCAAGAATGCGGACGTAACCCGTCTTCGCAAGCGGCTGGAAAGAATCGGCGATTGCGTGCTGGTCATTTCCGATATGTCGGTGGTAAAGGTTCACGTTCATACAAACGATCCCGGAAAGGCGCTGCAGATGGCGCTGGAGCTGGGTGAACTGGACGCGATCAAGATCGACAATATGATGGAAGAGCACAGGGAGCGCGTGAAGCTGAAGGAGGAAAAGCTCGCCGCCGAAAAGGCGAAGATGAAGGAATACGGCATCGTCGCAGTGGCGCTTGGAGACGGCTTCTCCGAGATATTCAATTCCCTGAATGTGGATAAGATCGTAGACGGCGGTCAGACGATGAACCCCAGCATTGAAGAGATGCAGAAGGCGATTGATTCCACGAACGCGAAAAATGTATTTGTGCTTCCGAACAATACCAATATCATTCTCGCCGCGCAGCAGGCGTCGGCGCTTACCGATAAAAACGTTCTGGTGCTTCCCACGAAATCCGTTCCGATGGGCATCGCCGCCGCGATTGCGTTTAACGAGGACGCGAGCGTAGAGGAAAATCTGGAAGAGATGAATCAGGCGGCGGAGCGCGTGCATACGGCCTCCATCACTTACGCCGTGCGCGACACCATATTCGACGGACGGGAGATTCACGAAAACGACATCATGGGTATGGTGGACAACCGCATTCAGGTGCTCGGCGACGATGTACACGAAGTGGCGCGTCAGGTGGTCGGCGGTATGGTGGACGACGAGAGCGGATTGATCACCGTTTACTACGGAAGCGATGTTTCCGAGGAACAGGCGCAGGCGCTTACGGCGGAATTTGAGGAAGCATATCCGGACTGCGATGTAGAAATGCAGCGCGGAGGACAGCCGCTGTATTATTACCTGATTTCAGTTGAATAAGCCTTCGGTCTGTACCGAAGAATATGCACGGGGCTGCGCGGGAATTTTCACCGTATGCAGCCCCGCATGCATTGTAAGCCAAATGGCGGGACGGGGGATGAACGATGGCGCGGTCGCATAGCGAAATAAAGGGCGCGGGAGAAAAACGGATCAAAGAGCTTCGCGAGAACGGAATACGAACGGCGCTTGATCTTGTTCTGACAGCGCCGTCCAAATACAGAGATCTTACAAACATAAAGAATATCTGCGATGCGGCGGCGGGCGAGGAATGCGCGGTGTGCGTGCGCGTGGTTTCGCCGGCGACGCAGGCATATGCCAAGCGCCTCATGATTACCAAAACGGTTGTGTCCGACGGAACGGGCGAAATGAATGTTGTATGGTATAATCAGCCGTGGATGAAGGGGAATCTTTTTGTCGGGCGCGAGCTTTTGCTGATGGGAAGATGCGAACAAAAGGGATCGCGCCTTCAGATGTCATGCCCGTCCATTGAAACGGAAAGAGGGATTATTCCCGTTTACCGCGCGATCGGCTCCATTGCGCCAAAGACGGTCAGACAGCTGATTTTATCGGCGCTGGATTTGTTTTCGGAGGATGAAATCGATCCGCTTCCCGAAAGCATCCGAAGAGAATATGGTCTTATGGGGCTTTATGAAGCTGTGCGCGCCATTCATTTGCCGAAAAGCCATGAAGCGCTTGACAAGGCGATGTACAGATTTGCGTTTGAAAACCTGCTTTTGTTCCAGATTGCGGTCGGGCTTATGAGAAACGCTTCGGCATTGGGCGTACAGATTGACTGCGGGAACATGGATTCGTATTGCAGGGCGCTTGCTTTTCCTTTGACGGGCGCGCAGAAACGCGTGCTTGCGGAGATCAGGGAGGATATGGCGTCTTCTGCGCCGATGGCGAGGCTTGTGCAGGGCGACGTAGGCTCCGGAAAGACGGCGGTAGCCTTCGGCGCGATTTACCTTGCGGCGAAGGCCGGATGGCAGAGCGCGATGATGGCGCCTACGGAAATTCTTGCCGTTCAGCATTACGAGAGCGCGAAGAAGATCCTCGCGCCGCTGGGCATCGAAATCGGGCTTTTAACCGGCAGCAGCACGCAGAAACAGCATGCGGCGGCCCGTGAAAACCTTGCAAGCGGAAAATGGCAGGCCGTGTTCGGTACGCACGCGCTGATTACGGAAAATGTGGCGTATCAAAAGCTTGGGCTCGTGATTACGGACGAACAGCATAGATTCGGCGTTCGCCAGCGTACACTGCTCGGCGAAAAGGGCGATCATCCGAATGTGCTGGTTATGTCCGCAACGCCCATTCCCCGAACGCTCTCCCTGATACTCTTCGGCGACCTCGATATATCCGTTATCGATGAACTGCCGCCCGGGCGAAAGAGCGTGAAGACGAGAATCGTACCGGAAAATAAACGGCAGGATATGTATGGATTTATCAGGCGCGAGGTGAAGGCGGGGAGACAGGTATATTTTGTCTGTCCGCTGGTGGAGGATTCCGAGGCCATCGAAGCGCAGAGCGCCGAAATCCTGTACGATACGCTGAAAAACGACGTATTTGCCGATTTGAGCGTATGTTTGGTGCACGGCAAGCAAAAGCCTAAGGAAAAAGAAGAGGCGATAGAGGCGTTCAGAACGGGTCAAACGGACGTCATGGTTTCGACGACCGTAATCGAAGTCGGCGTAAATGTTCCAAACGCTTCTGTTATGGTAATAGAAAATGCGGAGAGGTTTGGACTTGCGCAGCTGCATCAGCTGAGGGGACGCGTGGGGCGCGGGATGGATGAAGCGTGGTGCTTTTTGATGGCGAAGAGCAATCAAAGGCTTAAAACGCTTACGGAAACGAACGACGGCTTTATTATCGCCAAAAAGGATATGGAAATCCGCGGCCCCGGCGAAATCTTTGGAACCCGCCAGTCGGGCGCGGTTATGGAGGGCGCGTTCGGCGCGCATGCAGACGGAAGGCTTCTTGGCATAACGCATGAGCTCGCGCGCGAAATCATTAAAAACTCGGGAACCGATGAGGATGCAAAAAGGACGGTTGCGCTTGCGAAGGAGTGGCTTTCAAAGCGCGAAAGTGTGATTACGGCGGCAAACTGAAAATATCGGATTTTTCCAGCGTAAAATCGGATGAACGAGAGACAATAGCCTCAGACCGAATCGGGAGGTGAAAAAATGTGCTCGGACGACCGGAAGGATAAGCGCATAAAAAGCGAAATGCTTGAAAGGCTTAAACTGGAAACGGCAAAAGAACTGAATGTAAATTTGGACAAGAGCCGGGGCGAACGGATTAACGCCCGCGACGCCGGCAGAGTGGGCGGTAATATGGTTCGCAAAATGATCCGGGATTATGAGCGCATGCATGAATAGCGCCCGATATCGGTCAAATGATCGTAAGGAGTGAGCTTAATCATGTCCAGCCGTAATTCTAATCGAATCAATGTCCCCGAAGCCCGTAAGGCAATGGCAAACATGAAGCAGGAAGTCGCCAATGAACTCGGCATTACCCTCGCCGAGGGCTACAACGGCAATATTTCCGCCAAGGACGCTGGCTATATTGGCGGCAACATGGTGAAAAAGATGATCGAAGCGCAGGAGCGCTCGATGAGCGGCAAGTAAGAAAAGCCCAAAACGGCTGCGGAAGGATGATTCCGCAGCTGTTTTTAAATGCAGGACTGAAACTTCGGGAGGCTTATGAATTTGCAGATTTTTCTTTGCAGCTATTGATATTCCGACGCTTCTCAAAAGGCTTGTATGCTTGCTGATTTTTCTCTTATATGCATCTTGCTACCGCAATAGATCGAATTGGCTTTCATAATGGCGCGTTTCCCCGTTATTGCCGCTCCTCGCTCTTTGTGCATATTATTTTTTGAAAATGTCTTGAAACTGAGGACAGAATATGCGATAATAAATTGAGAAGTGAAGAAATGTCCGCAAGACACGGACAATATATATACAAATGCGAACAGGGGGCGGAGTCCATGAATGGCGTTATGAAGGCGATCATGAAGACCGAAAAGGGGAAGGGGCTTGAAATCCGCGAGGTGCCGATTCCCGTACCGGGCGTTGGCGAAGTTCTGATCAAGATCAGAAAGACCGCGATCTGCGGAACGGATCTGCACATCTACAACTGGGATCCGTGGAGCGAAAAGAACATTCAGCCGCCGCTGATCATCGGCCATGAATACGTGGGCGAGATTGCCGAAATCGGTCCCGGCGTGACGGGACTTGAAATCGGCGAACGCGTAAGCGGCGAAGGCCACATCGTTTGCCACCAGTGCCGCAACTGCCGGGGCGGAAATAGCCAGTGGTGCAAGCACACCAAGGGCGTAGGCGTAAACCGCGACGGCGCGTTTGCCGAATACATCTGCATTCCTGCAAGCAACGTAATTCCGATCAATCCCGAAATCGACGAAGACGTAGTGGCGTTTTTTGACGCATACGGAAATGCGACCCATACGGCGCTGATGTTTGACGTAGTGGGCGAGGACGTTCTGATTACGGGCGCAGGCGCGATTGGCGTTATGGCGGCTGCAATCTGCAAAAGAAACGGCGCGCGCAGCGTAGTTGTCACCGATATGAACGATTACCGTTTGTCCCTTGCCAAGCGCATGGGCGCTACGGAGGTTATCAACGTAGGGCGCGAGCGCATCGAGGACAAGTTTGTGGCGCACAGAATCGTAGAGGGCTTCGACGTAGGCCTTGAAATGAGCGGAAGCCCCCAGGCGCTTTCCAGCATGATCAAGCTCATGCGAAACGGCGGAAAAATTGCGATGCTCGGCATTCTCTCTTCCGGCGCAAACGTGGACTTCAACGATGTAATCTTTAAGGGTCTTACCCTTCAGGGTATTTACGGTCGCAGAATGTATGAAACCTGGTACAAGATGATGGCGATGGTAGAGGGCGGATTGGATCTTTCGCCCATCATCACGCACAGATTCCACTATACCGATTTTGACAAGGGCTTTGAGGCGATGAACACCGGAAGAAGCGGCAAGGTCATACTGGACTGGACGTACTGAGGAGGAAATGTAAATGAAGAGCGCATACAAGTTCTATTCCGAGCAGATTGAAGCCATTCGCGAAGCGGGTACGTTTAAGTCCGAGCGCGTGATTACAACGCCGCAGAAGGCCAGAATCGATACTACGAAGACAAACGGCGTTCTCAATATGTGTGCCAACAACTATCTGGGTCTTTCCAACAACCCCGAAATTATCGAAGCCGCCAAGGTGAGCTATGACGAATGGGGATTTGGCCTTTCCTCCGTGCGCTTTATCTGCGGAACGCAGAAGCCGCATCTGACGCTGGAAAGAAAGATTGCGGATTTCGTACATATGGACGACGCGATTCTCTATTCCAGCTGCTTTGACGCAAACGGCGGCCTGTTTGAAACGCTGCTTTCCGCCGAGGACGCGGTGATTTCCGATGAACTGAATCACGCCTCCATCATCGACGGCGTGCGCCTTTGCAAGGCAAAGCGCTTCAGATATAAGAATAACGATATGGACGATCTGAGGAGATGTCTTGAAGAGGCGAAGGACGCAAGAATCAGACTGATCGCAACCGACGGCGTATTCTCCATGGACGGATATATCGCAAACCTCAAGGCGATATGCGACCTGGCCGACGAATACGACGCGCTGGTCATGGTGGACGACAGCCACGCAGTCGGCTTTATGGGCGATAAGGGTCGCGGAACGGTGGAATACGCGGGTGTAGAAGGCCGCGTAGACATCATTACCGGCACGCTCGGAAAGGCGCTTGGCGGCGCAAGCGGCGGATATACCGCAGCCCGTCAGGGAATCGTGGATCTGTTAAGACAGCGCTCCCGTCCGTATCTGTTCTCAAACACCGTCGCGCCCGCCATCTGCGCCGCGGCGATCAGAACGCTTGACATGCTGACCGAGTCCACTGCGCTCAGAGACCGCCTCTTTGAAAACACCCGCTATTTCCGCGCTCAGCTTGAAAAGGAAGGCTTCGACGTGCTTCCCGGAACGCATCCCATTGTTCCGGTAATGCTGTACGACGCAAAGGTTGCGGGAGAATTTGCCGCGAGAATGCTCGAAAAGGGCGTGTATGTGGTAGGATTCAGCTATCCTGTCGTTCCCATGGGACGCGCCAGAATCCGCACGCAGGTGAGCGCCGCGCATACCAGGGAAGACCTCGATTTCGCCGTACAATGCTTCAGGGAAGTCAGAAGCGAAATGGGTCTTGACAAGTAAAACTTCATGCGATGAAGCTCCGGTCGATAAATGACCGGAGCTTTTCTGCGCGTCTGTTTTGAATACCGTTCGCTTCTTCCGAATGGTCCGTAATTGTAAAATGAAAGAGTGCATGATATAATGATTGCATGATCGCAGAATCGTTTCTTAAAGAAGACGGAAGCGCAGATGAAGGTATACAGATGTCAAAACAATAAAGCCCGGGAATATGACGCAGATCCATTTTGGGTTCGGAAAGAGGGGAGATCGCATGATCAGGCGAAAAGATACGGGAGCCCCCCAAAAAAGGATGCTTGGGAAATAAGCGGATTATTTTGACGGCTTTGAGGGCGCAAAAATTGCGGAATCTGTGGCTCCTGCGGAAAGAAAGCCGTTCCTCCGGCGCTGCTCGGCGCGGATGTGACGGTGTTTGATATATCGGAGGATAACAGGCGGTATGCGCTTGAAACGGCGCAGGCGGCGTACTGCAGTACGCTGTCGGCGGAGTTTTCTTATTTTGCGGAACGGATCATGATATGGGTTGTATTCCGGCCTGATTTATATTAGAATATAAATATATGTGCAAAGTTTTATGTGCGTAAGAGGGATACTATGAATTACAGACCTGACAAATACGGAAACATGATATCGGTATTGGGGTTCGGCTGCATGCGCTTTCCCCGCAAGATGGGCAAAATCAGAATGAAGGAAACCGAGCGCGAGGTGCTGGAAGCGATCAAAGGCGGGATCAACTATTTTGATACCGCCTACATCTATCCGGGCAGCGAAAGCGCACTGGGCGAGATTCTTCATAAAAACGGCGTTCGCGAAAAGGTACATATTGCCACAAAGCTTCCGCACTACCTTGTAAAGAGCATAGACGGGCTTGAGAAAATGTTCTCAGAGGAGCTTAAGCGGCTGAAAACCGATTATGTGGACTATTATTTGATGCACATGCTCACTGATACCGATACATGGGAGAGGCTCAAGGGGCTTGGTATCGAAAAATGGCTTTCCGATAAGAAAGCAGCCGGCAAGATTCGCCAGATCGGCTTTTCCTATCACGGAAATTCGGATATGTTTATAAAGCTTCTGGGCGCATATGATTGGGATATGTGTCTGATTCAGTATAACTATCTGGATGAGCATTCGCAGGCCGGAAGGCGCGGGCTTCACTTTGCGCACGATAAAGGAATCGCAGTCATGATCATGGAGCCGCTGAGAGGCGGAAAGCTCGTAAAGAGGCTTCCTGAAAATGCGAAAAAGGCGTTTTCTGCCCATAGCATACACAGAACGCCAGCCGAGTGGGCGTTTAAATGGCTGTTTAATCAGGAGGAGATTACGTGCGTGCTCTCCGGTATGAATTCAATGGAGATGCTGAAAGAAAACATGAAAACGGCGGCTGAAACAGTACCGGGCGAACTTACACACGATGATTTTCAGATGATCGAAAGGGTAAAAAGCGCCATCAACGAGAATATGAAGGTTGGCTGTACGGGCTGCGGCTACTGCATGCCCTGCCCGAAGAGAGTGGATATTCCGGGAACGTTTGCGGCCTATAACCGGCGGTATTCCGATGGAAAATTCTGGTCGTTTATCGATTACGTCATCTGCACGGCGCTCAGAAGAAATTCCACCGCCGCTTCCAACTGCATAGAATGCGGAAAATGCGAAAAGCACTGCCCGCAGGGAATCAAAATCAGACAGGAACTGAAAAACGCCTCGTTGGAATTCGAAGGGCCGTTGTATAGGTTTGTGCGATTCATCGCGAAAAAGCTTGTAAGGTTTTAAGGGGTGCGGCGCTTGCGGGCAAAGCGCTTAAGGGAATCGGATAAAAAACACTGCCGCAGATTGCGCGTCTGCGGCAGTGCTTTTATATACCGGAATTAATACATTCCGCCCATTCCGCCGGGTGCTGCGGGTGCGGCCGGGGGATTCTTTTCGGGCAGGTCGGTTACAAGGGATTCGGTGGTCAGAACCATGGAGGCGACGGAGGCTGCATTCTGCAGAGCGCTTCTGGTGACCTTGGTGGGGTCGATGATGCCGCGCTCGGCCATATCGCAGTACTCGTCCTTGGCGGCGTCGTAGCCGAAGCCGACCTTCTTGGAGGTCTTGATCTTCTCAACCGCTACGCTTCCGTCTACGCCTGCGTTGGCGCAGATCTGACGGACGGGCTCTTCCAGTGCGCGAAGCACGATGGATGCGCCGGTCTTGGTGTCGCCGGAGAGGGTCTTCATGAAGTCGTTTACGGGCTTGAAGCACGCCATCAGCGCGGTTCCGCCGCCGGGAACGATGCCTTCTTCAACGGCAGCACGGGTTGCGGCCCGCGCGTCCTCGATGCGAAGCTTGCGCTCCTTCATCTCGATCTCGGTAGCGGCGCCTACGTGGATTACGGCTACGCCGCCTGCGAGCTTGGCAAGGCGCTCCTGCAGCTTCTCGCGGTCGTAATCGGAGGTGGTGTCTTCGATCTGGCTGCGGATGGAGTTGATGCGGGCTCTGATCTCGGAGGGATCGCCTGCGCCTTCAACGATAACGGTGTTGTCCTTGTCAACCTTAACCTGACGGGCGCGGCCGAGCATGTCAACAGTGGCTTCCTTAAGGTCGAGGCCGAGCTCTTCGGTGATGACCTGGCCGCCGGTCAGGATAGCGATATCCTGGAGCATGGCCTTGCGGCGATCGCCGAAACCGGGAGCCTTGACGGCAAC
>JAFQKQ010000068.1 GCA_017396845.1 Clostridia bacterium
ATCTGTGTTCCGAGATCCTCACCCAGCCACAGAAAATCGATGTGGCCTTTGCACTTGTCCAGAAGCCGCTCCATCATCTTCAGCTGAAACTCCGCGCGGCGGCGGATAAAGCGCATGGCGGGCTCGTAGCCGGTAAGCAGATGGCACAATACATCCTCCATGCCCATCAGCCGACCGTTGGAATTGATGATATCGGGAACACCGGGGTTTCCGACATACAGCGCATACTGTCCTTCATAGGATTTTGCCCTCCGAAGCGCGGCGTCATAATCGAAATGATCGGGATTCGGAACAGGGAACGCGTCAAAATCCTCATCCTCCGCGTCCTGAAGGGGAAAATCGCAGAAATCCCAGTAATAGCCGGAACTGTGCTCCACTTTCCGCATAATCGCGCCCTCAAGCGGGTCCACCCGTCTGTTCGGCGGCGATTTGAATAATTCGGGACCGATATACGGCGCGCCGATCCCGCGATAGTCCACGCCCAGCGCATTCATAAGCGCCTCGCCGTCCGTAACGCCGAGCTCCGCCATAAGCCTCTGATGAATACCCTCGTTGGCGCTGTAATCAATCGGCACGCGGTCGGTCTTTTCAAAATCAAAGGTGCGCTTCACGCGCTCGCGGGAAGTCATGGTTTCGGGCGCTTTCTGAATTTTCATCCTCAATGCCTCCGTTTCTTTTTCCGTCAGCTCCGGGTTTCATAAATCCGCGTCGTTCGGATCCGTTTTTCTCCGAAACGCCGGGAAAAGAATGTCCGTATTTATTTCAGCAGCATGAATCCTATGGTATTGATGGCGAAATTGGCAAACATGTGCGTAAGCCATGAGCAATAGATGGTATCCGTCTTTTCATTGAGAAGGTTGAAAAACACGCCGCCCGCCGCAAGACCGACCATGACCAGCGCGAACAGAACCGGCGAGAACCACCCTATCATCATAGCCGTATGATACAGGCTGAACGATAACGCGCTGAAAATATAAGCGAAAACCCTGCCGGTGCTTCGGCTCAGGTTGGTAAATACAAATCCGCGGAAGAAAAATTCTTCCAAAAAGGAATTTGCAAATGATATATACAGGCTTACGAACAGGAAATTGTCTTTTGTTACCCCCACGTTCTCCGTAAGCGCACCGGCAATTTGGGAAAAATCAAAAAACCCCGAAACGGCAAAATATCCGCCGAGAATCAGCGCGTAGATTCCGACGCCGAAAAGCACGGAAACAACCGCGCCGCGTTTTTTCGGGCGAAAAAGCGACAAATACAGAAGATCTTTGTCCATCACGGATGCAATCAGCGGGACAAGCATGAACAGAACAGATTTAACTGCGGATTTTGCCGCATATCCCGGGCGAATCACCCCGTCTACCAGCGCCATCGCCACGCAGCAGAAAACCGTAAACGCAAGAACAATCCATGCGCTGCGTTTTTTCATATCGGAACCTCCGTATCGCCGAAAACGGCTGCGAAAGAGAATGATGCGTTTCAGGAAAACATCTGTTTAATCGTAACATAAGCGTGTTATGATTAAGTTGCGCAGCTTCGGAAGCAATCCAAATCTTTCCCGGTTTACAGACATATCTTTTCGGGTATGCTATAATGAGGCATACCGCTGCGAAATTCTGCCGGATCAAACGATTCCGGGGCAGAAATCAAAATCAAGAGGTGACGATATATGAAGCATACGCCCGTAATCCAAAGGATCATCGGCCGTGAAATCCTCGACTCCAGAGGCAATCCCACAATCGAAGTCGACGTTTATCTGGATGACGGCGCCATGGGGCGCGCGTCCGTTCCTTCCGGCGCATCCACCGGAATTTTCGAAGCCTGCGAGCTAAGGGACTCGCAGTCTCCCAGATATCTCGGAAAAGGCGTTCTCAAGGCAGCGGAAAATATCCGAAAGGAGATTGCCCCCGCTCTGATCGGCAGATCCGCGTTCGATCAGACCGGAATCGACCGCACCATGATTGAACTGGACGGAACGCCCAATAAAAGCCGCATCGGCGCAAACGCAATCCTCGGCGTGTCGCTGGCCTGCGCCAAAGCGGCGGCGGCTTCCCTGGGCATCAGCCTGTTCCGCTATGTCGGCGGAGTCAACGCCAAGGTTATGCCCGTTCCGATGATGAATATCCTAAACGGCGGTGCGCATGCGGCCAATAATGTGGATATTCAGGAATTTATGATCGTTCCGGTATCCGCGCCCACTCTGAATGACGCTGTCCGCAGATGCGCCGAAGTATTCCATACGCTCAAATCGGTTCTGAAGGAAAGCGGACTGCCGGCAGCCGGCGTAGGCGACGAGGGCGGCTATGCGCCCATGCTCAAAAGGGACGAAGACGCGCTTTCGTTCATCGTGGAGGCGATCTCCCTGGCCGGATACAAACCCGGAGAGGATTTTATGATCGCAATCGACGCGGCGACCTCCGAATGGTATGATCCCGACACGCAGAAATATACGCTGCCCAAATCGGGCGAGGAATTGACCCGCGCGCAAATGACGGAAAAATGGAAGCGCCTCCAAGAAGCATTCCCGCTCATTTCCCTTGAGGACGGAATGGCGGAAACGGATTGGGAAGGCTGGGACATGCTTACAAAATCCTTGGGCAAGCGTCTGCAGCTGGTCGGCGACGATCTTTTTGTCACCAACACGGAACGGCTGAAGACGGGCATAGAAAAAGACGTTGCCAATTCCATCCTTGTAAAGGTCAATCAGATCGGTACACTCACCGAAACGCTGGACGCCGTCGCCATGGCGCACCGGTGCGGCTATACCGCGATCCTCTCTCATCGCTCCGGAGAAACGGAGGATACCACGATCGCCGACCTCTCCGTCGCCGTCAACGCAGGCCAGATCAAAACAGGCGCTCCCAGCCGGAGCGACCGCACAGCCAAATACAACCGCCTTTTGCGCATTGAGGAAGAGCTCGGCGAACAGGCCGTCTTTTTGGGCAGAGACGCCTTTCGGGTGATTTGATCTTTCGGCCGAAATCGGTTTTTCCCCATGCCGCTTGTGGAAAGTTTTCGGGTGTGGTAGAATGAACCGGGTTCCGGGCGTATCGGAAGCGTTTTCCGCACCCGGGCATATTTCCGCTGCCGTCTCACCGCGTTTGGGTGAGAATACGAAAGGAGTTCAGCATGATTGACCGCACGCTGCCGTATATTCCGGTTCTGATGATCAAATCCGATATGGACACTGTTCCGGATTATCCGCTTGACGAGGAATACGAATTTGTATTTATGCAGGACGCAGGCTTTATACAGGCTTGGGACGATATTCAGATCGATTCGGAGCAGATGGAAAACAGGGAAACGCTCAAAGGACTGTTTCTCAGAGAATTCGGAGACCGCCCGGACGATTGGAAAAGCAGAATTCTGTTTGTGCGCCATAAGGAAACAAACACCCTCGTCGCCACAGCTTCTCTCTGGTTCGGAGATCCCTTCGGCTATGAAATGAACCGCATTCACTGGGTGGCCACGCATAAGGCGCATCAGAACAAGGGAATCGCCCGCGCCATGCTTTCGCGCCTTCTTAAAGTATACAATGAGCTCGGGCAGACGGGCGGCGTTTATCTTTTCACGCAGACCTTCAGCTACGCCGCTGTCGGCGTTTACGAGCGCATGGGTTTTGCGCCGTATCTGGGCGAAAAGCCCGTAAACTGGCAGCTTGAAGACTATGAAAACAAAAATCCCCTTGCATGGCGCCTGATTTACGAAAAGCTGAACGCATTCAGAAGCCGGCAAAAGACGTAAAAACGATACAGGAAAGAAGATGACAACATGAACCTGACGGTCAGAATCGAAAACGGAGAATATTGGTGGGGCGGCTCATCTGCGGACGCGCAGCATCAGCCCTTTACGGCCAAGAGCGAATACAGGCTGGATATGTATCACGGCTACAATCAGATTATGCCCCTTTTCCTTTCCAACACGGGAAAATACATCTGGTGCGAAAAACCGATGCAGGTACATATCACAGGAGGCGAAATCAATCTTTCCGCAGAAAGCGAGATTCTCTTCTGCAAAGCCGGCGATACCCTTCGCGACGCGTATCTTGCCGCTTCGTGCAAGCATTTCGCCTTTACAGGCAAGGTTCCTCCCGAGAAATTTTTCCGCGCCGCGCAGTACAACACATGGATGGTAATGGACTATAACCAGACCCAGGAAGGCGTGCTCCGATATGCGCATGAGCTGATTGAAAACGGCTACGAGCCCGGCGTACTGATGATTGACGAGGGCTGGCATACGCGCTACGGTCTCTGGGAATTCGACAAATCCAAATTTCCCGACCCAAAAGCCATGATCGACGAGCTGCACGGGCTCGGCTTTGCCGTTATGCTCTGGGTGGTTCCGCTTGTGACCGCCGACGGCAGGGATTTCATTATGGCCGCGGGAAGCTGGCGGAACGGAAGCGAGGCTGAAGTGGAAGAGAAGCAGTACTTCCTGCGCACCGATGACGGAAAGGTCGCCCTGGTTCAATGGTGGAACGGCTTCAGCGCCATTCTGAACATGTGCAAGAGCGCCGACAGAGAATTTATGGATGCAAAGCTCAGGGCGCTGATGGATAACTACGGCGTTGACGGCTTCAAATTTGACGGCGGCAATATTCACATGTACAGACCCGGAAATGTGATAAACGGTACGCAGACAAAATACTCCGCAGATGAAATGAACATCGCGTGGAACGAATTCGGCGCCAAATACGAATACCACGAATACAAGGATACCTTCAAGGGCGGCGGAAAAGCCGTCATCCAGCGTCTGCGCGACCGCGACCACACCTGGACCGAAAACGGTCTTTCTTCCATCCTTCCCGCCGCGCTTCTTCAGGGCCTGATCGGACATCCCTTCATCTGCCCGGACATGGTGGGCGGCGGCGAATGGTCGTTCAATTACGTGCCCGGCTTCCATTGCGACGAAGAGCTGTTCGTCCGCATGGCGCAGTGCTCCGCGCTTTTCCCGATGATTCAGTTTTCCTGGGAACCCTGGCGCAAGCTTGACGAAAAGCACAGCAAATTGTGTCTTGACGCAGCGATGCTGCATAAAAAATACGCAGGCTATATCATGAAGCTTGTGGAGGAATCCGCCGTCAGCGGAGAACCGATTTTAAGAAGCATGGAGTATCAGTATCCCCACAAAGGTTATGAAACAATCGTCGACCAGTTCATGCTCGGCAATGACATGCTCGTAGCGCCCGTCTTTGAAAAAGGCCGGACCGTAAGGCGCGTCATCCTGCCCGAAGGCAAATGGACTTACTCGGACGGAAGCATATACACCG
>JAFQKQ010000069.1 GCA_017396845.1 Clostridia bacterium
CTCCACGCCCTGAATGCTTAAAAGCTTTAATGCGATTTCCCCTGCATCGCAGACGATGTTCCCGATGTCCGCCGAAAGCGTAACGCTTGCCTTTTCGTTGATGGGCGGGCTTTGCGTGATGGTGAGTATATTTGCGCCCAGGGAGGAAATGGCAGAAAGTACGCTTGAAAGCACGCCGGTTTCGTGACTCAAAAGCAAAAGAAATACTGCTTTTCTGCCGGAAGCCGTTTCGTCGGGCTCGAAAATGAAATCCTTGTACTTGTAATAAGTACTTCTGGATATTCCGGTCATGCGAACCGCCGCGCTCACTTCTTTTACAGCGCCCGAATCCAGCAGCTTTCTCGTCTTCACGACCTTCTCAAAGTAATCGGGAAGGATTCTTTTATCCACGATAAAATACGTGTTCGCGCCCATTTATATTTCCTCCACTGTTGCTCCCGCCCTGTCAATTTCAAGAGGCTTTATGATCCACTGATTGCGAAGTCCGGAAAGCAGTTTTGCGATTCTGTCGGGGAATGCGGGTTCAAAGTATACGCACATAATGGTGGGGCCTGCACCGGAGAGATATATACCGGCTGCGCCGGCGGCAATGGCGTTCAGACGGACGGTTTTATAATCGTCGATCATGTGCTCGCGGTAGGGCTGATGCAAGCGGTCGTTGAGCGCTACCGAAAACAATTCTTTGTCCGCCGTTTCGAAGGCCTTGATCAGAAGCGCGACGCGGGAAAGATTGTATACGCAGTCCTGATGGCTGACGGAATTCGGAAGCGCCATTCGTGCGGATGACGTGGACAACTGGAATGACGGAATGAGCGCGCAGAGCTTGATTTCATCGGATACCGGGAAAGAAGCCATATGCGGTTTTCCGTTATGCACTGCAGTCGCCGTGAAGCCGCCGTACAGCGCGGGGGTTACATTGTCCGGATGGCCTTCGAAGGTCGTGAGAATCTCGAGAAGCTCCGTCTTGGAAAAGGGATTTCCCAGGAAATGATTGGCCGCAAGCACACCGCCGGTCAGCATGGCGGAGCTTGAGCCCATGCCGCGCGTGGGCGGCACATCGGAATTGATTTCAAGCTTCAGCCCCGGAATGCGCTTTCCCAGCCGCCAATAGATACCGCGGAATGCGGTTACGGCAAGGTTGTCTTCATTTTTGAATTCATCAGGACAGCCTTCAATTTGAAGACCCTCGTCCTGAAGGGTGAATGTGAAGTTCGCATACATATTTACGGCAAGTCCCAGACTGTCAAAGCCGGGACCGAGGTTTGCGCTGGTTGCGGGAACAGAAATCCTTACGCTCTGCATAATTTCGCCGCCTTTCCATATACGTATTCGGGCATCTTTTCAATGGAGGTTTCATCGGTGTGCAGTATTTTGGCGTTTCTTAGCTTGTCAATGGCTTTGGGCGGCGCGGTATGCGCAAAATCTGAAAGCCTTGCAATTTTTTCAAATGCATCGCCGTCGGTGTTTAATGAAAGTGCGGACATAACGCTGGATGCGAATTTAAAGGGAGAAGCGGTGGAAAGAACGACGGCGCATCTTCCGGGATTTTGAGAAAGGTACTGATCCTTTGCACGGAAGCCGACGGCGGTATGCGGGTCGATGAGATAGCCGGTCTCCGAGAATACCTTCTTGATTTCATCCTTCGTATCTTCGTCCGTAAACGTATATCCCATAAATTCGGACTGTATGTTTATAAGCGCCGATTCAGATACTTTGTACATACCGGTTTCGGAAAGCTTTTCCATATGCCTTTTTACGATTTCACAGTCGCCGTTCTCCGCATGGAAGAGCAGGCGCTCAAGGTTGCTGGAGATGAGTATGTCCATGGAGGGCGATATGGTCTTGTGGAAATCGCGTCGCCTGTCGTAAACGCCGGTTGCGATAAAATCGGTCAGCACGCGGTTTGCATTTGATGCGCATATGAGTTTTCCAACGGGAAGTCCCATTTTCTTTGCGTAATAGCCCGCCAGAATATCTCCGAAGTTGCCGGTAGGAACGATGAAATCAACTTCTTTGCCAAGTTCCATATGATAATCGTTGACAAGTGTCTTATAGGCTGTATAATAATACGTGATTTGCGGCGCAAGGCGGGCGATATTGATGGAATTGGCGCTGGACAGGCGTATGCCGTCGGGAGGCATCAGGGATTTGAACATGCGCTTTACGGCGCCCTGGCAGTCGTCAAAGTTGCCGTATACGGCGCAGGCGGTCAGGTTATTGCCGGTCATGGCCGTCATTTGCCTTTGCTGAATTTCGCTCACGCCGTCTTTGGGATAGAATACGATGATGCCGGTTCCGTTTACATCCTTAAAGCCGTTCATGGCGGCAGAGCCGGTATCGCCGGAGGTCGCCGTGAGAATCAGGATATCGTCCGTCATGCCGATGGCTTTCTTTGCCCGCGTCAAAAGACGGGGAAGAATGGAAAGCGCAACATCCTTAAATGCGCAGGTTTCGCCGTGAAAAAGCTCCAGCGCATATGCGTCGGCATTTTTAACAAGGGGCGCAACCTGTTCGGTTTCAAAATGATACAGATATGCTTCCTCTGCGCTTTTTGCAATATCCTCATAGGAGAAGGAAGGTAGCATGAGCGAAAGCACGCGCTTGGCCGTTTCCGTATAGGATAAGGAGAGAACATCCGATATGGGAAGAGAAGGGATGGATGCGGGTACATAAAGCCCGCCGTCCGGCGCAAGGCCGTTTACAACCGCCCGGTGCGCGTCGGCAGCTTCGAGTATATTTCTTGTGCTGGTGAATTCCGCCATAAATGCCTCCGAATTCTTTACTTGATTTTTCGTATGGCTTATGATACAATGTTTTCTATTCAAAAACAAGTGTTTTTAGATCACGGACATGTTAAATAAATGTTTCGGAGGCAGACAGATGAAGATCGCAATATTGGGCATGGGTAAAATCGGATCGGGTGTGTATGAATACGCGATGGATATGGACACTATCGCGGTCGTGCGTACGTTTGATATAAAAAAGTGGATGGACGACATGACGACCGATATAGATGACATTGTAAACGATCCCGAGATCGAATTGGTCGTTGAAACGATGGGTGGCGTGAATCCGACGAAGGAGTATGCGCTTAAATGCATAAACGCGGGCAAGCACTATGTAACCGCCAATAAGCAGCTGGTTTCGGAAGCGATTGAGGAACTTTTGGATGCGGCAAAGAAGAACAATGTATGCCTGATGTTCGGTGCGGCCTGCGGCGGCGGCATACCGTATCTGAAAAATCTATATAATGCGCAGAACGCCGATAAGATTACGGCGGTGGGCGGAATACTAAACGGCACCACTAACTATATCCTCGACAGAATGCAGACAGAGGGACTCGATTACGAACAGGCGCTTACATCCGCACAGGCGCTCGGCTACGCCGAAAAGGATCCCGCAAGCGATGTAGACGGCCTTGACGCTCAGCGAAAGCTGATTCTTGCATGCGCAGTCGCATGGGGTCTTGCGCCGAAAGCGGAGGATATTCCGGTAAGCGGCATAAGGCACATAAAGCCCATAGATATTAAATACTTTAAGGAAACGGGCAGAGTGGCAAGGCTGATTGCAAGCGCGGACAAGACGGAAGCGGGCGTCAGCGCAAGCGTTGAGGTACACCTGTTCAGGGAAGACGCATCCGAATGCGCGATTCATAAGAATGTGAATTTTGCGTGGTATGAAGGACAGCGCTCGGGCAGATTCTCCTTTTCCGGACAGGGCGCCGGAAAATATCCTACAGCCGTAAACGTGATTCAGGATGTGCTTTCGATCATGAAGGGCGACGGAAGGATGCTGAAGGAAGATACGGTGATCGCGAAGGCCTCTGCCGAGCGCGAAAGATGCTTCTATATACGAGTAAAAGACCATGAATTTGAAGCGATTGAGAAGATCGCCAAAGCCGTAAAACGAGAAGACGGATATGTGCTTTCGGAAACGATCCCCGTAAAGACGGAAGAAATGCATGCAATGATGAAAAATATGTGCGGCGCTTTCTTTGCCGCGATCGAATAAGGAGGATATATTTATGAAAACGTATAATATTGCAATTCTTGGAGCCACCGGCGCAGTCGGACGCGAAATGCTGAAGGTGCTTTATGAAAGGAAATTCCCCGTAGGAACCATTAAGGCGCTCGCCAGCGCGTCCAGCGCAGGCAAAAAGGTACCCTTCGGCGATCGGGAGCTGATTATTGAAGAGGCGACGGAGAAATCGTTTGAGGGAATGGATTTCGTGCTCGGCGCTGTCAGCAACGCCATGAGCAAAAAATTTGCGCCCGCAGTCGTAAAGGCCGGCGCGCTCTACATAGATAACTCCTCTGCGTTCCGCCTGGATCCCGAGGTTCCGCTGGTGGTTCCCGAGATCAATCCCGAGGACGCTTACCAAAATAAGGGCGTTATCGCAAACCCCAACTGCTCTACCATCATTACGCTTGTCGCCGTCAGCGCAATCAGGCGGCTTACCGAAATCGAAGCCATGAGCGCATGTACGTATCAGGCGGTTTCGGGCGCAGGCAGAGAAGGCATTGAGGAGCTGGAAGCGCAGATCAAAGCGGAAGTGACGGGCGAAGAAAAGGTAAACAAGATTTTCCCCTGCCAGATTCTGTCAAACGCCATTCCGAGAATCGGCGACGAGCTTGAAAACGGCTATACGACGGAAGAAATGAAGCTGCAGAACGAGGGAAGAAAGATTCTCCATCTTCCCGAGCTCAAGGTGTGCTGCACCTGCGTGCGTATTCCGGTCAAGCGCAGCCATTCGATCAGCGTTCAGATGAAGACCAAGGATGCGCTTACGATTGAAGAAGTCAAGGAAGCCATCAAAAACGCGCCCGGCTGCGTGCTTGCAGAGGATGTAAAAGGAAGAAATTATCCCACGCCGCTTGATACCACGGATCAGGATCTGGTATATGTAGGCCGTGTAAGGCGCGATCTTTTAAACGGCGATAACGGCATCGCCTTGTGGTGCTGCGGCGATCAGGTTAGAAAGGGAGCCGCTACCAACGCAGTTCAGATCGCAGAGATTTTTGCCAGGCAATAATCCTTTTCAAGGTTCAGAAGATTTCTTTTCATATCCATACCGCCCTGAAAGCCCGTGAGCGATCTGTTTGAGCCCACAACGCGGTGACAGGGTATGAATATCAAGATTTGATTCCGCGCACAAGCCTGCCCGACAGCACGGCTTGCGCGCGGTTTTCCTATTTGCTTTGCGATATCCAAATACGTGCGCGTTTCGCCGAAGGGAATTTTTAGAAGCGCAGAAAGTACGCTTTTTTGAAAAGGCGTACCTGAAATCAATAAAGGAATATCCGAAAAATCCGTGCGCTTTAATAAAAAGTAGTCTGTAAGCGCCTCCGAGGCTTTTTCGAGTAAAGGACAGGAATTGCCGGGAATAATCGCCTTTCACAAACGAGCCCGGTAATCTTTACGCCGTCCGACTGAATGGATATGGGTCCGATGGGCGTTTGTACTGTTTTTATATACATGGCGAAGCTCCTTACGGATAATTGTAGTTGACATAAGCGGATACAGGTGAGTATAATAAAGTCGCAATAGGAGGTATGTGAATCATGAGAATTGAACAGATAGATCCCAATTTTCTTGCCGGAAGCAATCTTGCGGGGCGAGATTTTGTATGGAAAGACGCATGTAACGGCGAATTCGAGCTTCGCGGCGTTATGAAGGACGAGGAGTCCGGCTTTATCCGCATTCCGAGGGATGTTCTTACGCATTTCAGCGAGTATGTGGGAATTCTGTCTACGCATACCGCCGGCGGAAGATTCCGTTTCCGCACGAACGCCAGCGCCATCGCATTTCGCGCAAAGCCTCTTCACAGCGGTATGATGTCGCACATGCCGCTTACGGGCTCCGATGGTCTGGATGTATATATCAATGGTAAATTCGCTCTTTGCGTTCGCCCGGTCGGCACAAACTGCGAATGGTTTGAGGGCATGTACCAGAATAATCAGGGCGAAGCGGAAGTTGAAATCAACATGCCGCTGTATAACGGCATAAAGACGCTGTTGATCGGCATTGAAGACGGAGAAGTATTCCCCGCAAGGAAATACACGGTCGAACAGCCGGTGATATATTACGGCTCGTCCATCACGCAGGGAGGCTGTGCTTCAAGACCCGGCAACAGCTATCAGGGCTTTGTATCAAGGGAGCTTGATACCGACCACATCAATCTCGGCTTTTCGGGAAACGCCAAGGGCGAGAAGGAAATGGCGGAGTATATTGCATCAATCGACAGCGCGGCTTTTGTCATGGACTACGATCATAATGCGCCGACGAGCGAGCATCTTCAAAATACCCATGAGCCTTTCTTCAAGGTGATCCGAGAGAAAAAACCGCTTCTTCCCGTTATATTCATATCGCGTCCGAATTATGAAAGCAACCCGAAAGAATCCGATATCAGGAGAAGCATTATTTATAAAACGTATGAAAACGCCGTGAACGCGGGCGACCGGTTGGTGTGGTTCATAGACGGCGAAACCCTCTTCGGAAAGGAAGAGAGAGACGGCTGCACGGTCGACGGCGCGCATCCGAATGATTTCGGCTTCTACAGAATGGCGAAGACAATTGCGCCCGTGCTGAAGGAAGCGCTTGAAAGGGCGGCAGAGGAAAATAAGCGCTAGGGTATTATAGCATAGGGCAAAGTATATGAAAAGGCAAAAGCGTTTTTTCAGTCAAAGGATGGATTCGATTGCTGGATAAAGAGATTCAGAATGTATTTACGGAAATACTGAATATCGGCGAACATATGCTCCGAGCCGGCGGCGAGGTATACCGCGTGGAGGATACCATTTCGCGCTTGATTTGCGCTTATGGCGGAAAAAAACCGCATGTGTTTGCGATACCTTCAAACATCATAGTAACGGCTACATTTGAAGGAAATGAGATTACGCATACGAGGCGCGTTCCGTCAGCGGAGATCAATTTCGAAATTCTGGATCGTATGAACGATCTTGCAAGGCGCGTCTGCCACGAAAAACCGAACGCCGGGGAATTGAAGCAAATGGTGGAAAACGCCTTGACGCTCAAAAAATACGGGCATGCGGGTAAAATGTTTATCTATGCGCTCGTGAGCTTTTCCTTTGCCATGTTCTTTGGCGGCTCGTTTGCAGACGCTGCGGTCAGCGCAGTGATCGGCGTTTTGCTTTATCCTGCGACGCAAATGATCAATTCGCAAAGAAGCGTTCAGGGAAATATCATATTTATTGATATTCTCTGCGCGGCGATTTCGGCGTTTTTTGCTTGTCTGGCGGTTCGCGTAGGGATTGCGCACGATGCGGACAAGATCATCATTGGAAACGTAATGCTTTTGATTCCGGGCGTTGAGCTTGTAAACGGCATGCGTGATTTCATCGCGGGTGATATTCAGGCGGGTATGATGCATGTGTTTGAAGCGCTGTTTCTGGCGATCTGCATCGCCATCGGCGCTGCGGGCGTGCTTACGCTGATGGGAGTGATTCTGTAAATGAAGGAATGGGTTCTTCCGATCGTAATGGCGTCGCTGGGAAGCCTTGCATTCTCAATGTTTTTCGGTGTTCGGAGCAAAAAGCTGATCTATTCCGCGATCGGCGGTGCGATCAACTGGGGCGTATACCTGGTATTTATGGAAATCGGCGTAATGGAACCGCTGGCGTATGCCATCGGCGCCGCCGCCGGTACGCTGTATGCGGAAATCGTCGCAAGGATAGCAAAAACCCCGGTCACCGTGTTTATCATTACCTCCGTTATACCAATGGTTCCGGGAGGCTCTTTGTATTACACGATGCTGGGGCTTATGCAGGGAAATCATGAGGTGTTTGCCGAGAAGGGCGCTTATACGCTTGCGGCCGCCGGCGCAATGGCGCTTGGCATATTCACGGCAACGATGCTGTTTCGTACGACGCTTGCGCTGATTAACGGCGCAAAGCGGATCCGTCACTGAACGATCGGCATTTCAACGTTCTTGGCAAGCTTCATAATCTGGCTTTCAAGACTGATGGCGACTTCCGTCTCCAGCTGCTTTAAAAATTCAGGCTTATCCATCGTTTCGGTAAGCGCCTGTTCAATGGCCTTTCTTTGCCTCGGCGAAGAGAGGCTCTTTTTAAATGAAAGGAACATGAGCTTTCTGGTCATGAGCGGAAGATTCATTTTATAAAGCGCGTTCGCTACGCACTTCTTTCCGATATAGGCGACGAAAAGACCAATGATAACGCCGATCAGGATTCCGAGGAAACCGCCCGCCAAAAGCGCCACGCCGCCGCCGCCGCAGAGCGCTGCGGTCAGGCAGGAGGTGAGAATGTAGGTGAGCGTGGAAACGATGGGGCTTTCAAGCAGGATATTTACTTTGTCGGGGCCCGATAATGAGCCGATATCGCTTAAGAACATGCTCGCACGATCGACGTCGTGCTTTCTGCAGATTTCGTCAAGCTGCGGCTGGATATAGGCAAACACCTTTTTAATCCATTCGCTAATCACCGGCTGAATTTCGGGAATGCTGCTCAGTCCGCTCAACAGCAGCTCCGTTCTTGAAAGTATCGGTTCATCCATCTTTTCGATAGTCGTGATTTCTCCCTTTTTCCAGTCGCTTAAAACAGGCAGCATAACGTCGTGAACGATGCGGCCGGAGAGCATGGAGGCAAGGGGAACAGTGAGCCACTGAATGGAGGCGGAGATGGCGTTTGCAATGTCTCCGCTTTTGAAGTAGGCTTCAATATCCCTGTGGAAGGCTTCCAGCTTGTTGTCGATTCTTGCGGCGTACGCAAGACCCTTTGCGATGGAGTATTCGGGATTCGGGCATACCACGATCTGCGCGCCTGCAAACTGCGCGGCGCATGCATCTCTGAAAAAGCGCATGCGGGAAGCGCCGCCGGTCAATATGACGAGCTTGGGCGGATTTTCGCGGGTGGATACCGCCGCGTGTCGCAGAATATCCGAAAGACATTCCGTGAACGTGGCTCCGTGCAATTCGTCAAGCGGCGTTGAGAGAATCTCGCGCATGCTTTTTTCATTAAGCTCAAATTTCACCTTTACAGGCTCGTCGTAGTATACCGTTTCGGAAGCGACGCAGGGCGTTTTAAGCCATTCGTCTTCGTTCAGAAAATACTGCTCCTTAAGGCGCCTGGCTGTGATCTCTATACGGTTTTTCCAGGAGGAGGATTCCGAAAATACCTTCTCAAGCGCTTCGCGCTTATCGGAGGCTTCAACGGCGCGCTTCAGCATGCAAGCTTCAATAAGACCGCCGCCCAAAGAAACGTCGCCGAACGTTCCGATTGCGGATTCGCGGCCGTTGATAATGTATGCAAAGTCGGTGGTCGAGGAGCCGATATCGATAACGAGCGTCGTCTGATTCAAAAGCTCCGGAGGGACCTTTAATTCATGGGCGTACCTTGCGTAGAAAAACGCCGCGCGCGATTCGGAAACGATGTGCGCGTTTTCCATACCCGCCTTCATGAGTATTTCAAGATAGCGTTTTCTGTCGTTTTCCTTCCAGCCTGCCGGGCAGCCGACGGCGATATAGGTTTCCCCATCAAAAATATCCTCCGATTCATTTTTGATGGCGGTGATCAGCCCGTGCGCAAACCGCTCGATATCGCGTTCCGCATCGATCGTCGTGAGGAAGCGGCTTTTGAAGCGGGAGCGAAGGTGAACGAGTTTTCTGTCGAGAAGCGCCTTTTCGCCGATCATCACCTGCGTTCCGGACATGCCGACAACCGAAATAATACTGCCGCGCCCGTCAATGGTTTGAATGACGGGCTCTATTACGCTTTCCTCTTCCAGAATGGATACGGCGCTTTCGCCATCGCCAATATCTATGCCAATATATCGCATTTCTTTACTCTGCCTCCGAAGATTCATCAATATGCTGTATGGCCATACCGCGAACAAGCAGCCGGTCGTTCTGCAAAAGCGCCGGAACAATGGTTCTGGTTTCGCGGATGGTGGGCATTACGTCGAAGAAGGACTCGGTTTCCTCCGTATAATCGTAGAGCTGATAGCCGCGGGTGATGCTGATGGCGGTTACGAAGGTCATGATTTCATCGGGGATGCTGTCATTGTCCTCTCTTTTCATGGATACCAGCTTCACAATCAGCTGAAGAACGGAATCATCATCGCTGCCGGATGCGGAAGGAAGGCTTAAAAACGCCTCCATATCCCGGTCGATGGCTTCCATGCGCCTCTCTACAAGGTTTAGAAGCTGCGTTACGTTAACGTTCTCACGGATGGCTGCCTTCGGTTTTTCGCTCGGGAAAAAGTAGGAAAACGCAGTGAATGCGCCGCCCAATGCGATCAGTACCGCCAAAAGCTTTTTTCCGCCTTCCCAGGCGAGGGCGGCTGTGGCGAGGAGAATGATGAGAGATATCGCCATAAACAGAAGGTTCATTGTGAGCTTTTTCGTCTTTTCCCACTTGATTTCGGGGGGCTGAATGGTAGAAAGCGCGGAGATCAGACCTGCCTCATGGGAAAAGAGTATGCTTCCCAATTGACGGGCTGTGGAATCGCTGATCTGAGAGAGCGTGAGGTGTTGGGTGTCGGAAATCAGCTTTCTTACAGAGCGCGCGATTTCATCGGTATCGGTGAGGGCTGTGATATTGGCTTCCCCGCGCAGAGCGCGGTAGTGTTCGGATGCAAGCGGCATTTGTTTCACTCCTTAGCTTTGGTTTCCGTTAATGAGGGCGATGATATCATCTTCCGTCTCGCCCTCGCGAAGCCTTCTGGTAATCAATAAAAATCTTTCATCGTCTTCGTTGTAGGAGCAGGTGACAAGAGACAGAAGCTGATCATCGGGATTTGCTCCGACATTCGTAATGTATAAAGCGTTCTGGCTTACGGCGTACATAAAAGCGTTGAAGCTCACGTCGCCGAACACGAAGGTTCTGAGATTGAAACCATCCGTAAGCATATCATTTGCGGGCAGCTGCATGGCGGCAAGAACGGCGTAGGTTCCCTTTTCGTAGAGCGTATCGAAGTAGAGAATGGGATTGTTCTTAGCGTATTCCAGTGCGTGAAAGCGCGTAAGGCGGGCAAACATCGTGCCGTTTTTCATATTGTGGCCGTAGATGATCATGTGCTGATCCTGGGGGTAAATCTCATTTGCCTGATCGAGGAAGAGCGTTCCCGCCTTGGATTCATTGTTGTAAAAGTCGTGCGTGAGATAATATTCATTGTCCTTCTGAACGACAAACAGCTCAATGGGCGTTACGGTCTTAAGGGGGATATGAAGTCTTCCGACAAGATCGCTGTTCAGCTTTTTAAGCTCCTCAAAGCCGGGAAGGATTTGTGCGGGATGCGTGGGATAGGGGATAATCAGCGTGTCGGAATCCGGGGATTCGGGGAGCGGACCGGTGGGAGCCGGAGTGGAAAGCGCCTCGGCAAGATCCTTTTCATGCTGCTGATACAGCCTGTTCAGCTCTTCATTGGAACGCTGGGTTTCGAGCTTGAAATGGTAATAGTTGATGATATAGGAAATGGACAGTACCATAACGAGCGCGGACAAAAGGATCAGCGGAATAAAAAGCGGGTTCCGCTTCACGCCGGCCGACGACTTCTTTTTCGTCATTTTCATGCCTCCAAAATAAATTCCATTCTATTATACCGCATTTCACGCTTATTCGCAAGTGTGCTCTTTTTTGAGAATACATCCGCACGCATTATCATAGGCTTAGCAAGAATCTCAAAACCGGGAGGCGTTCCATGGATCAGAAAAATCTGTACCGCGATATCGCCGAAAGATGCGAGGGCGATATATACATCGGCGTCGTCGGGCCGGTGAGAAGTGGCAAATCTACGTTTATCAAGCGGTTCATGGAGCTGCTTGTGCTGCCGAATATTCAAAATCCGAACCGGCGTGAGCGTGCGAAAGACGAATTGCCCGTAAGCGGAAGCGGCAAAACAATCACGACGATTGAACCCAAATTTATACCGAACGAGGCGGCGGAGGTAAAGCTTACGGAGGAAGCCGCGTTTCGGGTGCGGCTTGTGGATTCGGTTGGATATCTGATCGACGGAGCGCTCGGAATTAACGAAGGCGAAGAAAAAAGAATGGTGAGAACGCCGTGGTTTGAAAACGACATTCCCTTTGAAGAAGCGGCGGAAATCGGCACGAGAAAAGTAATTGAGGAGCATGCGGCGGTCGGCGTCGTTGTAACGACAGACGGAACCGTAACGGACATTGAAAGGGACGCATATGTGAACGCGGAAGAACGCGTGGTAGAGGAGCTCAAAGGGCTTAACAAGCCGTTTGTGATTCTTCTAAACACAATGGATCCCGACAGCCCGAAGGCTTTGGCGCTTAAAAAAGATTTGGAAGACAAATACGATGCGGCGGTTCGCGCGGTGAACGTTGAAAAAATGCGGATAAGCGATCTTAACGATGTTATCGAAAGCCTTTTGTTTGAATTCCCGCTCGCCGAAATCAAGCTCGATATTCCTGCATGGGTTTCGGCTCTGGACGACGGACACTATCTCGTAAAAAGCCTTATAAAAACGGTGGAGGACGCATCAAACGGTGTAAGATGCGTGAAGGATTACGAAAAAGTAAGGCAAGCGATAGAAGAAAACGAATTCATGCAGGAAGCCAGGACTACATTAGTCAGCTTAAGCGAAGGGAAAGTGGATATAAAAGCGGAGCTTGACGAAGGGCTGTTCTTTAAAATACTCGGAGAAGCCAGCGGGCAGGAGGTAGAAGGAGAAGAGCACCTTTTAAAGCTTATGAAGGAGCTTGTGGACGCAAAGCGGGAATATGACAAGGTGAAAGACGCGCTTGCAAGCGTGCGGGAGACGGGATATGGGCTTGTAGCGCCGGAAATGAATGAATTAACGCTTGAGGAGCCGCAGATTGTAAAGCAGGGATCCCGCTTCGGGGTGCGGCTGAAAGCCGGCGCGCCGTCGCTTCACATGATACGAGTGGATATACAAACGGAGGTAAGCCCCATCGTGGGAACGGAGAAGCAGAGCGAAGAGCTTGTCAAATACCTTTTAAGCGGTTTTGAATCGGATCCAAAGAGCCTGTGGGAAACCGAAATCTTCGGAAGATCGTTAAGCGAATTGGTGCGTGAGGGACTTTCCGGAAAGCTCATGCGGATGCCGGACGACGTTCGGCAAAAGGTTCAAAAGACGCTTTCCAAAATTATCAACGAAGGAAACGGCGGGATCATCTGCATTCTTTTGTAAAGCGCTCATTTGACAGAAGGCGTGAAAGAGTATATAATGAACAAAAAACCGTGATGCGGAGGGTATGTTCATTGCCGCCTTTATCGATTTTGATTAAGCCGGCTTCCGGTATGTGTCAGTACCGGTGCCGGTATTGCTTTTATCAGGATGTTATGAATAACCGCGAAGTGAAAAACGCGGGCCTTATGACGAGAGACACGCTGGAGGCGCTGGTAAAGCGCGCGTTTCAATATGCAGAGGGCGCGGCTACATTTGCCTTTCAGGGCGGCGAGCCGACGCTTGCGGGGCTTTCTTTTTTCAAGGAATTGATTTCGCTTCAGAAAAAACACAACGTTAAGGGCCTTAAGGTGTTTAACAGTATACAGACAAACGGCGGGCTGATTGACGACGATTGGGCCGAATTTTTCTATGAAAACGATTTTCTGATCGGCTTATCGATCGATGGAGACAGGGATACGCACGATAAGTACCGCCTGAATGCCGAGGGGAAAGGCACATACGAACACACCCGGCGAGCGGCGGAAATTCTCAGAAAGCATAATGCGCAGTTCAATATCCTCTGCGTGGTGAACGACGATATCGCCGTAAGACCCAAGGAAACCTATAACGCCCTTAAGAAATACGGGTATCTTCAGTTCATTCCCTGCATCGATGATTTCGGAAGCGAGGAGAGAATGTTTTCGCCGACGGCGGAAAATTACGGAAGATTTCTGATAGAAACCTTCGACCTTTACAAAAAGGACTATGAAAGCGGCAGCTATGTATCCATAAGAACGTTTGACAATTATGTTCAGATGCTGATGGGCAGAAGACCCGAAAGCTGCTCGATGAGCGGAAGATGCAGCTGCTATTTTGTCATAGAAGGAAATGGTGACGTATATCCTTGCGATTTCTACGTGCTTGACAAGTGGAGGCTCGGAAACATAAAGGAGGATTCGTTTCTATCGATGTCAAAAACGAAGGCGGCGAAGGAATTCGTTTCATCATCCGTATATGTGAACGAAGACTGCAGAAAATGCGCGTATTATGCGCTTTGCCGCGGCGGATGCAGGCGGGACAGGGAGCCCTTTGACGAATGTGACAGACCCGGAAAGAACAGGTACTGCAAAAGCTTCCGAATGTTCTTTTCCGAAAGGAAGGAAGCGCTTGTTGAAATCGCCCGCAAGGTGAGCGGAAGATAGAAAAGAAGATATGCATTTGCCCGAAAACAGAATGAACAAAGACGGCGGCAGCGATATTTGCCGCCGCTCTTTTTATGCGAATTTGTACAAATGCGAAGAACATTTGTCAAAATCCGCACACGAATTTCGCGAAGCGGTTGAAACGGATTTTTACATCATGTATAATAAGAACGGTGATAAAAATCAAATGCTTTACCGGGAGGGATTCGACATGTTGCAGCTTGGAATCAACACGGTTCTTTTCAAGGCGGTAGACGTAAAGACGGCGCTTAAGGCCATTAAGCTTGCAGGCTATGACGGAGCAGAGCTTTCCGCGATTCAGGGCATGTGCGAGCATATCGTGCTTGATGCGTGGGAAACGCAGGCGCCCATTGTGAAGGCAGCGGCGGCAGAAGCCGGCGTAAAGCTTTTGAGTATGGAAGTAGCGTCCTTAGACGAGGAGAGGCTGAAAAAGGCGTTTGAAGCGGCGAGATATTTGTCTATTCCCGTAGTAAACGTAGGCCCCGGCGGAAAGAGCGATGTGGAAGAGGATTTTCAGGAGACCATTAAAAAACTCACTGCCCGCGCACAGCTTGCCAAGGAATACGGCGTAAAGCTCTGCTGCAAGGCGCATGTAAATTCATCCATCTATTCCACGCCCACCACGCTTCGCGCAATGGAGCTGATTGATCTGGATTCTTTCGGAGTCGATATGGATCCCAGCCACATTCACAGAGCCGGCGAGAAGCCCGAAGACGCGCTTGCCTCCGTCGTAAGCCGCATGGGTCATGTACATATCCGCGACTGCTACGGCCCCGGCCCTTCTCCGGGAGAACCCGCAAAGCAGGCGTGCGGACGCGGCGAAATCAATCTGTACGGCTACTTCAAAGCGCTGGTAGATGCAAATTATGACGGCCCGGTGTGCCTGGAGGTCATCGGCCCCGAGCAGACGCTTCAGCAAGCGCAGGCCATTGCCTCTGAAAGCTACGGCTATATGAACGCCATTTTGAAGATACTGGGCGCCCGCTAAGGAGGAGACAACGCATGATTAAGGTAGGCATTTGCGGCTTCGCCCACGGACATGTGTTTTCATATGCAGGCGAATGGATGAATGATCCCGAGAAATACAACGTAATTGTTACCGCCGCTTGGGATCACGATGAAAAAAGACTTTATGAGTCCATTCAGAAATTTCCCGGCGAAATAAAGGCGTACACGTCGCTTGACGAGATGCTTGACAGCGATATAGACGCAGTCGTAGTTTCCTCTGAAACAGGCTACCACGCGGATATCTGCGTAAAGGCAGCCAATAAAAAGAAGAATATCGTGCTTTACAAGCCCATGGCACTCAATATGAAAGAAGCGGATCGGATTGTAAACGCGGTAAAAGAAAACGGCGTGCGCCTTTCGATGGGCTGGCAGATGCGCAACGATCCCCAGAATATCCGCATGCGCGAAATTGCGCAGGATGAAGAGTTGGGTAAGGTGCTCGCCTTCAGAAGACGCCACGGCCTTCCCACGCATGTATGGGATAACTTTGAAAATACCTGGCATGTGAACCCCAAGCATAACAGGGATATATTTGCAGACGATTCTGCACATCCCATCAATATGATGCTCTGGATGTTCGGCATGCCCAAAACCGTCATGTGTGAGCTTTCCACGATGCTGAATGAGAAAATACCCAACGACAACGGCGTTGCGCTTTTCAAGTATGAAAACGGTCTGATCGCTGAAATTTCCTGCTCTTTCACCACCAGTGCAAGCGAAATCACGACTGAGATGTATTGCGAAAAGGGCAGTGTTCAGCAGTATTTCGGCGACAACCCCGCAACGCGGCTGAAAAAGCCTGAGGGTATGTGCGGACTTAAGTGGTTTAAAGAGGGCGACAGCGACTGGACGGATTCCGGCATCGAAACGCCGGCATCGCACGGCCTCCGCCTTCGCGATCAGGCAGGTCCGCTCGCAGAATTCTTAAACGGCGGAAAAGAAGTATGCACGGCGGAAGAAGGAAGAGATTCCTTGAGACTGGTGCTTGCATGCTATCTTTCAAATGAACTGGGTCAGAGAGTGGACGTAAACGACCAGAGAATCAACGATATCGAATAAGGAGAGAGAAAAAATGAGCAAAAAGCTTCCGAATCTTCTGTTCTTCGGCATTGACAGCCTTCGCCGCGATCACATGGTCAACTACGGATATAAGAGAAACACTACGCCTCATATCGCAAAATACGCCGAAGGCGGCATTACCTTTGAAAGCTGCTTCTCCGCGCACATTCCCACTACGCCCGGATATTCCAACATGCTTACCGGCATGGACGCATTCGGAACCGGCGTTGTAGCGCTTGCACAGAAGGAAATCGCCGAAGGCGTTCCGGTGCTTGCCGAAATGCTCCGCGAAAAGGGCTATGAAACCACCTGCGTAGGATTCCAGGGCAACGCCGCCGGCCGCGGATACGACAATTACATTTCCTTCCCCGGCTGGGGCCCGGATCACGACGACGGACGTGCGCATAAGGCGATGAATCTGAACGAAGTGACAATTCCCGAGCTTGAAAGACTCGCGGCGGGCGACAAACCCTTCTTCCTCTTCATGCGCCACATGGATCCCCATTCTCCTTATCTTGCGCCCCAGCCCTTCCAGGATATGTTCTTCCAGGGCGATGCGTTTGATCCCGAGGATAAGCGCATGCAGAAGGTATACGACTTCAAGCCCTTCGGCGACTATATCGGCTCCTGGGTACCCAAGGGATGCACAAACCCCGATTACGTAATCGCGCAGTACGATTCGGCGCTTGCGTATATGGACAGCTGCATTCAGCAGGTGCTTGAGAAGATGAAGGCGCTCGGCATTGAAGAGGACACGATTGTCGTATTCGTATCCGATCACGGCGAGACCCTCTACGATCACGACTGCTATTTCGATCATCACGGCATGTATGATCCCACGCTCGTCGTTCCCTTCATCGTGGTTTGGAAAAACCATCTGCCCGCAGGCGTTAGAATCAAGGATTACATGCAGCTTAAGGATGTTACGCCTACGCTGCTTGATATCATGGATATCGACATGGGCATCGACTTTGACGGACGCAGCATGATGCCGCTGGTATACGGCGGAAAGCGCGAAGCGGAGCCGGAGTTCTACATCACCGAATGCACCTGGATGCGCAAGCACGGCTGGCGTACGCCGGAGTGGAAGCTGATCGTATCTCTGGAGCCTGATTTCCACTTCAAGCCGATGCTTGAGCTTTACAACCTCATCAAGGATCCCGAGGAGAATGAGAACGTAGCCGATCAGAATCCCGAAGTCGTAGAGATGCTTAAAAAGCGCATGGACGCATGGATTGAAAAGCGCGTCAAGGAAACCGGCCGCCCGAACCCGATCGATGTAAACTTCTTAAAGGACGGACGTCCCTTCGTTTCCTCTCAGGAAGCCTATGAAGGCAAGTATATCGGCGGCATTGAAGACGCCGTGAAGCTTCAGAAGAAGGACTGATAAAAAATGCTTAGAGTTTGCGTAATCGGCCTTGGCCATATCGGAAATCTGCACTCCAGAATCTATATGGAGGACGAGCTGGTTGAACTGGTGGGCGTTTGCGACGTAAATCATGAACGCGCAGACGCCGCCGGCAAAAAGTTCGGCGTAAAGGTATATTACGATGCGCCGACCATGCTCAGGGAATTAAAGCCCGACCTCGTGTCCGTCGCAACCGGCGGATACGAGTATTCCTCCGATCACTTCGTACCCACGATTCAGGCGCTGGAAGCGGGCTGCCACGTGCTTACGGAAAAGCCCATCAGCAACTGCATTGAAAATGCCATTACCATGGTGAACACGGCGAAAAAGCTCGACCGCTGTTTTGCCATCGACTTCAACCACCGCTTTACGCCCGCTGCCCGCGCCGCGAAGAAATGGCAGGAGGAAGGATTGATCGGCGATCTTCTGTTCTGCAATATGGCGCTGTGGATCGGAAAGCCGCAGGATTTTGACAGCCCGTACTATCACTTAAAGGCGCTCAATCCCCATTCCTGCGAGATCATCCGTTATTTCATGGGCGATGTGGAAGCGGTTCAGTGCTTTGCCATGAAGTCTCCCGGAAGAACCATCTGGTCGACTTCCAGCATCAACATGAAGTTCAAAAACGGCGCGGTGGGCCATCTTACCAGCTCCTACGATATCGCCCGCGGTCACCCGATGGAGAGATGCGAAGTGGCAGGTCTTAAGGGCAGGCTGATTTTTGAGGATATGTGGCGTGAAGCAACGCTGTATCCGGCGGGCAATCCCGAAAAGAGAGTATATACCAATCCCGTGTTCGGCGGATTTGCCAATTTCGACGACACCTTCCGCGACAGAATCCGCTCCTTTGTACGCCAGGTAAATGCCGGAGCGAAGCCCGACGAGATCGACGGCAGCGGACTTCAGGGCCTCAAAGCGCAGATGATTATTCACGCCGCCATAGAGTCGCTCAATACCGGAAGGGTAGTGTATCTGGAGGAGATGTTCCCCGGATTCTAAGGAGGTGCGAATGTGCCTGACAAAATACTGAGGTTTGAAGAATATGCAAATGTGTCGTTTCCCGGCGTAAAGCTTATGGAAGCCACGCAGAGCTCGGTGGAAGAGCATTCACATGATTTCTTTGAACTTGTATATGTGAAAAGCGGTTTTTGCCTGCATGAATCGGAAAAGGCGGCAACACTGCTTGTGGAAGGAGATTTCTTTCTCCTGCCGCCGGGAATCAGGCACAGATACGTAGGCCCGCATACGATAGATCTTACCAACTGTATATTCCGTTTGGATGCGGTTTCCGATTACCTGAAAGCATTTGAATTGTTTCCGGGAATCGGACAGCTTCTGACCGGTGAAACGAAAACCATGCTTCCCAAGCTGCACTTGGACATTGCAGAACAAAAGCAGGTAAACAGAATTCTGAAAAACATGATTTACGAGCAGAATTCCCGGGAAGCGGGCTGGCAGATCAAGGTAAAATGCTATCTTGCATGCATGCTCACCGATTTTTCGAGGTACTACGAAAGAAGGCTCGTTCCGCACAGCGAGAGTCATTTGTATCCGAACTATGTTTTGAAGGCGCTTACGGTAATCAGCGGGGAATATGGAAACGCGGAATTGTCGGTAAGCGCAATTGCAAAGACAGCCGGTGTTTCGGCGGACTATCTTTCCAGGCAGTTTCGAATGCTGACCGGCATCGGCGTGCAGGAATATCTTCGCCGCTACCGCTTTGCAAAGGCGACGGGGCTTCTGCAAAGCGGAATGACGGTAAGCGACGTTTCGAAAAATGTCGGTTTTTCAAGCCTTTGTCACTTTTCAAGAGAATTCAAGAAAGAACTGGGCGTTTCGCCCACGCAATATGTGAAAATCAACAGCTAAAATATTCAGACAGGGAGGAAACGGTATGAAACTTAAGTGCGCAGTTGTCGGTATGGGCGGCATCGGAAACACCCATGCCAAGTGCTACAGTGAGAATCCGCTTTCGGAGCTCGTCGCGGTATGCGATCTTGTGAAGGAAAAGGCGGATGCGGCGGCGGAGAAATTCGGCGTTCGCGCGTTCTATGACGAGGAAGAAATGCTCAAGAGCATGCCGGAGATCGACATTGTTTCCGTTACTACCTCCGGCTACGACAACGGTTCCATGCACTTTGAGCCGGTTATGCTGGCGCTTGATTACAAGAAGAACGTACTGGTAGAAAAGCCCATCTGCGCGGATATTTATGACGCGCGCGAAATGGTGCGCTATGCCGCCAAGCAGAAGGTATATCTCGGCTGCGACCTCAACCACTACTTCTCCGGCCCCGCTTTCGCGGCGGACAAGCTGATTCAGGAGGGCGGCGTAGGCGAACTGGTATACTGCATTCACAAGGTCGGCTTTAACGGCGCAGAGTCCAAATATGCAGGCCCCGGCGCGCCCCGCTGGCAGACGCCCTACAGCCATCTGAAGGCCTTCTGCGCGCATCCCTTCAGCGTTATGCGCCACTTCTGCGGCGATATCGTCGGCGTGCAGGCGTTCCTTTCCAAGCCCGGCGTTCGCGCAACCGCATGCGATCCGATGCTTTCCATAAATTCCATCCATGTGAAGTTTGCAAACGGCGGAACGGGATATCTGATCAGCCAGAGAGGCGACGCGATGTTCGGTCTGGGCGGCTGGTGGAGCTATGAGCACGCCGGAACCAAGGGCACGTTCTGCATTGAGAACTGCGTAGAGAAGCTGCACTACTGGAATATCGACAAGGTGGAGAATCCTTCCATGGCGTCGCCCACGCCCGAGACCACCGATTTCGGCGTGAAGGAATTCGGAGCCACCTTCCCGATCCGCATCAATGCTTTCCTTGAAGACGTTTCCAATAAAGTCCCGCGCGAATACTTGAGAGCATCCGGACGCGACGCGCTTGCCACCCTCGAGTACACCTTCGCAGCCATGAAGAGCTATGAAAACGGCGGCGCGTTGGTGGTTCCGGAGCTTCTGCCCGCGTTCCACGGCGATATCACCAGGATTTAAACATGAATATACTGTTAATCAATGCAGATCAGCTGCGGCATGATTCAGTAGGCTATTCAGGGCTTCGGGGTGTAAAAACCCCAAGGCTCGATCAGCTTGCAGCGGAAGGAATTGCATACACAAGCGCGTATACGCCTCTTCCTGTATGCTCGCCCGCCCGTCAGGCGCTTTTGTCCGGACTACGCCCCGATGTGATCGGCGCTACATGGAATTACGATTTCATGCCCACGCCCGAGCTTCATGAAGAGGGCTGCTGGCCGATTGAGCTTAAGAAGAAGGGCTACAAGACCGGTTATATCGGAAGATTCCATGTTTCGCCCACGAAGAAGGCTCATGATTTTGGCTACGAGGAATTTGTAGATAAAAAGGAATACAAGGAGAAGATCGCAAAAGAGTATCCGCATGCGGAGTACACCGGCGGCTGGCTTGGATGCGAAAGTCCGATTCCGGTAGAGGACAGCGAATCGCATTGGATGGCGGATAAGGCCTGCGGCATGATCAAAAGCTTTGCCAAAAGCAAGAAGCCCTGGCATGTATGGGTGGATTTTGAGATTCCGCACCTTCCCTGCAGACCCTCTTATCCGTATTCGAGGATGTACAATCCCGATGATATCGAGCCTTGGGACGGATGGGGAGATGCGTTTGAAAACAAGCCCTACATCCATAAGCAGCAAACGTTCAGCTGGGATACAAAGGATCTTACGTGGGACGACTTTAAACCCATGGTCGCGCTGTATTACGGCTGGATTACGCAGCTGGATGATGCAATCGGAAAGATTCTCGATACGCTCAAAGAGACGGGACAGTACGACGACACCGTAATCATATTCACCTCCGATCACGGAGATATGTGCGCAAGCCACTCGATGCTCGACAAGCATTACGTGCTCTATGACGATATCATCCGCGTTCCGTTAATCGTAAAGGTGCCCGGCGAAAAGAGCCGCGTGTCCGATGCGTTTGTAATGAACTGTCTGGATATACCGTATTCCATAAGAAGATGGACGGGTCTTTCCGACAGAGAAGGCGCGCACGGAAGAATGCTTCCGATGACGGAGGACGAGGATATGCTGTCCCCGGACGAGGTACTGGTTACGTCAAACGGACAGCAGTTCGGTCTGTACACCACCAGAGCCATCCGTACGAGAACGCATAAATACGTGTGGAATCTGACGGACGTCGATGAATTTTATGATCTCACGCTTGATCCGGGCGAAAAGCATAATCGAATTGCAAACCCGGAGTGCACGGAAATTATAAGGATTCTCAGAAGAAGGTTAAGTCAACTGCTCATCGAAAACGGCGATCGGTATGCCGGAAACGAATGGATGAAAAAGCAGTTACGCGAGGACAAGATATACATACCCGATTGGGTAAAGCCATATGAAGGAGGCAACTGATATGAAAAAGCTACTTGCATTCGTGCTTGCGCTGATTATTGTGCTTTCGCTGCCTGCTGTTGCGGAAGACGAAAAAACGCAGCTTTCGTTCATCCGTATCGGTAATGATGAGCCTGAGAGACTGTACTGGGCATGGGTGATTGAGGAATTCGAAAAGGCGAATCCCGATATCGACATTCAGTATGAAGAGGCCGCAATCGGCGATCCCATTGAGACGGTTCTGAACACCCGCTTTGCAGCCGGCGAAGGCGTTGACATCATCGGTCACGGCATTCTTTCGGTTGCCCAGCGCGTAGAGGCCAATCACTACATGGCGATTGACGAGTACTTTGAATCCTGGGAAGGCAAGGACGATATCATGCCCGCCGTACTTGCAAACGGTACGTATAACGGACATGTGTACGGACTTGGCTATTCCGTAACGCCGTACGTTTTTGCCTACCGCATTGACGTACTTGAAGAAGCGGGAATCGAAGTTCCCGAAACCTGGGAAGAGCTTGCTGATGCGGCGCGTGAGCTTACCGTAAAGAACGATATGGGCGAAGTGGAGTTTGCGGGCTTCTGCTATCCGCAGACCGGCGGAAACCTGGTAGAGCTGGATGTTTTCGTATACGGAAACGGCGGACAGTATATCGTGGACGGCGAGCCGGTATTCGGCGGAAACGAGAAGATTGCCGAAGCTGCCGATTTCTTGAAGGAGCTTCTCCCGGACGTCAACATGACCTATTCCAGCAATGAAGTCAATCCCTTCGTATCCGGCTCGGGGGCTATGACGCTCATCAACAACGCGGCGCTTACGACCATGATCAACAACCCCGAATACGACGGCAAGGTCGGCATCGCGCTTCCTCCGAACAACGGAACGAACGCTTCCTTCTGCGGCTGCAATATGCTCTTCATTGGCGCTACCTGCAAAGAGCCCGATGCGGCATTTAAGTTCATTTCCTTTGCGCTCAGCCAGGAAAGCACGCTCAAGCGCGCGGAAATGGTGAAGATTCCCGTAACCAGACAGTCTCTGGTTGAGGAATATGCCGAAATGGATCCCTGGAACTATGCGCGTTCGCTGTGCGTAACCTACGGCACGGGCATGCCGCGCGTAACCTGGTCTACGGGCTTCCAGACGGTGAGAAACGAGTTCAGCCAGAACGCGGTATTCGGCGGCATGGATTCGATGGAAGCGCTTGAAAAGGCGCAGAAGGACATCGAGTTCAAGATCGAAGGCTAAGAATTGTTTCATGGGGCAGCGCTTTTTTCCGCTGCCCCAAAGATTGTTTTCAGGAGTGAAAAAGATGCACGGATACAAAAAGAGGGATACGCTGTCGGCCATAGGAATGCTTGCGCCGTTTATGGTATTCTTTTTGCTGTTTATAATTTATCCGGCGCTGAAAAACGTATGGTACAGCTTTACCAATTATAATTTAAATGTGGATACCTGGATCGGTATCAAAAACTACACGCGCCTTCTGGAAGATACCACATTCATCAAGGCGTTCAAAAACACCTGTATATACGCTTTTGTAAGCGTTCTTTCCCTGACCACGCTTGGATTTCTGGCGGCTGCGCTTTTGAGCAAAGGCTTCAGAGGCGTAAAGTGGCTTAGAATGCTGCTCATTTTCCCGTATGCAACCTCCATGGCGGCGGTATCGATGATATGGCTGATGATGTACGATCCCAATAACGGCTTTATCAATAAGGCTTTAAGAGCGATAGGACTCATGGGCGAAAAATGGCTGTTTGACGAGAGCCTTGCCCTCGGCTGTCTGATTTTTGTAAACATATGGAAGAATATCGGCTACTGCATGCTGATTTATCTTGCGGGAATCAATTCGATTCCGGAGGAACTGTATGAAGCGGCGACGGTGGACGGAGCGGGGGAGGCCACGCGCCTTTTCAGAATAACGCTTCCGATGGTACGCCCCGTTGCATTCTTTGTTTTGATTACAACGATGGTGGACGCGTTCAAGACCTTTGAACAGGTGCAGATCATGACGCGCGGCGATCCTTTGTATGCAACGACAACGATTGTTCACCAGATTTATCAATACGGATTTAATGAATTCAGAATGGGTTATGCGGCGGCGATGGCGGTCGTGCTTTTAGCGATCGTTATGATTCTGACGCTCATCAATTTCCGTCTCAACCGCTCGAACGAAAGCGAGGTGGGGATCGGATGAAAAAGAGCAAATCGGATATTGTGTTTCGGATTCTGTCGCGCCTGTTTATATTGGTTCTTGCGCTTTCCGTTGCATTTCCGCTTGTTATGACGATATCCGTATCTCTTCAGACGATGAATGAGATTTATTCGGCGGATCCCGTTATCATACCGAACAAGCTTCAGTTTGAAAACTATGCAAATGCAATGGCTTCCGGAAATTGGCCGCGGTATTTTATAAACAGCGCTATCGTTACGTTTTTTACGGTTGTGATATCGCTTATTATCAATTCTATGGCGGGCTTCGTGTTTGCGAGGATCCCCTTTAAATTCAGGGATGTACTGTTTGTGATGATACTTCTGGGAATGATGATCCCAACGCAGGTGACTTTGATACCCGTGTTCACGCTCTTAAGAAACATCAACATATTCGGCGGCGGAGACTCCGGGCTTATCAATACCTATACGGGACTGGTGCTTCCCTTTATTGCCGGCTCCTTCGGCGTGTTTCTGTGCAGACAGTTTTATGTGTCGTTTCCCAAGGAATTGGATGACGCCGCTATGATCGACGGCTGCGGAAGGTTTTCGACCTATGTGCGCATATATCTTCCGCTGAGCGGTCCGGTGCTTGCGTCCCTCGGAGTTTTGAAGTTTACGGGCACATGGAATGAATACACCTGGCCGCTTGTCGCCACCAGCGGCGATGAAATGAAGACGGTGCAGGTTGCGCTTACGGGTTTCAGGGACGAAGGCGAAATATATTGGAATCTTTTAATGGCGGCGACGCTCATTGCAGGGCTTCCGATATATGTGGTATTTTTCTTTGCGCAGAAGCATTTTGTATCGGGTCTTCTTGCGGGAAGCGTAAAGGCATAGAAAGGAACGAAAGAAAATGGGATTTGTATTCCTATCGATAGTGTTTTTCCTGTTTCAGAATATTGCAAATAAGGAATATTCGGGGCGTTTCAAAACGGACAGCACTACTCTTTCACATTTTCATCTGTTTTCCCACATAGCGATGGTTTTGTCGCTCCTTTTGTTCGGCGCTTCCTTCTCGCTTCCTGCGGGTGCATTGGTACTTTCGTTTCTGTATGCCTGCGCATTCCTTTCCGCGATCATGATGCTCATGAAAACATATTCCATGGGCCCTGCGGGAAAGACGGCATTAATTGTAAATCTCTCTATGCTGTTGTCCGTAGTGCTCGGGTTTATCATCTGGAAAGAAAAAATCAGTGTATATAGAATTATAGGCATTCCCTGCGTGCTTATGTGCCTGCTGCTGAGCGTTCCGGGAAAAAGCGAAGATATAGGCAAGGGCGGCAGAAAATGGCTTTTGTTTGCCATCATTACTTTCTTTCTGGACGGATCTCTTTCCATCATTCAAAAGACGTTTATCTCCATCTATCCGGATCAGTCGGTGGAGGCGTTTGTGCTTGATTCCGCCGTGTTCGGGCTTATGATTACCATTGTACTCAATATTCTTGGCTTCTCTCTTAAAAAGATTGAAATGCCCCGCAGGGAAAATATGCTTCTATTTCTTTTGCTTGCATTGGCGGTCGGCGCGTCGACCGGCATAGCAACGATGTTCAATATGCAGGCACTGAATATATTGGACGGCGTTATTGTATTTCCTGTAAGGCAGGGCGGCCTGATTGTGCTTGTAACCGTGTACGGGATCATTCGTTATAAGGACAAGTTCGATTTGAAATGCGCATTCATGATGCTCTTCGGGCTTGCCGGAATTGTGCTTTTGAACCTGTGAAACTACACGAAGAAAAAAATAAAAAATATTTTCAAAAAGGGGTTGACAAAATAGGCAAGCTGTAGTATTATATAAAAGTCGTCAGCACGACGGCAACAAAAACGAACAAGAGAACATCAAGTTCGTGAGTGTGGGAGCATAGCTCAGTTGGGAGAGCACTTGCCTTACAAGCAAGGTGTCACAGGTTCGAGCCCTGTTGTTCCCACTCATGGTCCGGTAGTTCAGTTGGTTAGAATGCCAGCCTGTCACGCTGGAGGTCGAGGGTTCGAGCCCCTTCCGGATCGTATGTGCCTCGGTAGCTCAGTAGGTAGAGCAGTAGACTGAAAATCTACGTGTCGGTGGTTCGATTCCGCCCCGCGGCACTTTATGCGGTAGTAGCTCAGTTGGTAGAGCGCCACCTTGCCAAGGTGGAGGTCGCGAGTCCGAG
>JAFQKQ010000070.1 GCA_017396845.1 Clostridia bacterium
CCAGTACGGAATCAACCACGATCTTTGCAAGGTCGTCGCCCTCGCGGATGATGGGAGCGCGCAGACCCATGGATACGGTACCAACCATTCTGCTCATAAAGAAGACTCCTAAAAAGCAAAGTATGCGCGGTGCATCTTTTTTGCACCACTTATCTATTATACAACAATATCACAAAGTAGTAAATCGAATTTTTTGTATTTTTTTGTGTTCAATCGAAAAGAAGAGGTTTAATGCCTCTCGTAAATCATGAATAATACTAGTTAGAATTTCTTCTATTTACTCCTTTACCAGCAAAAAAATAGATAATATTCGCATTTTTCTGCAAAAATGTGTTCTTTTAGTGCATAATCTACATAGGAGTTTCATACATCAATAGTGGTGCTAATACAGAAAGGAGGTTTTCTGAATATGAAAACTCATAACAGTACCACTTTTGATACCTTTACCGGCAGAGAAATCGTTGCCCTGAGAACGGCAAACGAGAAACACTTTGATCTTGGACAGGGTCGCAGACAGGCGGTAATTTTTTCGTCTCCCGTGCATTTTAAAAATGCAAAGACCGGCGCGTGGGATGAAATTGACAATCGTCTGGTTGAAAAAACGGATGCTAAAGGCCGCCGCTTTTTTGAAAACAAGGCCGGTTTATTCCGCGCACGCTTTTCTGAAACGCCCGATTCCGGAAGTCTTGCATCGGTTGAAATCGGCAATACGGAATTTGGTTGGGCGTACCCCGGCGCGAATATTTCCAGACCTGCACATACGCAAAAAACGCTGCGCCGCGCATTTGACACCGAACTTTCCCGCCGCATGAAGGTAATGGATCGTCTGCGCGATGATGTTCTCTACGAATCCCTGTTCCCCGGCATGTCTGTGCGTTTGTCTGTGGACGAGCTGGGCATGAAGGAAGACATCATTTTGGAAAACGCGGAGGCTGTCCGCTATGCCGTTGTTTCCCTTCCCGTGGGATTTGAATACATTAAGAATGCCGATGAGAGCGTTTCCGTATTCAAGGGCGGAGAAAAAATGCTCACCATCAACGCTCCTTTCACCTACGACGCAAGCATGTCCCTTATTCCCACCCGTGTATCGCTGTCTGCGTCGGATTCCGGCGTCTTTCTTCGCTATGAGATCGACGAGGCTAATCTTAACGCAGCTTCCTTCCCCGTCACCATCGATCCGCGCGTGTCATTTACCGGCACGAACAGCAGCATTTCCACCACGCAGATTACAGACCGCAATAAGTCTGCAAATTACGCTGGGGCGCTTCACAATGCCTCCGGCCTAAGCTCCGGAGAGGCTTCAGCAAACTACATCACGCTTGTTCATTTCGATAAGCTCATGAACAAAAATGCCTCCGATACCATTCTGTCCGCTGAATTGAATATGGAAATCAGCGGAGGCCAGGGAATCATAGATTCAAAAGGCGATATAGACGAGGATGCTGTTGAATATGTGGGCGCATACGAGATCAAAAGCGACTGGAACGTTGATGAAGTTACATGGAACCACATGGAGGACGACAGCGGAATCGACCCGGAGGATAAACTGATTATTGACGATGAGCTGATTTCCTTCATTCCGTCCACCAATGTTCAGTATGCCAAATTCAACATCACCGACCTGTACAACAAATGGTATCTGCCGGACGAAGAAGGAAACTCCCGCTGTTTCGGCGTTGCGCTTCGAAGACCGCTGGGTCTCGCCACCCTCGATTATGTTACTTTCTATTCTTCCTCAGTTTCCGGTCGCGCCCCGTTTATGGTAATCAACTACCTGTCCCACGCAGGCGTAAAGGGTTGGTGGACGTATGAAACGCTCTCCTGCGGACGCGCCGGAAGCGCAAACATCGACCTTTTCAACGGAAACCTCGTCGTTCATCATGCCGATACCGCAACTGTTGGTTCGCGCATGCCTGTATCGGTCAAGCATGTGTACAATTCCTGCCAATCCCTGTCTGACGATTTCGGCTGCGGTCTTGGCTGGCGCACGTCGCTTCATCAGACAGTGCGCGAGGAAACCGTTGCTTCCACGGTCTATTATGTCTGGCAGGACGGCGAGGGCACGGATCACTTCTTTGAAAAATCCGGCGAAGCGCCCTATTCCGACTGCGAGGGCATGCAGCTGAAGCTGTCCGTTATTGAAAATAATGGAGAAAGCGAAATCACCATCACCGACAAGGGCGACACCGTTATGCGCTTTGAAGACGCGGGAGAAGCCTTCCGCCTCAAATCCATCACCGATGCGCACGGCAATACCATGACACTTACTTACAATGAAAGCGGAAAACTGATCGAAGCGGAAGACGGAATGCGCAATGAGACCGAAAACACCAGAGGAAGATTAACCGTTCTCGCCTATAATGCAAACGGCCTTCTTTCCTCCATTCAGGCGCCCGGCTGTCCTCTTGTACAATATGAATACGCGGCTGCAGACGGCGGCTACAATCTTTCAAGAGTAATTTATAGCGATCTGCCTGCGGAAAACAACGTCATCAATTACTCCGAATACACCTACGAAGGCTCCATGCTCACGGGTATGAAAAACTTTGACGGCTGCGAGCTTGCGCTCACCTATGAAACGCTCAATTCCGCCCTCATCAATAACTACACCCTGCAGTCCCGCCGCGTAAAGGACGTCGAGTTCAAAAATGGCAATGTCAAAGGCACAAAGAAAAAGTTTGCCTATGGACACATGCGCACCGACGTTACCATCATGGAAAATGAAACAGACGGAAAAAATATTACTTATCACTTCAATTCTTCGGGAAATGTGGTAGACACGAACGACGAGATGTGGTACACTCATGGTACTAAATATGACTCGGGTATCGAAAACGCGCCCAGCGCTCAGGGCAGAACCCGCCGCGCGGTAATCAATCGCCTGGTGAACAGCGATTTCACCTCCGGCTGGACGCAGACGAAGGAATACGCCTCCGACAGCTATGCCACCGACACCACCGTCCGCTGTCTGTCCGTGCGCAGCGCGAAGATGGTCAAACGGGGCGCGGGCGAGCTTCGTTCGACCTCTCAGGCAAAGCTGTTTGCAAGCGGAAAATACACCTTCTCCGCA
>JAFQKQ010000071.1 GCA_017396845.1 Clostridia bacterium
AGCGCTTTGCCTCGTTGATAGCCATCTCAGGGGTGTAACCCAGCGCTACTTCATCAAAATTACAGTTTCGAATGTGGGGCTCCTGGGAGGGCATAGGGGTCTTTTTCGGATCCATATTCGGCATCGTCAAATTTCCCCCTTCCTGAACAGATTGCAGGCGGCCTCGCGAGCATGGGCCTCGAAGTCGCGGTACATGCCGCTGCGCGCCATTGCTTCGTCAAAATCAACCAGATGACCGTCAAAGTCTGGGCCATCCACACAGGCAAATTTGGTTTCGCCGCCAACGGTCAAACGGCAGCCGCCGCACATGCCGGTGCCGTCAATCATGATCGGATTCATGCTGACAATGGTTTTGATTCCATACTTTTTGGTAACCTGACTGACGAACTTCATCATAACCAGCGGGCCGATAGCGATGACTTCATCATATTGATTGCCGTTTTGAATCAATTCTTCGAGCGCGGCGGTAACCAGACCCTTCTGACCATGACTGCCGTCGTCGGTCATCATGCGCAGTTCGTCACTGACTGAATCAAATTCGTCTTCGAGGATCACGAGATCCTTGCTGCGGAAGCCAACGACGCTGTGCACAACAGCTCCGGCCTCATGCAGCTTTTTGGCTACAGGATAGGCGATTGCACAGCCGACGCCGCCGCCAACAATACACACCTTCTTCAGACCTTCCGTATGCGTAGGCGTTCCGAGCGGACCGACAAAATCGTGCAGGCATTCGCCTTCGTTAAGCGTATTCAGTTCCATTGTTCCTGCGCCAACAATCTGAAAAATGATCGTAACCGTGCCTTGATCACGGTTATAATCAGCAATGGTAAGCGGAATACGCTCGCTGTTTTCACCGGCGCGCAGAATGATAAATTGTCCGGGTTCTGCTTTCCGGGCTACACGCGGCGCAGATACAGTCATGCGAACAACCGTAGGGTTAAGCGCTCTTTTTTCGAGAATTTCGAACATGTACGGTTACTCCTTCTTGGCGGCAATGCATTCGATCTCGACCAGACCGCCCTTGGGAAGCGCGGCTACCTGCACACAGCTGCGAGCGGGATAAGCGTCGGAAAAGAAAGTCTGATAGACGGCATTGACGCGGGCGAAATCAGCCAGATCCGCTACGAAAACAGTGGTCTTGAGAACATCGTCGTAACTCATATTGTTTTCATTAAGAATGGCGCCCAGATTGCGAAGCGCCCACTCGGTCTGCGCTTCAACGCCTTCAGCCAGTTCGCCCTTGGCGGGAATAATGCCAAGCTGGCCGGAGGTAAACAGATACTTGCCGAATTTTACGGCCTGAGAGTAAGGACCGATCGCGGCGGGGGCATCGGATGTATGAATGATCTTTTTGCTCATGGGGATAAACTCCTTTCAAAAAGCGTTTTGCGTAGCAATAACGCTGCTATTCTACCATTTTGAGGGATGGAAGTAAAGCGCGGGGGACGGAAAGTACTGGTAAAAAGCAAGGAGCCTGACGGGCTCAGGCTCCTGTTGCTTTAGCGGTTCGCAATGCTGCGCGCGACGTGTACGCCGCTGGCTGAGGCGTGAGAAAGAGAGTGGGTGATGCCGCTGCCATCGCCGATCACATACAGTCCTTTATGACGGGTCTGCAGCTGATTGTCGACCTCGACCTCCATGTTGTAGAACTTAACTTCCACACCATACAGCAGCGTATCGTCATTGGCGGTGCCGGGAGCGATCTTGTCGAGCGCATAAATCATTTCGATGATGCCGTCCAGGAGACGCTTGGGAAGAACAAGACTCAGATCACCGGGCGTTGCATTAAGCGTGGGCGTCATGAAGGAGTCATTCATGCGGTTCTGCGTGCTTCTGCGGCCGCGGATCAGATCGCCGAAACGCTGACAAATCACGCCGCCTCCAAGCATGTTGCTCAGTCTGGCGATGCTTTCGCCGTAACCGTTGGAATCTTTGAAGGGCTCGGAGAAGTGCTTTGCAACCAGCAGCGCGAAATTGGTGTTTTCCGTCTGACGTGCAGGATCCTCATAGCTGTGCCCGTTGACCGTGACGATTCCGTTGGTGTTTTCGTTAACAACGGCACCCTTGGGATTCATGCAGAAGGTTCGCACAAGATCGCCATATTTCTGCGTACGGTAAACGATCTTGCTTTCATACAGTTCGTCGGTCAGGTGGGAGAATACCTCTGCGGGAAGCTCTACGCGAACGCCGAGATCAACGCGATTGGAACGGGTAGGAATGTCAAGATCATTGCACACCTGCTCCATCCACTTGCTGCCGATTCTGCCTGCGGAGATAATGCAGTCGGTGCAGGTATAGGACGCGTTCTTGGAATGAACTTCGTAACCTTCATCGATGACAGATACTTTTTCGACAGGGGTATCGAAGAAGAAATCCGCCTTCTGCTTCAATTCATTATACAGGTTCTCAAGAACGATATAGTTGATATCAGTGCCGAGATGACGTACAGATGCATCCAGAAGATGAAGATCATTCTGAATACAAAGCTTTTTGAACTTGGTTCCAGCGGTAGAGTACAGCTTGGTTCCCTCGCCGCCGTAGCGCAGGTTGATTTCGTCGACGTAGTGCATCAGGTCGAGAGCCTGTTTTTTGCCGATATACTCGTACAAGGTACCGCCAAAGTCGTTGGTAATATTGTACTTGCCGTCCGAAAAAGCCCCTGCACCGCCGAAACCGCTCATGATCGAACAGCTCTTGCAGCCGATGCAGGATTTGATTTTGTCGCCGTCGATAGGGCAGCGTCGCTTTTCAAGCGAGTGTCCTGCTTCAAATACAGCTACCTTTAATTCGGGTTTAAGAAGAGTCAGTTCATAGGCAGAAAAAATACCGCCGGGGCCTGCGCCGATAATAATGACATCGTAATTCATACAACATACCTCCTGCAGAAAAATAGGGCTGACTGCTGGAATGAAAAGAAGCGGTCAGCCGGATAGAACCCGTTTAATCACCTTAACGGGCTATAAGACGCACTTGTATTTTCAGACCGAAGTTATTATAACATGCCAGAAAGAAAACTTCAATCTATGAAGATACCAGTGCAGATAATACGGGAAAGGAGGGAAATGATAATGAAAGATTCAGGAATAAAGAAAAACCTTGCAAATCAC
>JAFQKQ010000072.1 GCA_017396845.1 Clostridia bacterium
GAAGCTGGAAACCCACATTCTACATCCGGCAGCGTACCTGAAAAACTGAATTTCCAGAAAATCGGGAATTGAAAAGACGTAAGCCAAAATTTCGGACAAGCGATTCGAGGTTGGCTTTGTTTCATGTCTGCTTTTTTCTGCCTGTAGGGAGATTTCTCCCCTGCTTAAATGATGATTGGCAAGTTTTCTGCCTGTTTATGGCTCGCGAAAAGGGGCTGCTGCAGATTTTTTGCTTCTGCAACAGCCCCCTTTTTATTTTGCAAAAAAGTATCGTCATTGATTCGCGCCTTGATTTATTTCAAGAAACATATTGATTGTCTCTTCAAACAGTATTGCGTGCGATATAAGTATCTGTTCGTGATTCCACACGGGCTCGCCCCCGTCTTTAAGCCCCTCATTGCTTTCAAAACATACGCTGACCGCGCCAGATGCATGATGAAGCGCGTCTACCAAATTAAAGGACTGGGGCGTATCCCCGTGCGGACGCGGAGGAACGGGCGCTTTTGAAAAGGCGAGGCCGTATTCCTTCGCTTTCCCGTCGCATATTTCCGCAAGGCGGCAAATCGTTTCGTTGACCTCCAAGGGCGCATAACAGGGCTGAAGCAGCGCGTTTTGAGAATTCGAACCGCCGTGCAGGTGCAAAGCGCAGTCCGCTTTTTCATCCTGAACAAGATCAATCATCGCCTGCGTTTCCTTCGCCATCGGGCGAAAAAAATTATCGTGCATGATATTGATACCGTCGTCGTTATAGTATCCGCCCAAGAAGCCGTAACCCTTCATCGGATGTACGCTCTTGCATTCCGGCCAGCCGCAAAGGCTGCCGTCCGCCCATGTGCCCTGCCCCCAATACCGAAGCTCGTTATGGGTAAGCCCAACAATCGCATCCGGCTGAACCCGTTCCCGTCCGTCGGGATTGGCAAACGGCACGATGACAAGGCGCACGCGTGAAGCCGCATCATACAGCGCTTCGTTGGCTTTTCCCGAAAGATCCCGCCCCGTTTCCAATAGACTTATGAGGTTGGAAAGCGCGGCAATCCCCTCCGTCTCCTGCCCGTGTACGCCGGAAATCAGCACGATGACCGGCTTTTCTTTATTTCGGGGCGAAAAATACGCCCTGTTTTTTGCGCCGCATGCGGAGCTGTAGTTTGCGCTTTCGGCACAGCTGAATTTTTCGCCGTAGCAAAGCGCAAATACCTCCCGTCCGCCGGGCGTTTTGCAAAGCGCCTTCATTTCTCCTCTTTTCGCGTTCAGCGCCATGTTTTTCACGTCGTTATACCGCGTCATCCAATTCTTTGGCGTCATATATCCGTTCCTCCGCGCTTTTTTATTAAAATTCTGCATAATTCTCCCGATTTCCTTCCTGAAATTTCTTCCGGTTTCGCTTCGCGCTTGTTTTGTTTCGTATTTTATGATATGATTGCATGGGATTATGTACGTAAGGAGCCAGTTCAGATGTCGTTTTGTGCATTCGCCGACGGAAACGCCATGTTCGGATCTACACCCGTTGAAAATATGTTCATATTGGAATACATGCCGGCCGCGCCCGGAGATTTCGTGCGGGTATATCTGTACGGCCTTATGATCTGCAACCATCCGGAAATGGGCGAGGATATCGATTCCATGGCGCGGGTTCTGCGCGTAGACAGAGATACGGTGTTAAAGGCTTTCCGCTACTGGGAACGCGAGGGCCTGGTTATGAAGCTCTCAGACAATCCCCCGACATTTGAATACATATCTATAAGCCACCAGGTCGCATCCGGCGAACCTATGGACGATGTATATCGGTACCGCTCCTTCAATCAGGATCTGCAAATGGCGCTTCCCGGCATGATGCTGGAAAGCCATGAAATCCGCATTGCAAACGAATGGCTGGATATACTGCATCTTCCCGAAGATGTTGTGCTGATGATGGTTCGCGCAGAGGTGCAAAGGCGTGGCTCCAAGCTTCCGTCGCCCAGAACGCTGTTTAAGTACTTAAACGACACGGCGCTTGAATGGGCAAAAGCGGGCGTATCCTCCATCCGCGAAGCCGAGGAATTCATTTCAAAGAGCAGCGCCGCATTCCAAAGCGCCGCCTCGGTCGTAAAGCAGTTCGGCCTGAGCCGCACGCCCACAAAGGACGAGGTAGAGCTTGCGGAAAAGTGGACAAACGAATGGAAGCTCACCAAGGACGATATTCTGCGCGCCTGCGCGGACACTGTAAAGAGCGCCAATCCTTCCTTTGCTTACCTCGATAAAATCCTCTCCTCCAAAATGGGAGACGGAGAAAACGAAAAGCTGAGAAGCGAAGTGAAAAAGCTGATCGCGCATCTGGGCATTATATCGAGGCCGACCGATGCGCAGCTGAAAGCTTATCAGGAATTTCTCGGAATGGGCTTTGATTTCGGCGCAATTGAACAGGCGGCGATTTGGTGCGGCGAAAACAACCGGCACACATTTGAAGATATTGCGCGAAAGCTCGAGCAGTGGAAAAAGATCGGCGCGTTCACGCTTCAGGATATCGAAGAGGAACGGCGCGTTCAGAAGCAGTTTACCGATATCACGCTCTCCATATTCGAACGGTGCGGAATCGATAAAAAGGTCGCAAAGAGCGATATTTCGCTTGTAAAAATCTGGACGGCGCTGATTGAGCTTGACGCGATACTGTTCGCAGCCGAATGCGCCATGGGCACGGATTCGCCGATGAAATACATCAACAAGCTCGTATCCTCCTGGAGCGCCAAAGGCATAAAGACGCTGGAAAACGCGCGGAAGGAATTTGAAGCGCACAGGCAGGCCGCTTCTGCCGCGGCTCCGGGCGGAAAAACAAGCGCTTACGCCGAAAGAAACGTTACCGAAGAGGAGTTTGAAACCGGCTTCTATGTGGATGTAATGAACCGAAGGAGGACTGGCGAATGACGCGCGAGGAAGCGATTCACAAAATTACAGAGGAATACCAGAATATACAGACGCGCGAAATCAACCGTCTTCGCGCAAGAGAAAACGAGGCCGTAAAAATCGATCCCGAAATCGGGCGGCTTTTATCTCTTCGCGCTTCTCTTCCCATGAAGAGCATGCGCCTTGCCATGGAAGATAAGGCTCATGCGCAGGAAATCGCCCAAACCATGCGTGAAACGGGACTTCGCATTAACGCCGAAATCCGTTCGCGCCTCGTAAGCGCTTCCCTTCCCGAGGACTATCTGAAGCTTCACTACGAATGCCCCGTCTGCCGCGATACCGGCTACACCGACGGCGTTCCGCAGAAGATGTGTCAATGCTTCACAAAGCGCATCCGCGTTCTCACCCGCGAAGACGAAGGGCTTGAAGCGCTCAAAAAGCAGAATTTTTCCACCTATGACGAAAACCGCATTCCCGATGCGCCCGTAACCCCCGGCGGTGCGACCCAAAGGGAGATTACCGGCAGAATCCGCGAGCTGTGCGAGGAATATGCGGATCAGTTCCCGAACACCTTCAAGCCGAATCTAATGCTACTGGGCGAAGCGGGACTTGGAAAGAGCTTCTTTTTAAGCGCCATCTGCGAGCGCGTAGAATCGCGCGGATTTGAGGCGACGCTGATCAATGCGTACAAGCTCCTTGAAATCATGCGCGAAAGGCATTTTCATATAGAGGGCGGCGAAGGTGATTTTGAACGGCTGCTTTCCTGCCCGCTGCTTCTGATTGACGATCTGGGCTGCGAGCCGATGCTCAGAAATATCACCCAGGAATATCTGTTCATATTGATAAACGACAGAATGACCAAGGGGCTTCACACCGTAATTGCCACGAACCTCACGCCCCCGGCTATCAAGGAACGATACGGAGAAAGAATCATGTCGCGCCTTTGCGATAAAACGGTATCGGATTCGGTCCGCCTTGTAGGAAAGGATCTGAGGCGCATATGACGGACAGTGAAAAACGCGTGTACCGCCATCTCGCGGAACATCGTCTTACCTACCGCATTGCCGCGCACAAACGCGTAAGCGCGATTTCCGAATGCGTCATCGCAGAAAAGCTGCTCGGCGGCGTGATGCCGCGAAACCTGTTTCTGTCTCCCAGAAACGAAAGCCATTTTTATCTGTTAATCGCGCATCCCGAAAGCGTATTCAGAACCTCGTCCGTTTCCCGTCAGGCCGGCGCATCTCGCCTGTCCTTCGGATCGGAAGAGGCGCTTGGCAGGCTTCTTCATACGCATTCGGGCGCTGTAAGCCCGCTGGGACTGATATTTGACGAGGACAGGCGCGTTACGCTTCTTGTAGACAGAAAGCTGCTGACGGAAAACGCGCTCATATTCCATCCGCTTGAAAACACGGCCTCCGTCAGGATGGAAAAGGACGTATTCTTTCACGGTTTTCTTTCCTCCGTCTCAAGAGACTTCACAGTTATCGATATGGAATAAACGAGAGGATCGGTTCATGAAGAAAAACTTGCTCGTAAAACGCGCAATCTATTATATGCCCTTGCCTGGCGGAAAGCTGGTGCTTCTGGGCGCGTTTGCTATGCTGATTTGGGCAATATGGGAATGCGCCGTTCGACTGGACGCGATGGACGGCATGACCAAAGCCTATTTTAATCTTGTAAGGGACGGAAAAGTAACTCTTACGGAAGCTATAGAGAATATTCTGAACACGCCCGAAGCGAAGAAGGACTGGATTAACCCCATAATCCTGTCTGCAATCGCACTTTTTTCCATTTTCACCATGCTGTTTCACGGAAAATGGAAAATGACGTTTTTGTATATTCCCGTATGCGTTCTGATTTTCTTTTATCAGACGAGCGATAACATGCTTGTACGTTTTATGAATCTTTTCGAAGTGATTAAGTACGGAGCGTGCGGCGCAATCGCAGCCGGAAGTCTATGGAACACCGGCTCCGCCCTGTACAGAAGGCGCGAATACTTCCGGCGTTTGAAGACAAGGCGCGATGCAAGGCGGCTTCAGGAAGGCCCGCGAAGCCGGACGATGATACCGAAAAAAACGTCCGCACGCAAAAAAGCGGGCTGAGCATCAGAGCCAGGCACGCCATTTCACATTGTAAATTTCCCTCTTTTCAAACAAAAGGCTTTGTGTTATTATATGCATAGATATTTAGCCGATCAATTTTTCAACCAAAAGGATTGAAGAAATTATGCGGATAATCATTGTTGGCTGCGGAAAAATGGGGCTGCTGCTTGCAGAGCGCCTGATCGCGGAAAAACACGATGTTACACTGATCGACCGCGACGAGGCGGTGCTTGAGCACGCCATGGACACGCTGGACGCGCTGACCATAAAAGGAAACGGCGTGAGCGTAGCAACGCTTCAGGAAGCGGATATTAAGCATACGGACATTGTAATCGCAACTACGGTAAGCGATGAAACCAATATGCTCTGCTGCCTTACGTCAAAGCTGCAGGGCGCAAAATACACCATCGCCCGCATTCGCGACCCCGAATACCTTACCAGCCTTCACTTTATTACAAAGGAACTCTTTATCAACTACGTAGTAAACCCCGAGCGCGCAACCGCCCGCGAAATCAGCCGTATGCTGCGCCTGCCCTTTGCAGCCAGCATCGAAACCTTCGCCCGCGGACGCGTGGAAATGGTAGAAATCCGTGCAACAGGCCGCGAGCCGTTTGTAGAGATCCCGCTCAAAGATCTGTATAAAAAGCATTCGTCCCTTCCCCGCGTTTTGTTCTGCGCCATCGAGCGCTCAGGACGCGCCATCATTCCGAAGGGCGATTTCATCATACACTCCGGCGACAAGGTGTTTATAGCCTCCGATACGCCCACCATCAGCGCCTTCTTTAAGGCCATGGGCAAGGATACACGCGGCGTACACGATGCAATGATCGTGGGCGGCAGCAGAATCGCCTATTATCTTGCGCAGCTTCTGCAGGATTCCGGCGTGAAAACCACCATCATCGAAAACAAGCCCCACAAGGCACGCTGGCTGAGCGAGGAATTGAAGGACGCCACCATCATTCAGGGCGACGGCACAGACCAGCAGCTGCTTTTGAGCGAAGGTCTTTCCGATGCGCAGTCGTTTATTACGCTCACGGACCGCGATGAAGAAAACCTGATGGCGGGTATGTATGCATCCCGCCATACAAAGGGCAAAGTAATCGTAAAGAGCAACCGCACAAGCTACTCGGAGCTTCTTAAGGATATGGGGCTTGAAAGCATCATAAGCCCCACGCAGATTGCCTGCAACATCGTTCTGCGCACAGTCCGCGCGCGCGCCAATGCCGACGGCACGACGGTAGAGCGCATGTATTCCCTGATCGGCGGAAACGCGGAAGCGCTGGAGTTTATCCCCCGCGCAGGCGCTTCATATCTTGGAATACCGCTGAAAAATCTGAAGATTCACGAAAACGTGCTGGTCGCCGTAATCGTTCGAAGCGGACACGTATTGGTTCCCTTCGGAGACGATACCATCGAAGCGGACGATCATGTGGTTATCATCACAAAGGAAATGGGCATCGTCGATCTCGGCGACGTAATAGGCAGGGAATAACGTGAAAAAGCGGCTTGTTATCAGTGCCCTCGGAAAGCTCCTTCTGCTGGAAGCGGTCATGATGCTTCCGGCGCTGGGCGTCTCCTTAGGCTATGGAGACGGCGACACCGTCTCATTCTTAATCTCCATCGGCATCATGCTGGCGGTAAGCCTACCGGTCATAAAGTTTGTAAAATCGGATGATCAGCAGATGTACATGCGCGAAGGTTTGGCGGTAGCGGGTCTTGGCTGGGTGCTTTTGTCTGCGTTCGGCGCACTTCCGATGACTGTGTACGGCGCATGCGATTATGTAAGCGCGTTTTTTGAAATCACCAGCGGCTTTACCACCACCGGAGCCACCGTATTTACGGAGATCGAAGCGCTTCCGCACGGAATACTGTTTTGGAGAAGCTTTACCCACTGGATCGGCGGCATGGGCGTGCTCGTGTTTACAACGGCGCTGCTTCCGACTATCGGCGGCAGAGGCGGCTATCTCGCCCGCGCCGAAAGCCCCGGCCCCTCGTTTTCAAAGCTCGCGCCGAAGCTTGGCGATTCGGCAAAAATACTGTATCTGATCTACACCATCCTTACCGTTCTTCAGGCAATCGCCCTGTTAATCGCAGGCATGCCGCTGTTTGACGCGTTCATTCACGCCTTTGGAACCGCCGGTACCGGCGGCTTCTCCAACCGCAACCTGAGCATAGCGGCGTATGACAGCGTAGCCATTGATATCATCATCAGCGTTTTCATGCTCCTGTTCGGCTTGAACTTCGCCCTGTTTTTTAAGCTCATCACCCGCGACTTTAAAGGCATTATCAAAAATGAAGAAGCGCGTGTGTATGTGGGACTGGCGGTAATCAGTATCCTCTTAATTGCTGTTGATCTTATCAAGGTATATGGCGATTTCCCCACCGCCCTCAGGTATTCCATGTTTCAGGTGCCGACCGTTATGTCGACGACGGGTTTTGCAACCGCAGACTTTAACCTGTGGCCCACGTTCTCAAAGTCGCTGATGCTGATACTGATGCTGTTCGGCTCCTGCGCAGGATCTACGGCGGGCGGACTCAAAATCGTCCGCGTAATAATGCTTTTCAAACTCGCCTCCCGCGAAATCCGCCATGCATTCCAACCGCGAAAGGTGCATGTCATCAAGATGGAAGGAAAAAGCCTTCCCGAGGATTCCCTTTCTCAGGTCGGCGTATTCTTCTTTACATACATCGTAATTCTGATCTTCGGCGCGCTTGCCGTATCGCTGGATGGGCGTGATGTAGTCACATCCTTCACCGCCTCCCTGGCCTGCCTCTCCAACATCGGTCCCGGACTGGGCGACGTAGGCCCCATGGGCAATTTCACCGATTTCTCCGCCCCGGTCAAAATGGTTCTTTCATTTATCATGTTGGCCGGAAGGCTTGAAATTTTCCCGATACTGATCCTGTTCCACCCGGCGGCGTGGAAACGCAGCTGACATCATCGGGGCGCCGCAGAATCCATCTTCTGCAGCGCCCCGATGTTTGTTATTGTACGCGTTTGGCGCATGATGTACATCACAGGCGCCATTCCCGGCTTTTTCGGCCGGATATGCGCTTCCTTAATGCTCTGCACTCCGAATTCCTCTTGGGGACCGTTGCAAAAAACGAAAAGCGTAAAGAGGGTACATATCAGCGTCTGAAGGGCTGCGTTCCTGTTTGTTTCTTGCAAAGCATCAAAAAGAAATGAACTGTCCGCGAAAAAGTTACGCCGGAAAAAAGCGAAAAGCGGCCCTTCTGTCATTCAAGCGTCCAGCCGTGGTCGGCGTGATAGATCATAAGCTTCGTCATGCCGCCGTCGATTGCAATATTCTCGCCCGTAATGAAACCGGCCTTATCGGATGCCAAAAACAGAACCATGTTTGCAATATCCATGGGATTCCCTACGCGCCCTGCGGGCTGCTGATATGCATCCGGCCCTTCATATTCGCGGTATTCCGTGTCAATCCAGCCGGGCGAAATCGAGTTCACACGAACGCGCCCGGACAGGCTTACAGCCAGCGCATGCGTGAGCGCGTGAATGCCGCCTTTGGCCGCCGTATAGCTCTCCGTCTGCTTCTGGCTCATCCGGTCGCGGGACGATGAAATATTGATGATCGACGCGCCGGGCGCAAAAGCGTTCATAAACAGCTTCGCAAGGTAAAACGGAGCCGCTACGCCCACCTTCATGGCGCTCATAAACTCGTCATATGAGCATTCGTCGATTCCGCGCATAATGGGCGGCGCATTGTTGACAAGGCAATCGATCTTCCCGGCCTGAGCAAGCACATGTCTCGAAAACGCCTCCAATACGCCGGGGTCGGAAATATCCCCCGTATAATGATCGCCGGGCGCAATATCGATTACAAAGCATTTTGCGCCCTCCTTTTCAAACGCCTCTCTGATCGCCAATCCGATTCCATGCGCACCGCCGGTAATTACAACATTCTTTCCCTGAAACATATCAATTCTCCTTGATAAGAGCGCCTGCGCCCGATTCCCGATTCTAACAAGCATATACACTGTCTATTGCTTCTCTTGCAATCTCCACAAACCTCGTAAATCTCTCTTTTTCGCCTCTGCAGGTATGCGTATCGCGGAGTATGATTTCGGGATAACCGGACTTCGCATCCATGAGGCTTTGGGTCAGGTATTTTTTTAGATTGATTTCATCAAATTTCTCTGCCGCCAGATACGCAGGATTCGGCTTCCATGTGAGTATATAATCCTTTTTCAGCCTATCGGCCATCTTTTTAAGATTCGCCCACGGACATGCAGCCACCCGCCTCAGGTTTTTAATCGTAAGCACGCTTTCAAGCTTATCCGTAAGATCGTCGCAGCAGCCGTAGCCGTTAAGGCCGAAGGGCGCAAGCAGCTCGCGTTCATGAGGAAGAATAAATCGCGCAAACATCTCAGGCGACACACAAGAAAACTCCTGCGCTTCCGAAGCCGCCCACACGCCTTCAAGCCCGACCCGTGCGTTTCGCGCATGGGAAAAATCATTCGTATACCCAAGCCCGCCCGAATAATGATAGGTATAATCGTTATTCGCCGTTATAAGTCCGTATGCCAAAGCCTCGTCAACAAGCCCCTTAAGGCCTTCCTTAATGAAAGAGAACACATCCTCTACCATGTTCTCCTCGTCAATCAAATCGACGAGCATATTGTCAAGCCCTCTGAAATCGCAGTAAATATGCGCGATGTGAAAATCGAATATCTTTATGCCCGTTTTTGACACCGAAAGATATTCCCCCGCCGCGTCGCCCAGCATTTTTACTTTCTCGTCTGCGCCTTTTTCATCCATCACCAGTTTCGGCTGTTTCAGCCCCTTCCAGTCGGACAGTTTTTCTACTACCGGCTGAAAACGCCACGAACCGCGCTCCGTCCCATGAATGCGCCTTGCTGTAAGCCCCCAGCCCTCGTTGATCGGAATGGACGACACCGGGATATCGAATGCGCACTCGACGGGCGTATCGTCTTTGACGTACTCATGACGGAAAATTCTCTTCCTGAGCTCATATTCCGCCTCCCTTGCAAAGGCGTCCGTGCAAAGGAGACTCTCCTCCGGTATCATTTCTGTCCACGATCCCTCGGGCGATACAAATACAGGCGGACGGCAGCCCGCAAGGGACGTATGCTTTCTCCACATGTCCCGCTTCTTTTCTTCAAGCGGCAGCTCCGATATCTCCTTCACTCGCCTTGCCAGCGAATGTATGATCCGCGCATCTTCTCTCGTGAACATCCGTCCGTCGCCTCCGGCTGTATTTTTTCCGCTTTCATTTTATCATACGCCCGCTTGAAATACAATCGGGCATTGCAGGTATTCCGCTTGCGCATCCACACATCGCGGTTGCAATTCTGCATGAATTGGTGTATAATGCATAATTGGTAGGAAATAGATTTTTGACGGAGGAACCATGGCAAACAGAAAAACCGCCGCATCCCGCACCCGCGCATCTTCCGGAAGAAAGAATGTGCCCGCCCGTTCGGGAAGCAAAAATAAAGCGCAGGATTATGAGCCCCGCCGCGACTCCATGTGCATTATTTTCTGGGGAATCGCAGTGCTCATGCTGATAGCAACCTTCTTTCGCCCGGATGAATATTCGCTGATGTATTCCGTTCACCAAACCGTACTGGGGCTGACCGGCTACATGACATGGTCAGTGCCCATCGCGTTTGGCTTCGCGGGTTATTTGGCATACCGTTCAAACACGGACGAACGTCCACTCAGAAAGGTCATCTTTCTGGTTTTCGCGCTTGAAATTCTGCTTTTGACGGCTGTCGAAGTGTTTCATTGCCAGGCGATCTCCAAGAGCATGAATTACACGGGCTATTTCAATTTTCTCTCCTATGCATACCGCGCCCACACCGGCGGCGGTCTGTTCGGCGCGCTCATCGCATGGCCGCTTTACAGCATGCTGTCCGAGATCGGCGCGATTATCGCCATAGTGATTCTGGTGCTGCTTAGCCTGATCAGCATGCGCGCGTTTTCGCTTTCTGCTATCGGAAACCGCATTTCATCCAAAATCGGAGACATGAAGGCCTTACGCGCAAACAATACGGAAGACGAAGTGCGCCCCGCGCCGAAAAGCGCCGCCAAGCGAGCGAATGCGAATACGCCTTCTACCCGAGTACCGCCCCGAACAAGCGCGCCCCGCCGCACCTCCGCCGCTTCTGCCGATCCCTTTATCGTAAAAACCGCCGTACCCAATCGAAAGCGAAACGGCGAACGGCTCTACATCGAGCAGCTCGACGATGATTATGTAGACGCTTCGGCGCCGATCCGCCTTCCCAAACTCAAAAAATCCGGAAGGCAGGTAACGCCCGTCTCCAACGCATCAAAGGATTTTGAAATTCCCGAAGTATCGCCGCAATCAAACGATATCTATTACACGGAAAAGCCCGCGTCGACTCGAAAGACCGGCAAAAAGCCTACCAAAAAAACGGCGCAGCCGAAGGAAGAAGCGCCCGTCATCGAAAAAATCGATCTGATGTGTGCCGTCCGCGAGGAGGATTCGAACACCAGAAACGAGAATTATGTGAAAAACGCGCTGAAAAACCACGACAGAAAACCGAAGCCCGTGCTCACATACTCTCTTGAAAACACCCGCTATGCGAATAATACCGAGGAAGACGACGATGACGACGGCATTGAAATCACACCGGCGCCCGCCGTCCGACTGCCCGAAAGGAAGCCTGTGAAGACGGAAAAAGCGGAGCCCGCCGCATCAAAGATCGAGAAACCCGCCCCCGCAGCCGTTCAGCCTCCAAAGCCCGTAAGACCGGCTGAAAAACCCGTTTCCAAAGAAGCGGAAGCGCCGAAGCCTGCCGGCCAAATGCCGAAGCCCTCGTTCTTTGATGATACAATCGAAGCCAATACCAAGGAAGAAGATCCCAAGGGGCCCGCGCCCTTTAAGCCCACAAGCGGCATTACGGACAGCAAGCAGCCGGATGAATACGTATTTCCCACGCTCGATCTTATGGAAGCGGGCGAAGAGATTCAAAAAAGCGAATCCGGCTACGATCCGCAGGATATGCAGCGCGCCGAAACGCTGGTTAAGACGCTTCAGAGCTTCTCTATCCCCGTTAAAATCACCGGTATTTCGCACGGCCCCGCCGTTACGCGCTTTGAGCTTCTGCCCGCGCCCGGCATCAAGGTCAGCCGCATCGCATCCTATGCCGACGATATCGCGATGAACCTTGCGGCGGTTTCCGTAAGAATCGAAGCGCCCATTCCCGGAAAGAGCGCCGTGGGCGTAGAGCTCCCGAACGTAAAAAAAGAAACCGTACATTTGAGAAACGTACTTGAATCCAAGGAAGCGCGCAAAGAAAGCTCCCGCCTTGCGATGGGTCTTGGCAAGGACAACAGCGGAAAATACATCGTCGCCGACCTTGCCAGCATGCCGCACGTTCTGATCGCCGGTCAGACCGGAAGCGGTAAGAGCGTATGCATCAACGCCATCATCATATCGATCCTCTACCGCGCAACGCCGGACGAGGTTCGCATGATACTGATCGATCCCAAGATGGTAGAGCTCAACGCCTACAATACCATTCCCCATCTGCTGGTGCCGGTCGTAACCGATCCCAAAAAGGCGGCGAGTGTACTGGAATGGGCGGTAAGCGAAATGACGCGCCGCTACAAGGAATTCGCCGCCCACGGAGCGAAAAATATACAATCGTACAACAAAAAGCTGCCGCCGGAAGAAAAGAAGATGCCGCAGATCGTTTTGATCGTAGACGAGCTTGCCGATCTTATGATGACATCTCCGCGCGACGTGGAAGAAGCAATCAACCGCTTGGCGCAACTCGCACGCGCCGCCGGTATCCATCTGGTCATCGCCACGCAGCGCCCGTCTGTAGACATTATTACCGGCGTTATTAAGGCGAACATCCCCACCAGAATCGCCTTTACCGTCGCCAGCGGCGTAGACAGCCGCACAATTCTCGACAGCTACGGCGCAGAGAAGCTGCTGGGAAAGGGCGATATGCTGTATCTGCCGCCCGACCGCAATAAACCCCTGAGAGTTCAGGGCGCCTGGGTAAGCGAAGCGGAGGTGCAGGCGGTAGTAGACGCGATATCCGAGACCGACGGCTCAAACTTCGACGAGGATATTCTGGAACATATGGAAAACGCCGTGCTCAGCGACGCCGAAAAGAACGACAAAGCGCACGACGAAGAAGAAAACACCGTAGACGAGCTTTTCGAAGTGGCGGTCAAGTGCGTAGTGGACGCCGGTCAGGCTTCCATCAGCATGCTGCAGAGAAAGCTTCGCGTGGGATACGCCCGCGCCGGAAGGCTGATCGACGAAATGGCCGCGCGCGGTATTGTCAGCCAGTCGGAGGGCTCCAAATCCCGCGAGGTACTCATCACACGTGAACAATTTAACGACATGTTTGAAAACGGTTCCATCAACAGCGACATCTGATGCATTCGCGGAAGGACATGGATATGGGCAAGAAAGTCGGAATGGTATCGCTGGGCTGCTGCAAAAACCGCGTAGACAGCGAGGTATTACTGGGCATCCTTCGGGATCAGGGCTATGAAATCGTGTCAGACCCCGCCGAGGCCGAAATCGTATTTGTGAATACCTGCGGTTTCATCGCCCCGGCGAAAGAAGAATCCATCGACACGATATTTGAAATGGCGGAGTACAAAAATACCGGAAAGCTTAAAAAGCTTTTCGTAACCGGCTGCCTTTCTCAGAGATATCCGGATACGCTGTATGAAGAAATGCCCGAGGTAGACGGCTTTATGGGCGTTTCCGATTACGAGCGGATATTGGAGATGCTCAAAAGGGCAGACGAAGGCGAAAGACCCGTCATGATTGAAGACAACGAGCGCTTTATCAAAAACGAGCGCATGCTTACTACGCCCCCGTACTCGGCGTATGTGAAAATCTCGGACGGCTGCGACAATAAATGCACCTACTGCGCCATACCACTGATCCGCGGCAAATACCGCTCGCGCCCCTATGAGGACGTGATGGAGGAATGCCGCGCATTTGCGAAAAAAGGCGTAACTGAGCTTATATTCATCGCACAGGATACCTCGCGCTACGGAAACGACTTCGAAGGAAAGCAGCTGCTCCTTACAAAGCTTCTTCATGAAGCGAGCGAAATCGAAGGCGTTGAATGGATCCGCGTACTGTATTTCTACCCGGACACAGTGACAGACGAGCTGCTCAGGGAAATGCGCGACAACCCGAAGATATGCCCGTATCTGGATCTTCCGCTTCAGCATATCGACAGAGCGCTTTTAAAGCGCATGAACCGGCGCGGAACCCCCGAGGAAATCCGTTCCATCCTTGCGCGCGTGCGCGAATACGGCATCTATACGAGAACCACAATGATCGTTGGCTTTCCGGGCGAAACGGACGAGCAGTTTGAAACGCTTCTGAACTTCGTAAAGGAAACACGGTTTGACCGGCTGGGCGCGTTCACATACTCTCCCGAGGATGATACCCCCGCCGCCGAAATGCCCGATCAGATCGACGAGGAGGTCAAGCAAAAGCGCCTGGATCAATTAATGATGCTTCAGCAGCAGATTTCCCTTGAAAGCAATCAGGCGCGAATCGGACAAACGCCGAAGGTTCTGGTAGAGGGCTTTGAAGACGGCATGTACTATGGACGAAGCCAGCTGGAAGCCCCGGAAATCGACGGCGTGATTCGATTCTCTTCCGATACCGACTTAGTCCCCGGCCAGTATGTACGCGTACAAATCACCGACTCTGACGCATATGATTTGATGGGAGTGATGATTGAATGAATCTTCCGAACAAGCTTACCATGATTCGAATCCTTCTGGTGCCCTTCTTCGTAGTGTTCATTTATATGGACCACAGCTCCGTATGTCAAATGATCGGTCTGGCCATATTCGTTATCGCTTCCCTTACCGACCTTTTAGACGGCAAGATCGCCCGCAGAAGAAACCTTGTAACCGATTTCGGTAAATTCATGGATCCGATTGCGGACAAGCTGCTCGTTATGAGCGCGCTGATCATACTGGTAGAGCAGAACCGCATGCCCGGCTGGGTATGCATGCTGATGCTGGCAAGAGAATTCATCATCAGCGGCTTCCGTCTGGTTGCTTCAACCAAAGGAACTGTAATCGCCGCCGGTATCTGGGGAAAACTGAAAACCGTATCGCAGATGATCTACATTCCCATGGCGATTATGTTGATTCCCATGCGCGAATTGGACGCGGAAGCGCATACAATCTGGGATATACTCACCGATATCATGATGTATGTATCCCTCGCGCTCACACTCTATTCCGGCTTCAGCTATGTTTGGTCCAACAAGCACCACATTACCGACATGTGATTAAGAGGATAATCTATGGTATGTGAGATTTTATCCGTCGGCACGGAGCTGCTCATGGGGCAGGTTGCCAATACCGATGCGCAGTACATATCCCAGCGCCTGACCAGCGTCGGCATCACGGTATACCGTCATACGGTTGTGGGCGATAATGCAGGCCGTTTAGACGAAGCGCTTGAAACGGCGCTTCTCAGAAGCGATATGGTGATCACCACCGGCGGGCTCGGCCCCACGGAGGACGATCTTACCAAGGAGACCGTCGCTCAGCATTTTTCATTGAAGCTGGTTGAAGACGCCGGCAGCCTTGAAAACCTGATGGCGTTCCAAAAGCGCATCGGAAGACCCATTACCCAAAACAATTTCAAACAGGCGCTCATTCCCGAAGGTTCCATTGTCATGCCCAACCGCGTGGGCACCGCGCCCGGCTGCATCATCGAAAAGGACAATAAAACCGTCGCCGTGCTTCCGGGGCCGCCTTCCGAAATGAAGGATATGTTTGAAAACTGTCTGTTCCCCTATCTTCAGAAAAAAAGCGGACAGACGCTGGTTTCAAGATACCTGCATATTTTCGGAATCGGCGAATCGACGATTGAAACTCAGCTTCAGGATCTTTTCCACCTAGGCTCTCCTACGCTCGCGCTGTATTGCTCGACGGCGGAGTGTACGGCCCGCATTTCCGTAATGTGCGCGCTTGGCGAGGATCCTGCGCCAATTCTCGATCCCGTGGAAAACGAAATCCGCCGCCGCCTCGGAAACGCTGTATACGCAGAGGGTCTATATGAAGATCTCCCGGGGACGGTTCTCAAAATGCTGAAAGCGCAGGGAAAAACCGTGTCCTTTGCGGAAAGCTGCACGGGCGGCATGCTCTCCTCATCTATTGTGGACTTAAGCGGCGCGTCGGAAGTGTTTTCCGAAAGCTATATCACCTATTCAAACGACGCCAAGCGCCGCTTGCTGGGCGTAAGAGAAGAAACGCTGTTGTTTTCCGGCGCTGTCAGCCGCGCCTGCGCGCAGGAAATGGCCTATGGCACAAGGAAAAACAGCGGCAGCGACTACGCGCTCTCCATTACCGGCATCGCAGGGCCCGACGGCGGCACGGCAGAAAAACCGGTAGGCCTTGTGTATATCGGCCTTGCCGACAGAGAAGGCGCATATGCCCATGAATTCCGCTTCCACGGAAACCGCACGAACATACGAACCGCAAGCGTTAAGCATGCGCTCAACCTTTTGAGGCTTACGCTTATCAATAAAGCATGATTACTGATATCAGAAACATAGGAATATTTGCCCATGTCGACGCGGGTAAGACCACGCTTTCGGAACGGCTGCTGGTGAAAAGCGGCGAAATCCGTTCCGCAGGTTACGTGGATTCCGGAACCGCGCACACCGACAGGCTCGATGTAGAGCGCAGACGCGGAATCAGCGTAAAATCCGCCTGCGCTCCACTTTCGTGGAAAGGCGCCTCCATCCGCCTGATCGACACCCCCGGTCACGCCGATTTCTCCTCCGAGATCGAACGCGGCATGTGGGCAATCGACGGCGCGATTCTGCTCGTATCCGCGCCGGACGGCATACAGCCGCAGACAGAGGTGCTGTTTCGAAAGCTGCGACAGACCCGCATTCCGACGCTCATATTCGTAAATAAGATGGACAGAAACGTCTCTTTGCTTTCAGATGTGCTCTCGTCTATCAGAAAGCAGCTTTCTCCCGCTGCATTCGACGCAAAAAGCAGCGAGGATATGATGGCGGCCATCGCTGAAACGGATGAGGAAGCGCTGGATGCGTACATGGAAGGCGTTATCTGGGACAAAAAAACGCTGATTTCGCACGCGGCCAAGGGCGTATCGGACGGCTGCATGTATCCCGTATACGCAGGAAGCGCGCTCACCGGTGAAGGCGTTGACGAGCTGCTCGACGCAGTCGTGTCCTTCCTTCCAAAGCCCGAAGAAGATTCAGGCAGCACCGTGAGCGGCGTTGTTTTCGCCGTCGAGCCGGATCCGCTCATGGGGCGCGCCGCCTATGTGCGCCTGTTTTCCGGCACGCTCAAAAACCGCGATATGGCCCGCATCACCGTTCATAAGGAAAACGAATACGGCGAAGCGGACACAGTGGAGGAAAGAAAGATTACCCAGATCCGTTCAATCGGCGCATCCGGACGGGGCGACGACGTTGGCGAAATGAAAGCGGGCGATATCGCCGTCGTATACGGCTTAGGCGATGTAAAAACGGGACAGGTGATCGGCGACAGCGCTCTTCTTCCAGAAAAAATACGCCTTGGAAGCATTCGTGCGCCCCTTTTCATGACGAAGGTAATTCCGGAATCAGCCGATCAGCTCCCCTCTCTCAAGCGCGCGCTCGAGCTGTTGGCGGCGGAGGATCCGCTTTTGGATGTGACGATCATCTCCGGAAGCATGCATGTAAAGCTGATGGGCGCAATTCAGCTGGAGGTTCTCAAAGAGGATCTTCTTTCACGCTTTCAGCTGCATGTCGATTTCTCAGAACCCGAAGTCATCTACCGCGAGACCATAAAACAAACTGCAGTCGGTTTTGTTGCCTATACTATGCCAAAGCCGTGCTGGGCAGTAATCAAATTTGAAATTTCGCCCTCTCCGCGCGGAAGCGGCGTGACGTTTGAATCCACGGTTTCGCCCAGGCAGATCAAGCTCCGCTATCAGCATCAGGTAGCCAACTCCATCCGTTTGGCCACGCGGCAGGGTATGCTGGGCTGGCAGGTGGACGACGTACACGTAAAGCTGATCGACGGCGGCGACCACGAGATTCATACTCACCCGCTGGACTTCGTTGTAGCGACGCCCATGGCGTTTATGGACGCGCTTCAAAGGGGCGGAAGCACGCTTTTGGAACCGATTCTCGAGATGGAAGTAACGGTAGACGAAAACGGGGCGGGCAGGATTATCGGCGAAATGAACGCCATGCGCGGCTGCGTGCTCTCCACAAATGCAAAGGACGGAAAGATCAAGCTCCTTTGTGAAGCCCCTGCCGCCGAAAGCGCCGATTTCCCCGTGCGCTTTCAGAGAATCACATCCGGCCGCGGCGCTCTGTCGTCCAAGCTCAAGGGCTACAGGGAATGCGACCTTACCATGGGCAAGACCTGCCCCAGAAGAGGCGTTCACCCGCTGGACACCGCCAAATACATACTCGCCGCAAGAAGCGCCCTGGACGGCGAGATATTCGGCTGACGCGTATATCTGAAATCCTATCGGCGCTTGGACTCACCAAGCAACACATAAAAAGCAGGTGCCGCATGAAATTCTTTTTCAAAATCCACCCCAGCCGTCCGCAGGCGGAAACGCTTAAAAAACAGGCGGAAGCATTTATACGCAAGCACGGACACGAAAGCACTCCGGATCCCCTGCAGGCTGATTTTGCCGTCTCTATCGGCGGCGACGGAACGGTGGTTTCCGCACACAAGCTGTGCAAAAAGCCGCTCATTGGCGTAAATGCGGGAACGCTCGGCTATCTTCCGAAAATCGAACCGGAAAATCTGGAATGCGCCTTTGAAAAAATATTCTCGGGCGAATTCTTTTTAGAAAACCGCATGACGCTTTCAACCGTAGTCGACGGCATTCCTATGATAAACGCACTGAACGATGTGGCGCTTCAAAAGGCGGATCACGGCGTAATCCGCTTTACCGTGAACGTAGACGGCGTAAACCTTATGCGCTACACCGCAGATGGCCTGATCGCCGCCACGCCCACGGGCTCCACCGGCTACAGTCTGTCCGCCGGCGGCCCGATTGTCGATCCCGTGAGCGAATCGATCGTGCTTACGCCGCTTGCGCCCCATACGCTGGTCAGCCGATCCATCATACTCTCCGCAAACAGCTTCGTGACGCTGGAATGCGAAAACGACGCGGTTCTGAGTGTGGACGGCGACATTCACCCCATCCGCGCACATGCGAAGATTCGCATATCAAAGGCCCCCGAGCCCGTTCGTTTTGTAACGCTCAGCCGCGAAAGCTTTGTTGAGCGCCTGCGCAAGAAGCTTTCGTAGACCGGATAATTGGAATCATACGCAAATTCCGACAAATTGCGCATGCTTTTGTATAATTGAAAAAACGCGTATTGCGCCCTGAAACAATTTATTATATGATATATCCATCAAACAAACGAGGAGGAATACAAATGAATCAGACGCCCGTCTATGGAAAGAAAACGTTTAAAATCAAAAAGCCCGTCATCTTTATTGCGCTCGCGCTGGTACTGATCATCATCGTGTTCTTAAGCGCATTCTCTCCCTTCGTCACCGTACCTACCGGTCATACCGGCGTAGTGACCACCTTCGGAAGAGTTGAGGATTACGTGCTCAGCGAGGGCTTCCACCTGAAAAGCCCCCTGCAGGAAGTCGTCATGATGGACAACCGCACGCAGAAGGCTTCCATTAAGATGCAGGCTTTCTCCAGCGATATCCAGCAGGTAGACATCACCTGCACCGTAAACTACTCCGTAAACAAGGAGAAGGCGCAGCACCTTTACAAGAACGTAGGCGTAAACTACTATGAAACCGTCATGGAGCCCCGCATCGAAGAATGCGCCAAGAGCGTTTTCACCCAGTACACCGCCGAAAAGCTGATGGAGGTACGAAACTCCCTCTCCGCACAGATCAAGGATCTGCTCGAGCCCGAAATGGAGCCCTACGGCATCCTGGTAGGCTCAATCGCAATTGAGGATATCGACTTTACCGACGCCTTTACCGACGCCGTAGAAGCCAAGCAGGTTGCCCTTCAGACCAAGCTCAAGACCGAGACCGAGCAGGAAGAATTGGTAATCATCGCCGAGTCTACCGCCGAGCGCGAGAAGATCGCCGCTCAGGCGCAGGCGGAAATCCTGAAGATCGAAGCGCAGGCGGAAGCCGAAGCCGTCAAGCTCAGGAGCGAAGCCGAAGCCGAAGCCAATAAGCTGATTGCCGAATCCCTGACGGAAGCGCTGATCAGCTACATGGAAGCCAATCAGTGGAACGGCGAGCTGCCCCAGATTGTCGGCGCAAACTCCGCGCTGCCGATCATTGACGTAAGCGAAAATATGGAATAACAGCTCTTGCAAAACTTCATCAAACAAACTGGACCGCCTCCATCCGGCGTATATCGCCGGATGGAGGCGGTCCCAATTTAATTATTACTTGCTGTTATTACTGTTCCTGATCGTCGTTCTTTACATGCATCGAGTGGATGCTGGAGAGGTCTACATGATTCTCTTCCTCTTCCGTTTCGTAAGGCATGTTGGCTTGAGCCAGCTTTCTCTCTTTATTGCGATCGATTAAGAAGGATAAGCCTACGCCGACATAAGCGAATACTGTGGCAAAAAAGCCTTCCTTCGCAATTTCACCGATAACTCCGGAATCCCTATACAGCTCATCGGCAATCCCCAGCACCCTCATATACTCCAAAGCTTCGCCGAGTTTGCAGCCGGATTCATCCATCAGCACTTTTACAGCCACGGCGTATTCCGCCACCGCAACAGTCAGGACACCGGAAAACAGTACCATAAAAATAATGAACAGCTTCTTGAAATTACCTCTTCGTCCGCCGCATGCATTATACAGCACCCCGGGCAAAAAGCCCGTCAAAATACTTATCGGACGCAAAGCAGTATTGGTCATGCTCACAAAAGCCACAAAGAGTATCATACCCGGAATAAGACCTATGATTGCACCGATCACACCCAAAATATAATTGCCTTTTTTCACTTCAACAGTATTGCTATTCATATCCTATTCTCCTATTCTTTTCTGGGGAAATCCTTTATCCATCCGCTTAATACTTGAGCACCAGATCTTCCATCGTTACGATCAGCTCGTCAAACGCATCCTCCGGTGTTCCTTCGAACATCACCAGTTCAAACGAGATCATCACATCGCCGTGCCAGAAAATTGTAAACGCGACAGGCTTCTTGCTTCCGTCGATCTGAACATATCCGTATACAGCCTTCGTCTTTACGTTGCAAACATTGATGTCCTGCTTTTTCTTTTCCGAGTATTCCATCTCGCTCAGCCAGAATTCCACAAAACCTTCCCTACCGGCTTTGGTGAGCCGCTTTAAATCCTCTTCATTGTACTTCACTACGCTGATGTCGCACATTTTACGATCATTTCCTATAATCGCGTAATCTCTTGCATCAATGACAGACTCATATTCCTCATCGCTCACAAACGAGAAATAATTGTTCTCTGCGACAACCCTCTCGGAAACAGACGCGCTCTGGATCGCGGAATAATCGCTGTCCGGGCCTGTGTACATAATGCGTTCGGCGATATCCTTCGAAGAAGCCAATGCATCCTCCGGTGTTCCGCCGGAAATGGCCGTCACAATTTCCAGATATTCAGCGCCGTAAACCATTCCCCAATACACAGCCGACAGTTTTATTCCGTCTCTTTCCATATATCCCGTAAAGACCGCCGAAGGATAGCGCAGAACGACATCGTCCATCTTCTTCATATCCTTAAGAACCTTGGAGGCGAAGTACTCGACATGCATATCAACGCCCCAATCCTCAATGACGGATATCATCGTTTCGTCCAGGCGCCTTGTAGCAATCACGGAAACCGCTCCGTCATGCTGTACCTTGACAACATCCTCTTCCCCTTTTGAAACCGTCCAGCCGGAGGAAAGCTCAAGCTCAAATTCATCGATCCGGTATGCGTCCTGCGCATAAGCGCCAAAGACAGATGTCATTAAAA
>JAFQKQ010000073.1 GCA_017396845.1 Clostridia bacterium
ATTAGAGGTCGGCTGAAAGCCGACTAGCGACAGCGATTTGTAAAATCGCCGAGCGTACCCGGCGGCGCTTGCGCTGACGGGCGGAACAAAAAAGGGCGTTAAGAGGCTTGTAAATCATCAAGTTCTTCTTTGGTGCTGCTTTTTGCAACAGCCCCCAAGGGATTTACCGGCAGCAGCTTCCAAAGCTTTGCAGTCGGCAGACGATAAAGCGCACTTCCTGCTTGAAGTGCGCTTTGCTGTCTGCCGACTGTTTTATTTTTTGATTTAGGCCGCTTCCACCGGAGTCACCAGCGCGTTTTCCAGCCTGTGTTCTTTTACTTCGGTCACGCGGATGTTTAATTCGCATGCGTTGATTTCGAATTGTTTTCCGTCCTCGGGGATGTATCCGTACTGCGCGAAGACGAAGCTTCCGAAGGTTTCGAATTCATCGGCGGGAAGAACTACGTTAAGCTCCTGCGCGACCTCCGTCATATCGGCGCTTCCTTTGATTCTCCACGTATTATCGCCAACCTTTTCGATTTCGGTTTCCTCTTTTCCGTCGATATCCTGATCCTCGTCGAAATCGCCGACCAGCTGCTCAAGAAGGTCGTTCATCGTGACGATACCGAGCATACCGCCGTATTCGTCCAATACCACCGCAAGGCGGTTGCGCGTCTTTTTCATCTGCCGGAAAAGTACGTTGGCGCACACGCTTTCAGGAACAAACAACGGCTCTTTCACGGTGTTTTTCATTACGCTTTCGCGGCTTTTATCGCGAAGGCGGAAGTATTCCCTCGCATGGAGTATGCCGATGATGTGATCGGCGCTCTCTTCGCAGACGGGATACAGCGAATGCATGCTTTCAAAGATGGTCTTTTCCCATTCCTCATCCGTTTCGTCCATCGAAAGAAGGTCTACCTCCTTTCGGTGCGTAACAAATTCACCGGCAGTGAGATCATCAAACTCAAATACGTTATTGATCATCTGCTGTTCTTCCGGATCGATGGCGCCGGTTTCGCTTCCGACGTCCACCATCATTCGGATTTCTTCCTCGCTGACCTCGTCATCCTTTTCGTTGGGATCGATGCCGAAAAGGCGCAGCATGATATTGGCAGACACCGTAAGAATGGCGACAAGCGGATAGAACAGTGCGGAAATAAATGCCGCCAGACCGCTCATATTGAGCGCAATGCTCTCCGCATTCTTCATCGCAATCCGCTTGGGCACCATTTCCCCGAAAACGAGCGTAAAATAGCTAAGCAGAAGCGTAATCAATACGACTGCAATCGCCTCCAGCGCCGAATGCGGAATCTTGTCGCTAAGCCCTGCCGCCCAGCCGACAAGAATTCCGGAAAAGTTTTTCGCCGCAAAGGCGCTTCCCAGAAAGCCCGCAAGTGTAAGCGCCGACTGAATCGCGGAAAGAAACCGCGTCGGCTGACCGGTAAGGCGCACAAGCCTTGCCGCGCGCTTATCGCCCGCAGCCGCAAGCTGCTGAAGTTTACTGTCGTTGATCGAAATCACTGCGGTTTCAGCGCATGTAAACACTGCGCCAAATACAATCAGCGCAAGCTGCAAAAGAAGCGAGCCACCTATGTGCGCGTCCAAAGATATTCCTCCTTAATCATTTCGCATACCGTGTTCCGGCCGACAATTTCAAACAGCACAAAAAGAGCAACGCCTTATTCAATCACACTTGAAAAAGGTTTGCTCTTTACTATAAAACTGCTTCCATCGTGATCGGCCGTTACCGCCGTCGCAACTATCTACGTCCATTCGTTTACATAATGCTCCTCTAAAGGTAATCATCTAACGAAAATCATACCACAAACCGCACGTGATGTCAATAACGCTTTATCTTTTTCCGCCAATTTCGCTTTATCTTTTACGCCAATTTCGAAACAAAAAAACAAACCGCCGACCCCTTCTGCCGACGGTTGCCTGTGCTCGCTATCCCCCGGCGGGCGCGCGGCGGTTTAAGCCGCGCGCCCGGTTAGCGAGATATTATTTTCCGAGATATGCGTCGTAGTAATCGATGTAGTACTGTACGTACTCTTCATAACCGAGATCGTAGATCGTCTGGAAGTATTCCGCCAGATTCTCTTCGCTCATCTCCTTCTCGCCGGAGATAAAGGCTACATACTGCTCGTTTACGTACGCATTGATTTCCGTTGCAAGCTCGGAAATGCGGGTGTTGGTATCCGCATCGAAGAATACGATGTTCGGATAGCAATCTACCAGATACGGCAGAACGTTCTCGTCCACCTTGTTGAGGTAGGTGGGCGGATTGTACTCACGGGTGCCCTCGCCGAACATGTCGATGTTCAGGCCCAGATATCCGCCGATGATGCCCTGAATGCGGCGGTTCTGATAGTCGCCCCAGGAGGTGTAGGTGCCGTTGTCAACTTCAGCTGCGCTGTAAACATACTTGCCGGTGGCTTCGTCCATGGTCGCGGTGTAGCCGCTCTCAAGGCCAAGCAGCCATTCGGTCTCGTTTACGCTCGGGCCCCAATGGCTCATGGTGTAGTTGTCATAGTCGTAGAGCCAGTCAACCCACTTCATCAGGCGCTCGATCTTGGCGGGATCGCACTTGGAAGAGATGTTGAAGGACTGGCAGTTTACGGCGTTGTAGGAACGGGCGATGGAGGGAGTATCCTTCCACTCGCTGGTCAGCGGGATGGCGGCGGTCCACTCGTTGGGATCGATGGCGTTGCTGGTGTTCTGATCGAAGCCGGTCAGGTCGTTTGCCTTCTGGGCTGCGGTCTGGTTGCCGGCGTACTGATCATCGAATACGTCTGCAGAGAAGTATCCCAACTCGATGTACTCCTTCATAACCTCCATGAAGGCCGGGAAGCGCTCTTCGTCCGCGTAGATGAACATCGGCACATTATCCTTAAGAGCAATCTTGGTCAGGTAGCTGGCGCTGTCGGTGATCCATCCGAAAGCGTTGGCGATGAATCTGGGCTGGTTTCCAAGGTCGCCGGTCAGCGGTACTACATCCTCGCCGCGCGCCTTGAAGGCAGCCATAACCTCGGTGAACTCATCGAGCGTGGTGGGCATTTCAAGTCCCGCCTCATCCAGCCAGCGCTGATTGATGTAGAAGGTCATCAGCGGGCTCTCCGCATTCTGGAATACGCCCAGAGAATAGATCTTGCCGTCGCCGGCAGAGATCAGACTCCTGTACTCCGGATGCGCTTCAAAGATTCTGGAGAGGTTGGGCATGATTTCGGGAGTGATGTACTCGTCCAGCGGAATCAGATAGCCGTTGGTTACGCCCTGCTCTACAACAGCAGACGAATCCATGAACATCTGATAAAATACGTCGGGCATATCGCCGGACATGAATGCTACGGACTTATAGTCAGAGGCGCTGGTAACCTGGGTTACGTTGAACTTGATTCCGAAATAGGCTTCGCAGAAGTCCCACCACCAGATGTCTTCAGCCGCGCCCTGATTGGAACGCTGATAGACAACGATGGATGCTTCAATCACATCGTCATAGCCGCCGTAGTAGGTGGAGGCTAACGCAGAGGACATGCCCAAGGCAAGCATTAGAGCAAGTACCATGCAAATGAGTTTCTTCATGAGGTTATCTCCTTTCCATATCCGTCGGTCGTGCTGTTTGTCCGTCCTGTTCGCGTGGCCTGTAGCTTTTCAGGCTTATCCCTTTACAGACCCGATCATTACGCCCTTGACAAAGTACTTCTGCACGAAGGGATAGAGCACAAGCATGGGCAGACAGGCTACGAAGATGATGGCGTATTTCACCGTGTACATCAGGAATGCCTGATGCTGCATCATCTCGATATCTTCCTGTGTCATCTGCGTAATATCGAGCGACTGCGTTTCGTTCAGTATCAGTATCTGGCGAAGCCGCAGCTGCAATGGCCATTTAGCCTGATCTGTTATGTATATAAACGCCGTATACCAGCTGCCCCAGGTTCCGACTGCGGCATACAGCGCCATAACCGCAATGATTGCGCCGGACAAAGGTATGGCGATCTTCGTAAACGTCTGCCATTCCGACGCGCCGTCGATGTAGGCGGATTCGTAGACTTCGTTGGGTATGGAAGTCTGGTAGAAGGTTCTTGTAATTACAAGGTTTGAATATCCTACGCCCATTCCCAGAATCATAATCCAGCGGGTGTTTACGATTCCAAGGGATTTATTCAGCATGTAGGAAGGAATAAGACCGCCGGAGATAAACATGGTGGCGAAGAAATACCAGGTGATCGCCACGCGTCCGGGCATTTTCTTTTTGGAAAGCGCGTATGCGGACGGAATCGTGAGCGCCAGCACGTACAGCGTATGGCATACGGTGTATATGATCGTGTTCAGATATCCGACCCAGATCGACTTTTCCGAAAATACCTTCTGATAGGCCTCCAGCGTCAGCGTCTTCGGCCAGAAGTACAATTGTCCAAGCGCCGCTTCTTCGGGCGTTGCGAAGGATACGATGATTACGTACCACATGGGATATATCATAATCAGCGTGATCAGCACGATGATTGCGATATTGATTACATCAAACACCACGTCTCCGCGCGAACGGCGGATGCGTTTTTTGATCTTTACATTCGGCGGGCTCTTTACAGCTGCCTGCGTATTCATATCATCCGCTCCCTTCTACCACAGCGTTACATCGGAGAGTCTGCGAGCAATGGAGTTTGTAAATATGATCAGTATAAGGTTGATAATCGAGTTGAAAAGGCCGATGGCCGCCGAGGTGTCCCAGTATGCGGTGGAGCCGCCCGCGCCGAGCGTAAGCTCGTATACATAGGTGGAAATTACGCGGCTTGCGGAAATATTTCTCTGCGTCTGCAGAAGGAACACCTTTTCAAAGCCTACGCCCAAGATGCCGCCCACACGAAGAATCAGCATGATGACGATGGTGGGAAGAATGGTTGGAATGTTTACGTGAACCACTACATCCCATCTGCTTGCGCCGTCGAGCCTCGCCGCTTCAATCAGATCGGGCGATACGTTGGAAAGATTGGCAAGGTAGATGATCGTGCCCCAGCCAAGTCCCTGCCATACGCCGGACCACACATAGAGATGGTCAAACAGCTTGGGCTCGTACAGGAATTCCACCGTTTCTCCGCCCAGGGTGCGTATGGCGTGGTTCACAATGCCGTCTGCGGCGTTAAAGAACATGTGAACCATTGCGCAGACTACAACGGTTGAAATGAAGTGCGGCATGTAGCTGATCATCTGCACCGTCTTTTTGAACTTCTTGTTCGTAAGCTCGTTGATCATCAGCGCGAATATGATCGAACAGGGAAAGGTTGCAAAGGAATAGAGCGATATTCGAATCGTATTCCACAGAATCGTCCAGAAGGACGGACGGTTAAAGAACCATTCGAAATGTCCGAAGCCGTACCATGCGCTTCCGATGATACCCACTTTCGATTCGAAATCCTTAAAGCCGATTATAACGCCGTAGAGCGGTATGTAATGCCAGATAAAGGTGGTAATAATCGGCGGAAGCACCATAAGGTATAATTGCCAGTAGCGTCCGACCAGCTTCAGCGTTTCATGCCTGTGCTTGCGGCGCAAATCCTTTTCCGCCATGTACAACGACATCCTGTTCCCTCCTTTTTTTATTCAGCGCATTCATGCGCATATCATACTGTCAGATTTTCCGATCCATCGCCCTCGCAGCCATGCGGCGGGTAAAATCGAAGCGGATCGCAGCGTCAATCGGAGAAAAGCCGGTGGAATAAACCGTAAAAGCCTCTTTGTTCTGCGGAATACTGCCTCGCATCGTCTGATGATACATATGCTTTGCAAAAAGCCCCCTGACGGTCACCTCATTGGCCGTTTTTACGTCTTCCAGGCGCATATCTCCGTATTTTACTGCGATTGTTCCGCCCGGATACGTATCCATAATCATGCTTTCGGTTTCCAGACGAGTATCCGGCGGTATCACAAATTCCAGCTTGAAGGGGACAAAGGGCGTATTGTCCAAAAGGATATGCATGTCAAATCCGTCTTCTCTGTCCGTAATATCCACCGTATAATCCAGATCGCAGGAATGGAGAACAGGTCTTAGCGAATGATCCATTTTATCCCACTCGGGCGACGGCGGCGGCTCGGGGAACAAGCCCTTGTATTCGCCGTGCCCGCTGAACCGGACGCGGTAGCCGGTATCGGTTTTCTCGATTTTTTCGGGTGCAAACTGCGCAACCGCAAAAAAGGAGGAACACATTCTGACCGTCATGGTTTTGCTTCCGAATTTTATATGCAAAAAATCCGGATTTCTGCATATGAGGGTGTAGGAAAAATCTTCCTTCCGAACGCGGAGGATATTCGAATTCGGATAGAATGCGTGATAGGTATCGGGTATGGAAACGCCCGAAAAATCCGGCTCCAGGGTTTTGAGCTGCGGCTTTTCAAGATACAGCCACAATGGCGCCGGTATGCTTCCGCGGGATAACGCGCTTTCAAACATATCGGAGGCGAATTTCAAATACCGCAAATCGCCGAACTTTTCGCCCGCCCACAGATACAGATAATACCACGCATGCGCGGGAAAAAAGTCATTGTATCCGCTGTCAAGCCGCCGGGAATTCTTCGTAAACAGCGTGCCATCGCCGTCCAAATACTTGAATGTAAGATCCAGATTCATCTTTGCATAGCGGTAAAGCTCGGTATATCCGCCTTCCTCCGCCATTGTAAGCATGGAATTTACATTGATGGGATTGTAAGAACCCATGCTTCTTTCGGTAAACTCGCCGTATTCGTCGCAGTCGATTCCCTCGGAAAGGTAGCTTTCCACCTTTTTCACAAGCGCAGGCTTATTTAAAATATTGTGGCTCATCAGCATCGCCCCGCATTCCACCCAGCGGTGGTTGGGCGTGTGGAAGCCGCCGTTCAAACAGCCGTCGGACAGAAGATCCAGCGCTTTTTTCATATTTTTCTGCGCTTCAAGCTCATCTTCCGTGCCCGACATATACTTAATAAACACCTTATAGCCTCGGGCAAAGCCCTGAATTTCAAAGGTGGCGGGCGTATAATAATTTGTCGCAAGAAAATCAATGGTTCCGTCCGGATGGGAGGAACGCAAAAACATGGAGCATGCGTTATTGATAATAGAAAGGAGCTCTTTGTCCCGATAATAGCGGCTTTCTTCGCAGGAATACAAAACACAGCAGGCGCTGATCAGTCCCGCGCCGTTTCCGGGCTCGACAAGATATGTCATATCGTCCATCGCACCTGTATAGGGGGTTCGAGGATCGACAGTGATTCGCCGCTTTGAGCGGTCGAATGCGGCGTCTGAAGCCTTAACAATCGGCAGGTAATGTGCTTTCATCGTCGTTTCTCCAACATACAGTCGGTCGCTCAATATGCACCAAAACCATCGTCGGTCGTATAAGGGATTAACAATATAGGCATTATACTCCATTCATCATATGATGTCAATAATAATGCATTGAAAAAATACGAATTTTTTAATGTATTATTTACATTGTAAAGAATATATGACAGTCGTTATCGGATTATAACGTATATAATCCGCAATACCCGGCAGGATTTTAGAATCTTTGCATCGAATGTAATGAGTATGTATCAGACATTTACAGCATCGGAGGCATATTTATGAATACATTCCTCGGTCTGGATATCGGCGGAACCAAATGCGCCGCCGTCATAGCAAACGTAAAAAACGGCATACAGCTGCTCGACCGAATCGCCTTTCCCTCCCATGCGGAAAAAGGGCCGGAGGATATGATCCGGCGGATTATCGAATCGGGCGACCAGATTCTTGAAAGAAACGGCTTAAACCGCTTAGATATCGCGGCGGTCGGCGTAAGCTGCGGCGGCCCCCTCGACAGCCGTACCGGGCGCGTGCTCGCGCCGCCGAACCTGCCCGGCTGGAACGATATACCGATCACGGAAATTCTCGAAAAGCATTTCGGCGTTCCCGCCTTTCTTCAAAATGACGCAAATGCATGCGCGCTGGTGGAGTGGAAATTGGGCGCCGGACGGAATACGGAAAATATGATCTTCTGCACGATGGGCACCGGCATGGGCGCGGGCGTGATCGCAGAAAACCGGCTCATGCGAGGCGCAAGCGATATGGGCGGCGAAATCGGACATCTGCGCCTTACGGAAACGGGTCCTGTGGGCTTTGGAAAAGCGGGCTCCTTTGAAGGCTACGTAAGCGGCGGCGGCATCGCCCGTCAGGCGAAGGAATGGACGGAAAAGGCAATCGCAGGCGGAAAAACCCCCGCGTGGATTCTGGACGGCCATCCGTTTGAGGAAATCTCCGCAAAACTGATCGCAGAATACGCCTACCGCGGAAACCGCGATGCAATCGCCATTTACAGTCACATCGGAAAAATGCTCGGAAAAGGCCTCGCGCTTCTGATCGATTCTTTCAACCCCGAAAAAATCGTCATCGGCAGCATATTCGCCCGCACGGAAACGCTGCTTCGTCCGTCCATGGAGGAAGTGCTGAAAGAAGAATGCATCCCCTATTCCCTGAGCGCCGTAAAGGTGGTTCCGGCGGAGACCGGCGAAAAGATCGGCGATTACGCGGGAATCATGACCGCGCTGTACGGCTTGGGCATTGATCCCATGACGGGCGGCGATGAAATGAACCCGGTGGTTCAGGATCATTACGACGCGCTGTACATGAAATATCCGCGCCTTCAGGACACAAAGGACGATCTGATGAACGCATACATCGCCCTTCGCGACTCATTCAAAAGCGGAGGGAAGCTGCTTGTATGCGGAAACGGCGGAAGCTGTGCAGATGCGGAGCACATCGTGGGCGAGCTTATGAAGGGCTTCTACCTGAAGCGCAGGGTTTCCGGAAAAACGGAATCCAGCCCCATCAATTGCCTGCAGGGTGCGCTTCCCGCCATCGCGCTTACGGGACACAGCGCCCTCTCTACCGCTTTTGCAAACGATGAAGATCCCGCCTATGTATACGCCCAGCAAACCTTTGGGTACGGCAGAAAAGGCGATGTACTGATCGGCATATCCACAAGCGGCAATGCGAAAAACGTGTGTCTCGCCGCTGAAACCGCCAAGGAAATCGGCATGACCGTCATCGCGTTAACCGGCGGAACCGGCGGAAAGCTTTCCAGAATCTCAGATATCGCAATCATCGCCCCGGGAAGCTGCCCCGCAGATGTTCAGGAGTGCCACCTTCCCATCTATCATGCGCTCTGCGCCATGCTGGAAGCCAAATTCTTCGATCAGTAGTATCTGAAATACCGCCGAATTGAAACCCCCTCGCTGTAAAAGCGCTCCGTAAGCGTTTTTACAAGCGAGGGGGTATTTGTCATTATCGTTTCTTCACAGCGGTCTTTTCTCCGCCATGCCGCTTCTTCTCGGAAATCTTTCGGGGGTCGGCGCCGTTTTCTCGATTTCCACAATCCTGTGATCCCAGTCTCTTCCCGGAATTTGGGTTTTGTGTACGGATATCAGCCTTCCGTTTAAAAGCGTGAGCGCGTTTTCGGCTCTCTTCATTTCATCGTCCGCGTTCGGACCCTTCATGGCGAGCATTCGCCCGCCCGTCCTTACAAACGGGAGAAGCCATTCCGAAAGCACGTTCATTTCGGCAACCGCACGGGCGGAAGCGATATCAAACGCATCGCGGAATTCCGGTTTTTTCGCGGCGTCCTCCGCGCGGAAATGAACGGCAGCCGCATTCAGAGAAAGCGCCTCTATTACGCTTTTTAAAAAGCCTACGCGCTTATTGAGCGCGTCCATCAGCGTCACGCGGATGTGCGGACACACAATGGCAACCGGAAGACCCGGAAAGCCCGCGCCGGTTCCAACATCTATAAACGTTTCCGCATCCCGCAAAAGAGGCACAATCGTCAGGCAGTCCAGATAATTTCTGTCCGCCGCCTCAACGGGATCATCGGGTACGCGCGTAAGGTTCATTTCCTTATTCGCCGAAACCAGCATTTCATGGTATTTCAGAAGCCTTTCGGCCATTTCCTTTGTCACCGAAACGCCCATTTTCTCCGCAGACGACAGGATATGCGCTATCATGCGTTTTTCGCCTCCCGTCTTCGCTTTTCCATAAGAATCATGAGTACCGTGATATCGCCCGGCGACACGCCCGGAATGCGCGAGGCTTGCCCCAGCGACTTGGGCTTCACCTTGTTAAGCTTCTGCCGGGCCTCGATTCTAAGCGTATCGATCGCCATATAGTCGATATCCTCCGGAAGCGCCATCTGCTCTTCGCGCAGGAACTTTCTCGTTTCCGAATGCTGGCGCTCGATATAGCCCTCGTATTTGATTTCGATTTCCGTCTGCTCCCGGGCGTCGTCCGGAAGATTGGGAAGCGCTTCGTCCGCCACCCGCAAATCCTCATACGTAAGATTCGGGCGCTTGATCAAATCGCTCAGCCTTGCCGAAGCATTCATCGGCGTTTCGCCCTTTTCCTTAAGCAGCGCGTTCATCTTTTCCGTCGGCGGAACCCACTTTCCGCGCAGGTACTCAACACCCTGTTTCAGCCCCTCGATCTTTTTGATGAGCTTGTTATGCCTTTCCTCCGAGATGAGTCCGGTTCTTATGCCCATCTCCGTCAGGCGTATATCGGCGTTATCCTGCCTTAAGAGCAGGCGGTATTCCGCGCGCGAGGTCATCATGCGGTACGGCTCATCCGTTCCCTTGGTGGTAAGGTCGTCGATCATTACGCCGATGTAGCTGTTCGCGCGGTTCAGCGTGAGCGGCTCTTCGCCCCTTACGGAAAGCGCGGCGTTAATGCCGGCGTACAGTCCCTGCGCCGCCGCCTCCTCGTAGCCCGAGGTGCCATTGATCTGACCGGCGCAGTAAAGCCCCCGAATATGCCTCGCTTCAAAATGGCAGGTCAAAAGCATAGGATCGATGCAGTCGTATTCGATGGCATAGGCCAGGCGCATGAGCTCCGCGTTTTCCATGCCCGGAACCGAATGATACATCTCTCTTTGTACTTCCTCGGGAAGCGACGACGACATGCCCTGAACATACCATTCGATCGTATCAAGTCCCTCCGGCTCCAAAAACAGCGGGTGCCTTTCCTTGTCCGCAAATCTGACCACCTTGTCCTCAATCGACGGGCAGTATCTTGCGCCGGTTCCCTTGATGCTGCCGGAATACATGGGCGAAAGATGCAGATTTCTTTTGATAATTTCATGCGTCTTTTCCGTGGTATAGGTAAGATAGCAAATGGATTTATTCGTAAGCGCCTTTGCGTCCGTGAGGAATGAAAACGGAACGATCGGATCGTCGCCGTACTGGGGCGTCATTTTGGAAAAATCCAGCGTCCGAACATCCACGCGCGCAGGCGTTCCGGTCTTAAAGCGCCTGATTTCAAAGCCGTTGTCCATCAGGCTTTTGGTAAGCCCTGTCGCCGCGACAAGCCCCTGCGGGCCTCCCTCCCAGGAATGCTGACCGATGATGATGCGGCTTTTTAAGTATACGCCCGTGCAGAGCACTGCCTTTTGGCAGTAAATCGCAGAACCCGTCGCGGTTTTAACGCCTTTCAGGCAGCCGTTTTCTACGATCAGCTCCGTAACCTCGCCCTGGCGCAGGATCAGATTTTCCTGATTTTCAACGGCGTCCCGCATGCGCTTTTTATAATTGTTCTTGTCCGCCTGCGCGCGCAGCGAATACACCGCCGGCCCTTTACCGGTGTTCAGCATTCGGGACTGTATGAACGTATCATCAATGGCGCGTCCCATTTCTCCGCCAAGCGCGTCCACCTCGCGAACCAGATGCCCCTTCGCCGTTCCGCCGATGGCAGGATTGCAGGGCATGAGCGCGACAGCGTCCAGATTCAGCGTAAGAAGCAGCGTCTTAAGCCCCATACGCGCGCCCGCCAGCGCCGCCTCGCAGCCCGCGTGCCCCGCGCCCACAACAACCAGATCAAAATATTCAAACGCCACGTTTCTTTCCCTTTCCTTCTGTCACCGGTACTGGCTCATATACATGTCGTAATAGAATCCGTTTTTCTTGATTAATTCGTCGTGCGTGCCGATTTCCTCAATTTTTCCGTCCTTCATCGCGATAATCGTATCGGCGTTGCGGATGGTGGAAAGTCTGTGCGCAACGATAAAGCTGGTTCTGCCCGTCATCAGGCGCGCAAACGCATCCTGAATTTGCTTTTCCGTTCGGGTGTCGATGGAGCTGGTCGCTTCGTCCAATATCAGAATCTCGGGCGACAGGAGCATTACGCGGGCAATACACAAAAGTTGCTTCTGGCCCTGGGAAAGCCCTCCGCCATCCTCGGAAAGTACGGTGTTGTAGCCGTCCTTCAAGCGCCTGATAAAGGAATGCGCATGCGCTTTCTTTGCCGCTTCCACAACCATGTCGTCCGTAGCCTCCGGATTTCCGAAGCGGATATTCTCCATTACGGTTCCGCGCCTCAGATACGTATCCTGAAGCACCATGCCGTAAAGCGAGCGAAGCTTTTTGCGATTATACTCCCGGATATCCTTTCCGTTTACGAGAATCCTTCCCTCATCCACATCGTAAAAGCGCATGAGCAGATTGATAATCGTAGTCTTTCCGCAGCCCGTGGGTCCTACAATTGCGATTCTCTTTCCGGGAAGGGCGTGAAGATTCATATTCTCAATGAGCTTTTTATCCTTGTCATAGGAAAAACACACATTCCGGAATTCCACTTCTCCGCCGGACTTCTGCGTTTCCTCAAAGCCTTCGGGATCCTTCTCCATTTCATCTTGATTGATGAAATCAAATACCCTTTCGGCGCACGCAAGCGCATTCTGAAATTCCGCAACTACGCCGCTGATCTCGTTAAAGGGCTTTGTGTACTGGCTGGCATAGCTTAAAAATACCGTCAGCTGGCCAACCGTTATCCCGCCGGTTGCGAAGGATACCAATGAACCGATCACTGCGACAAGCGCGTATACGATCGAGTTTACAAAACGGGTGGAAGGATTGGTGATGGAGGAAAAGAATATGGCTCTAAGAGAACGCTTCTGAAGCTCGGCATTCGCGTTATCAAACGCTTCCTTCATGTCGTTTTCCTTGGAAAACGCCTGAACCGTCTTAAGCCCGCCCACGCATTCATCCACCATGCGCGTAACCTCGCCCCGCTGCCTGGACTGAGCGAGAAACATATCATATGTGCGCTTTGCGATAAAGGAGGCCACGACCAGCGAAAGCGGCGTTACAACCACCACCGCCAGTGCAATCCACACATTCAGCCATACCATGAATGCAAGCGTTCCGACAATCGTAATCACGCCCGTAAACAGCTGGGTAAAGCCCATGAGCACGCCGTCCGAAAGATGATCCACGTCTGTCACGACGCGTGAGAGTATGTCGCCCACCGGATGCGAATCAATATCCCGAAGCTCCAGCCTTCCGATCTTTTCAAACGCCGCGATTCGGATATCCCTTGCAACGTTAAACGCCATGCGATTGTTGACAATGCTTAAAAGCCACTGAAAAAGGCCTAACAGAAGCGCGCAGAAGACAATCATCAAGAGTATCCGCCCGATTTCAGGGAAATCCACATTCCCCTTTCCAAGCGCCATATCCACCGCGTCGCCCGTAAGAACCGGAATGTACAGCGAAAGCGCCACCGTAAAAAGCGCAAACAAAACCGATGCAATAATCAGATATTTCGCCCTTCCCAGATACTTCAGAAGGGTTTTCAGCGTATTCATTCTCTTATGCATACTCTTCACCCTCCGGGAACTGGCTGAAATAGATTTCTCTGTACATTTCGCCTTTTTTCATGAGCTCGTCATGCGTGCCCATTTCCGCAATCTGTCCGTCCTCCATGACCAGTATTCTGTTAGCATGGCGAACGCTGGAAGCGCGCTGGGATACGATGAACACCGTGCGCTGCCCCTTAATATCGCGGATTGCCGCGCGAAGGCGGGCGTCGGTTGCGAAGTCAAGCGCGGAGGCGGAATCGTCCAGAATCAGTATATCGCTGTTTCTGATCAGAGAACGGGCGATGGATACTCTCTGCCTCTGTCCGCCGGAAAGCGCGCGCCCCGCCTGACCGACGGGCGACGAAAGCCCGTCCGCTTTCTTTTTTATAATGTCCATACCCTGCGCCTTTTGAAGCGCGTTTACTACCTCTTCATCGCTTGCGTCCTTTTTGCCCCAGCGAATGTTGTCCGCAATGCTTCCGAAAAAGAGCATCGTGCGCTGCTCGACGATGGCAATCTTGCTTCGCAATTCATCGATCGACGCATTTTTTACATCCTCTCCGAAAACGGATACCATTCCCTCCGTTGCATCGTACAAACGCGGAATCAGGCTGACAAGCGACGATTTTCCCGAGCCCGTAGGCCCTACGATTCCGATCGTCTCGCCGCGCATCGCCGAGAACGATATATTTTTCAAGGATTCCTCTCCCGCGCCCTCGTACGTCAAAGACACGTTATCAAAGCGAACCGCAGTATGAAACGCTTTGTCAAGCGCCTTCGTCTCTTCGCGCTCGCTCATACCGTCCTCAATCTCAATAACCGCCTGCACGCGCTTAAAGCACGCCAGCGCCTTGGTAACGGAGACGATCAGATTGGCAAGCTTGATAAGCTCTACGAGGATCTGCGACATGTAGTTTACAAGCGCCACCAGCTGCCCCTGCGTAATCGCGCCCGAATCCACATTCAAAGCGCCCTTATGAATCAGAAGCACAAGCGCAAGGTTTATCACAATGCTGGTAAGCGGCGCAGTGAGCGCGCTCACATTTCCTGCTTCGCGCTTTCTTGCGTTCAGCTCGTTCGCCTGTTTTTTAAAGCGCTCGTTTTCGCTCTCTTCGCGCCCGAATGCGCGTATGACGCGAGCGCCCACAAGGTTTTCGCGCGTGGCACCCATCACCTTGTCCATCATTGCCTGCGCCTTTGTAAAGCGGGGAAGCGAAAGCGCCATAACGCCAAACACGAGAACGGACAACACGGGAATGGTAACCGCAAACACCCATGCGCTTTTTACATCCACAAAAAATGCCATGATCATCGCGCCGAACACCACAAAAGGCGAACGGAGCATGAGCCTGAGCGCAAGGTTCAAGCCGTTTTGCACCTGATCCACATCGCCCGTCAGATGCTGCGTAAGCTTCGCCGTTCCAAACTTGTCCTGCTGAGAAGCGGATAAGCGAAGAACCCTTGCAAACAGGGCGCTTCTTAATGAGCCCGCAAAGCCCACCGAAGCGCGGGCGGCGAAATACTGCGCGGTGATTGAAAACGCAAGGCCGACCACGGCGAGCAGAAGCAGGATACCGCCCATCTTCCATATATGCAGGCTATCGCCGTTTGTAATGCCGTTATCGATCATACTTGCGATTACGAGCGGCACAAACAATTCGAACGTCGCTTCCAAGAGCTTAAAAAGCGGCCCCAGCACGCTTTCGCGCCCATAACCCTTTAAATAAATCCAAAGCTTTTTCCGCATGAATCCGTTTTCCCTTCACATTATTCTTCGGGATCCGAAAGCGAAAGAAGATCGTGCGCGACGGGCTGATAGAACAGGCGGCGGATTTCGTCCGCATCCCTCGTCTGTCCAAGTATCCACATCAGCTTTACCACCGCTGTCTCCGGCGTCATTGTGTACGCTTCCAATACGCCGCCTTCGTTGAGCGCGCGCCTTCCCACCTCATACACCGCCATATCGCTGCCTTCGTAGGGTACCTGCGTCGTAACGGCTACCGTCTTTCCTTCTCTTTTCCAAAGGCCGATTTCCTTAAGAAGCTCGCCGCCGTCCGCACTCGGCACGCCGCCCACGCCGAAGCTTTCAACGACCAATCCCTCCAGAGATCCCCTCAGCGCCTTCAGCGCGTTTGCGCCAAGCCCGGGCGTGAGCTTCATCGCGGCGACGTTTCCCTCAATCCTGTCATAAAACACTGGCGCGGACGGCTTTTTTTCGGGAATATACCTGAGGATCTTTCCCTCCCGAACCAACGCGAGATTCGGATAATCCACGCTTTCAAACGCATTCCGGCTCTTGGTGCGAACCTTTCTCGCGCGCGTTCCCGTGATCACGCGTCCGTCAAACACGATCGACACGCCGTGCGAAGCGCCGTCGGACACATAGGCAAACGCGTCGTACAGATTCGTTCTCGCGTCCGTGTCCTCCGTGGTGATCGACTTTTGCGCGCCGGTCAAAGCGATGGGCTTTGGAGACGACTGAACGAGATAGCTGATGGCGGAGGCCGTGTAATGCATGGTGTCGGTTCCGTGGGAAATTACAAAGCCGTCGTAATGATTGTAATTCTCTTTTATGCATGCGGAAATCGTAAGCCAGTTTTCCGGGCGCATATTCGTAGAATCCAGATTGAGCGGCGAAATCGCATCTACGCTGTACATTCTGGAAAGCCTCGGCGCATACCTGAGCAGCGCGTTCGGGCTCAGTTTCGGCGTAAGTCCCGCGCCCTCGTTCTCACTGGCAATCGTGCCGCCGGTAGCAATCAGCAAAAGTTTTTTCATATGCTCATCTCCACATTCGTATAAAAGCGTAAGAGTATGCTTCTCTATATTATACACATACCGCATGAAGAAAAAAGGCATTTCCGGGAAAATGTCGCGTTATCGCATGCTTATAGCGAATATTTTATAGAAATAAAGCTCCCTCATTGAAGGCAGGCGCATTCTGTGATATGATATGAATCAAAATGATCTAAAGGCGGTAAAAGCATGTCAGCGGTTTATGACTTTCTGAAAATCATCGGCGGTTTTTTCTCCTTTACGGGGCTTTGCTTTGCGCTGTCCCGCGCATTTCGAATCAGGTCGGAATTCTCGCCGCTGCTTTCGTCATCCTGCGTGATTGTTCTGCTGACGCTTTCCGGAATTCTTGGAATTCTCCATATCGCCTTTACCGCGCTATATGTTTTCGGCTGGGCCGCTTTTCTGATCGGGGCATATTCCGTACTGACAAAAAGGGCGAAGCTCCGTAAAGAAACGCTCGCCTCCATAGTTTTTATCACATTCTGGGCGATATACCTGATACTTCGCTTGCGCAGCTACGTTCCGTATGAAAACGACGACATGTCCCACTGGGCGCTTACCGCCCGGCGGCTGATATCGACGGATTCCCTGCCGGACGCCTCCATGACGACCATTAAATTTCAGGCTTACCCCGTGGGCTCAGCGGCATTTATATACTACCTTACGCGTTTTTCCATACACGACGAATGGATGTACGCCTTTGCGCAGGGTATGCTCAGGGCTTTTTGTTATCTCCCGCTCCTGTCGTTCATAAGGAAAAACCGCCTCTTCGGCTATGTCACATTCTTTTTTACCTTTATGTTCATAACCATCACCAACGGCTTTGTCACGTCCCTTCGCGTGGATTCTCTGCTTTCGGTGATGGGGATCGGCGCAATCGCAGTCGTATACGGACACAGAGATACGCCCGTAAAGGCTGCCTTCCTTACTATACCGATCGCCGCGTCGCTCGTATACATAAAATACAGCGGCCTGTTCTTCAGCGTTCTGGCGGCAATTGCATCGAGCTTTTATATCTATAAGCTTCAGGGCAGAAAACGCGCCGCAATATATGCTTCATCCATACTTTTTATATCCCTCGCATTTCTCGCCATATGGCTTCTTCACGTAAAATGCGCCTTCCCCGCCGGGTTTGAAAGCAAACATGCGCCGTCATTTTCAAGATACGCGCAGGAGGCCTCGTCAAAGGGCGCAAAAAACGTGCTCCTCATTCTTAAAGCCTTCCTCTACGCGCTCATCCATCCGAAAAACGGCGATATCGCAATATACATTCTTCTCATCGCCGCATTTTTTGCAATCGTCATTACCGCATTGCTGTTTAAGCGCGCATTCATCATCCGTCCTCTTCTGAAAGTGCTTCTCGTTCTCACAATCGTATACATTCTGTGGCTTATATCGCTGTTATTTATGTATATTTTTTCCATGCCGCTTGATGAAGCGCTGAGCGCCGCATCCTTCCCTCGCTATATTCGCTGCATTACCCACTTTATTTCGGGAATCGCCGTTATATTTTCTCTGAACGCATTCTGCCATGAAAACTTTGCCGTCACAAATGCAAGGCGCGTCTGGATGCTTCTTTACTATATTGCTCTTTCCGGCATGCTTGTTGTATTCCTCAAAACAGACGGGCGTTTTTCCGTAGTCATTGACCCGTCGCTCGACCGGACGGACAGGCGCGAATACCTGACGGAAATTAAAACCGGCGTCGATATCAAACCCGAAAGCCGGATGCTGCTTTTATGCGCCCCGAATGAAAATGAAAACGAAAACACGGTTACATCCCTTTATTACCTTGTGAAATACGAATTCCTGACTCCCGACGTCACGCTGATCTATCGACCTCAAGATAATAAGAGCGCCGTATGCACGCACAGACCGGGTGAACCGTACGAAATTTTGGATAATCCGGATGCATGGTTTGAAGAAAATATCCCGGATTACGACTGTGTAATCATATACCATCCCGATGAAGAAATCGAAAACCTCCTTTTTAAACATACAAGCGGCGCGCAGATTCCCCTGTTAAAGGGCGAAAGTTTCCCTGTCCGGTAACTTAGTGAAAATGTTTACAAATAGACCGCTGTAAATTCCAAAAAGTGTGTTAGAATATCCAATGAATGAATTCTACGAATATCAAAGAAGGTGCTTTCCATGACAAATGTAACGATTATTTCCGGCTTTCTGGGCGCAGGAAAAACCACTCTGATTCAGAAGCTTCTCAAGGAAGCCTATACAAACGAAAAATGCGTGCTGCTTGAAAACGAATACGGCGAGGTCGGCATCGACGGTGGCTTCATGAAGGACAGCGGCATCGAAATTACCGAGCTCAACTCCGGCTGCATCTGCTGCACGCTCGCAGGCGATTTTGCCGACGCCATCGGCGAAATCGTAGAAAAATTCCATCCCGACCGCCTGATCATCGAGCCCAGCGGCGTAGGCAAGCTTTCCGATATCCGCCGCGTTGTGGAAGAGCATGAGGAAAAGACAGGCGAAATCCATCTGACCGGCTGCGCAACCGTAGTAGACGCCGCCAAGTGCAGAATGTATATGAAAAACTTCGGCGAGTTCTTTACCGATCAGGTAAAGTGCGCCGAGACCGTAATCTTCAGCCGCTCTCAGAATGTATCCGGCGAAAAGCTGGAAGCCGCCGCAGCGCTTATCAAAAACGAAAACGGCGAAGCAAGGCTGATCACCACGCCCTGGAGCGACATCACCGGCTCCGTGATCGCAGATACCATCGAGCATCCCGCAGCCCTGATCGACGTAAACGAGCTGTTCCCCGAGCATCACCACCACCATCATCACCACCACGACCACGAGCATGAGCATCATGATCACGAGCACGAGCATCATGATCACGACCACGAGCATCATGACCACGAGCATGAGCATCATGATCACGAGCATGAGCATCATGAGCACGACCACGAGCATCATGATCACGACCACGAGCATCATGATCACAACCACGAGCACGAGTGCGGATGCGGGCACCATCATGAGCATCATCACCATGAGCATCACTACGATGAGCACGGCAATTGCAGCTGCGGCCATCATCACCACGATGCGGACGAAGTATTTGAGAACATCGGTCTTGAAACCGCGCGCAAATTCGACCGCGAAAAGCTTACCGAGGCGCTCAAGGCCATCGACGAGGATGAATCCCTCGGAACGATTCTGCGCATGAAGGGCATTCTCCCCGCAGCGGACGGCAGCTGGATTCACTTTGACTATGTACCCGGCGAAATCAACGTAAGAAGCGGAAGCGCGGATTACACCGGCCGCCTGTGCATTATCGGCGTAGCGCTTGACAAGGAGAAGATCACGAATCTTCTCGGCATGTGAGGATAGAGATATGTCTGAGTATTCCGAAGAGTACAAAACCCCGATATACCTGATCACAGGTTTTTTAGAGAGCGGCAAGACCAGCCTGATTAAGAACATGCTGGACGACGAAGGCTTTTCCTCCGGCGAAAGAACGCTGGTCATCGTATGCGAAGAGGGCATTGAAGAATACGAGAAAGAGCTACTCATCAAGGCAAACGCCGTGATTGAAACGGTGGATTCCTTTGAAGACCTCACCGAAACGTTCTTTAAGTCCGTAAACGCCAAATATATGCCCGAGCGCATCATCATTGAGTACAACAGCGTTTGGGGCATTGAAAACCTGTTCCGCGTCAAAAAGCCCGGCGACTGGGAGCTTGCCCAGATGGTTGCCATGATCGACGCAACCACGTTTGAAAACTACATGACCAACATGCGAAACCTGATGACCGAAGCGCCGAAGCTTGCGGATCTGATCATATTCAACCGCTGCGACGAGAACACTAAAAAGAGCCAGTACCGCCGCACGGTAAAGGCGCTCAACCCCACCTGCAATGTGATCTTCGAAAACACCGACGGCACCAGCGACGACGGCGTAGGAGAAGAGGATCTGCCCTACGACATGAAAGCGGAGGTGATCGAAATCTCCGACACCGATTTCGGCACCTGGTATCTGGACGCGATGGAACACCCCAAGCGTTACGACGGCCGCACAATCCATGTAAAGGGTCAGGCCTTCCGCCTGGAAAACCTCCCCAAGAAGACCTACGTCTTCGGCCGCTACGCCATGACCTGCTGCGTAGACGACATCGGCGGCATCGGCTTTATCTGCCAGTATGCCGGCAGACGCCCGAAGGAAGAGGACTGGATTTATTTGACCGCCAAAATAGAGGCCTCCTTCAGTCCCATCCACGGAAGAGACGCCATCATACTGATCGAACAGAAATACGATGTAACAGAAAAGCCCGAAGAGGAGCTTGTATACTTTAACTAAGCATCTGAAAACAGGCGCTTCGGCAGACGGAAAATGCCGGGCGCTTGTTTTATAGTAAAATAAAGATCGTGAGGGATCGCATTGCAGAAAATATACCGGCAAAACGAGATCAAATGGTACCTCCAAACCATGCTCACCAGCACCGCCATGCTGGCCGGAAGCGGCACCATAATTCAGGGCTTTCTTCTGCACTACGCGGTATCCGCCGAAAACGTCGGCATATATTCCACCTTTGCGCAGGGCGCGCAGGCACTGATCATGTTTTCAGCCGCCGCCTTTATCGACCGCGTCCGCTCCATCAAGCGCCTTTTCTCACTGTCAACACTCGTTCAATCGCTGTTTTTCATCCTCATGCTGTTTTTTGTACATCCGGACGCGGGCGCAAACGCGTTTTTCTTTCCGGTCATGATGTGTCTGTCCGTGTTTTATAATCTTGCGCTCGGCATTCGCGCCATCATCACCTATAAAATCCCGTATCTGATCATTGATATGAAGGAATACGGGCGCGTTTCGGTGATGGAATGCATTGTTCTTGCCGTATTCTCGGTGTTCTTCAGCTCCCTCGCGTCAAAGCTTCTGACCGATATGCCGTTTGAAAGCGCCATGCGGCTTTTGTTCATTCTGGCGGCGTTTATGGTCGTATTGTCCGCGTTCATCATCACCCGCTTCCGTCTGCAGCCCGCAAAGGAGGAAGAAAAGCCTTCCAAGGGCTTTGACGCGTCTCTATTTACAGACAGGCGTTTTTATCTGTACATACTTCCGAACCTGCTTCGCGGAATCGCCTCCGGAATCCTTTCGATGGCAGCGGTGTTCGCCGCAAAGGAATTGCTAGCAGACGACGTATTCATCTCCCGCCTGGTGATCGCTGCGCAGGCTGCGTCCCTGATATCCTTTACCATCTATTTGATACTGATTAAAAATATATCCTCGCGCATGATGACCATGATCGGAAGCCTCCTTTTCTGTTTATCGCCGCTTCTCGGCCTGATCGGAAATGAGACGGGCTATTTAGCGGTTTACTTTATCGTATTTGTCGGCGTAAACTTTTTCAGCGTAGGCATTCCCGTAGTCGTCGCCGATCATATCCCCTACCGGATCATCGGCGGCTACACCGCCTTCCGAATGCTGCTCACTACCGGCGGAACGGCGCTCGGAAGCCTGATCAGCGGTTATGCCATTCAATCGGCCAGCAGCCTTACGCTGTATGTTATCGCTTCGGCAATGCAGCTGTTCACAGGCGTTTGTTATCTGTTTTTCCACAAAATAAAAAACGCGCCCCGCGTTAGGAAGGACGTATTATGAAACCGGCTAACTTCACATCCAACAAATTCGGCATGTTCATCCACTGGGGATTTTATTCCATGACGGGGCTTCAGGAGCAGGCGCTGGCGCGGTTCAATCTCGACAGCAAGGAATACGAACTTCTGATGCATTCGTTTGACCCCGTGAATTTTGACCCGGATAAAATTGTGATGCTTGCCAAAAACGCAGGGATGAAATACATCTGCTTTACCGCAAAGCATCACGACGGCTTTTGCATGTGGGATACGAAACAGACCGATTACAATATCATGCACACGCCCTACAGGAAAGATATTCTCAAAATGCTGGCGGACGCATGCCATCGGCACGGTATGCTTTTGTCCGTTTACTATTCCAATCCCGACTGGCATGAAAAGAGCGCATACAATCCCCTTTCCAGCCACCAGTGGAAATCTCCCTGCCCGGAGGAAGGAAACAGAGAAAAATACATTGCCTTCGTGAAAGCGCAGATTACGGAGCTTTTGACCGGCTACGGCAAAATATACACGCTCTTTTGGGACATACCGCCGCGTTTTGAGGACAGGAACATAAACGAGCTTGCAAGAAAGCTGATGCCCGGAATCCTCATCAACAACCGCGGCTATGACGAGGGGGATTTTGCAACGCCCGAGCGCGAGGTACCCTGCGGAAACCGATTCGACCGCATGACGGAGGCCTGTCAATCGGTGGGCAGACACAGCTGGGGCTATCGAGCGAATGAAGACTATTATTCCGCGCGCTTTCTCATGTCATCCGTAAGCAAAATCATGGCGATGGGCGGAAGCTATCTTTTAAACATCGGCCCAAAGGGCGACGGATCGATACCCGAAAAAGCGGAAAAGCTGATTGAGCGAATCGGCAGATGGTATATGTCGCTAAACGGCGCGCTCGAAAGCACCGAACCGGATTCCTACCCATATGCCCTGTTGGACGCCGATCCTTTTATCGCCGTTAAAAAGGAAGGAAAAACCTTTTTCCATTTCCACAACGGTCTTTCCGTATCCGCCGTAACGTTTACAAACGCCCCGTCGGTTCCGGTATGCGCCCGACTCGTAAATAAAAGCCTTCCCCTGTCCATACGATATGAAAAGCTGCCCGGCGTTCACGACGGCAAAACAGGCCTCGCCATGGGCCCGTATGTAAGCCTTACAGGCTTTGACGCGGACGATTACGCAGATGAGCCTGTAACAATCGAGGTTGCGTGGCAGGAATAGTACAAAAGCATATAAGAGAAGCACGCCCGCCAAGCCCGGCGGACGCGCTCCTTTTTATTTGCGTTTCAGGGGTTTATAAAACAATTCAATTGCTCCACGAATTGCGGTTTATGTAGCTGCTTCCCATGATCTTCTCGATTCGCGTCTCCGAATATCCGATAGCCGCCAGATAGCTGTATGCCGTCGTTCGATCTATCACCATGATGCCAACCGCATCGCCTAATGCGCTTCCGGTGTAAACGCCGGTAATTGACTGATTCAGATCGATCTCATCCGCAGGCATAGCGTTTACGGCATGGAGGAACTGAATGTAGTCCTTATAATCCGCCGGTGCAGAAGCATACTTCTTCTTCTGTGCATCGCTGCAGCTGGAATGATTGGTATGAACCAATTGTGTGCAGTTGTAGCGGGATGCTGCATAGAAGTTCTGCGTAATCGTAATGCACCCTTCGCTGTTTCCGGCGCCGTTTCCCGTACCGTTCCATAAGCCGTCCCAATATCTGTGATGTATATTGATCTGATCGCCGCAGCAAAACTTCTGCGTATCTGTTCCGTCCGGCTTGAATCTGTAGACATACGGATCGATATGCAGCGCCGCATATCCATGCCAGCTGGTACTGGAATGCATGATTTTATACGCGGTATACGTTCCGTCAACCGAATGGAGCATGCCGCCGTCTCTGGATTTCGTCATTGCATCGGGCAGCGTGGAGGAACCTGCGTTCTGGAAAACGATTGTCGGTTTGCCGTTTACATTCCTAATGACAATACATGCGGCATTGGAACGTTTATTGGCGGCGGCATTGCTTCCGCAGCCTTCAAACATCAATATGACCGCGCGTCCTCCGGCAAGCTCCGTCTGCCACCGGTTGGAATTGATATTGTCGGCGATAAACTTATTCATATATCCCCGGTTTTTACCCACGGTGACATTCAGATTTCCTTCGGTGTATTTATAGTGATAATCGGAAAGTTCCTCCTCGGAAAGCGCGAACAGATTGATGTACGCGGGAGCCGGCGCGATCGCCTCTCCGCCCTCACCATAGGCTCGAACGTTTATTTTGTATTCGCCGTCGGGCGTTCCGGAAACAGGATAGAAATATGCGGTATACGTCGTACTGTTATAATCATAATTCTCTCCGATCGACGGCCCGTCATACTCCCAAACCGATCTTGCGCCGAGCGCGGCATTCTGCGTTTCTTTATCCCATTTCTCATAAACCTCAAGGCCTTCAAACTCGAATACAATCAAATGCGCATTTTTCGATGTAAACGTGACGCCGAAATATGCGTTTCCGCTGTTTCTCACCCACGCCTTCGTCATGGAGTTAATAACGATCTCAGGCGGCGGCGCCTGGGTTACATCGATGATCGTAAACGACCAGACCGCCGACTGTCCGACTATGCGGTCATATGCATTATACGCGCCCACCCATACCTTGTACGAGCATCCCTCTCTCAGCTTTCCTTCGAGCGAATACGCGCTTATATTCCCCACGTTCGTGCTTGAAAGGGAATCTACGTAGACGCCGGCGGTATCATTTTTTACGGTCAGCTTGTAGTAAGCTGCGCTGTCGACCGTCGTCCACGAAACAGAAGGAATATCTTCCATGTACGCCCTGCCGCCGTTTCCGACCGCGCCGACTGCGCCCGTAAAGGAGAGCACCGCTTCCGCCGGCGTTACAGCGGAGGCAAGACTGCTGTAAGCGCTCATATTTCCGTCCTTAACCGCCCTCACGCGGTAGGTATATGAAATGCGGGACCATATTTCAAAAGCATCGGTATAGGAAGTAACGCCTTCGGACACGGATGCAATTTTGAAAAAGCTCGCGCCGCCGTCATCCGAGCGCTCCAGGATATAGCTCGCGCCGGCCACCGGGCTCCACGAAACCGTAACCGCGTGCGGCTCGTTCGGACTTGCCTTCACATTCTCAGGTGCATTCACCTTTATACCGGAAACGCCGTCCGTTTCCACAATAACCGTACGAACGCCTCCGCAGTCGGAGCATGTAATCGTGAGCGCACCCGAATTCGCGCTTTCAAGGGCAGCAGCCGAAACGGATGCTTTCACGGAGCCGTTTATCACCGTATAGGTAAGCCATGCCTTATTGCTGCTTACCGTAAAGTCCGCGTCGTTGGTAACGACGATCTCGCGGGAGGGGCATTCCGCTGTCGCTTGCCAGTAATTAGGATTTACCTCAAGTGCGCAAACCTTTGACGAAAACGCATTCTGCGAAACCGAAAGCTGCGCCGCCGCTTCGCCGCAGGTAAACCATACTTCCGCATAGCGCACCTGCCCGGTTTTGTTTTCATCCGCCGTGAGCATGATCTCGGCGCCGTTTGTACCGGAAACCGCGCTGAGTTTGAGCCAAGTGCTGTCTGAAGCCGCCGTCCAGTTATTGGTGCTGAACACTTTTACAATGGCTTCCGCCGAGTCGGAATATGCGATATCCCAGAATGTACGGGAAAGCTGAATATTGTCCGATACCACCTGCACGCCGTGCGCCTCGTGGGAAATCATATTGGAAATCGCATACGACTCGGCAAACGAGCCCGCAATCACGTGCAGTTTTATATTCCCGCACCCTTCAAACGCATCCGGCGCAATATCGTAAACGCTTTCGGGAAGATACACGCTCGTAAGATTCGTGCAGTTCAAAAACGCGCGCGCGCCGATGGTTTCAAGCTTGCTTCCGCTTGCATCGAAGGTCCTTAAAAGTTCGTTCCCAAGGTACGCTTCCTCGCTTATGCAGATAACTTTATCCCCAAGAACGTAATGAATCCAGTCCTCATTCTCCGGGATATAGATGGATACATACTCCGACCAGCCGCTTTCATAGCCCTCGGCCTTCGCCTCCACGAAGAATCGATACCACGTGCACTCCTTCACGTTTTCGCCTTCGAGCGTAAACATGCGATTTGCTGCGCCCGTCGTATCGGACCATTCGAAAACGACATCCTCGCTGCCGCTTAGCGACGGCTGACCGGCCAGCTGTTGTACATAAAATGTGTAGTTTACTGCGTTTTCCACCTTGCTCCAGATGAACTGAATGCTCTCGCCCGCCCGGTAATCGGTTTTTTCGGAAGGAGAAGTAATAATGGGCGATGAAAGCCTTCCTTTTTCCTGAACGTACACATACACATAATCCGACCAGCCCGAAACCGCTTGGGAGGATTTTGCTTCCACGACGAACTTATACCAGTAGCCCGCCTTGACCAGCGAAGCGTCAAAGGTGTGTTCCGTATCGGTACCCATCTTATATACCCATCCGTTTACCGCGGGCTCGTTGTCGCTCCCGGAATCCGGCTTCCCCGAAAGCTGCTTTACGTGAAGCGCGTACTCCTCCGCGCCGCCGGCATCATTCCACGAAACATATATGTTCGTTCCTTCTTTTGCATCGTCCCAGCATACCGGAGTAAGGATCTCGGGTTTTTCCACATATGCATCCTCCGCATAGCAGTACACCCACTCGCTCCAGCCGCTCTTCATACCCTCAGCCTTCGACGCAACGACAAACTTATACCAATAGCCCGGAATGAAATCCTCCGCGTTCAATGTATAGGATGTAACGGACGAAGGCAGATCATCCTCCCAATATACGTGATACGGCTCGCTGTTGTCGTTTCTGTCGGGCATATTGATAAGGCGCAGGATTCGATAGTGGTACTCTTCCGCGCCCGTCACGTTCTCCCAGTCGAACTCGATATCCCTGTAGCCCTTGTACCTTACGGTGTTGACGGGGAAAGAAACAACGGGCGAATCCAAAGTACCTTCCTTTGCATATACATACACGGGCTCAGAGTATACGTCGTCCGTTCCTTCCGCAAACGCCTTCACGGAAAACCTGTACCAATGCCCGCCGACAACATAGCTTCCGTCGAGCGTAAACTCCGTTTCGCCCTGCGAAAGCGTATCCGACCAGCTGTCAAGCGCCTCTCCATCATCAAAAGGCGGGCTGTCGGTTCCCGGAAACTTCTCGACCGTACACCGATACCCCTCGGCGTCGCCCACCATGTTCCACGTCATTTCGATCGTTTCGCCGTTTTCCGCTTCACCGTTTGCTGCAGATACATAAACGACGGGCGCCGCCAGCGTAAATTCATCCAAATAGCAGTACACATAGTCCGACCAGCCGGATTTCATACCCTCGGCATATGCCTCAACCGCGAATTTATACCAATATCCGCTTAAAGCATCCTCAGCCGGAAGCGTAAATGATGTTTTGCCGTCCGTATAATCTCCCGGCCACGTTTGATATGCGTCTTCCATGTCACTGGCTGGATTGGGTTCTCCCTTCAAGCGTTTTAACCAAAAACGATAGCCTTCTGCACCGGAGACGCTGTTCCAATCAAAGGGAATATCCTGATACCCTCGGATATGATCGTAATTCCCGGGATACCCGATCGTGGGATTTGCAAGCGTTCCCTCTTCAACATACACATACAAATGCTCCGACCAGCCGGAATCCATGTCGTCGGCATACGCCTCAACGGAAAACTTATACCAGTACCCGCCGATTACTTCATCTGCGCTCAAATCAAAATACAATCTGGAAGAAGAAACGCTTTTCTTCCATTCATTGACAAAGTCTTCTTCGGTACTGCCGTACACGGGATCTCCGGAAAGCTGTTTCACATGATATGTATACCCTTCTGCGCCGGAAACGCTCGTCCACTTAAGCCGTATGCTGTCGCCGGTAAAATAGCTGCCGCTTTGAGACGGGCTTGTAATCACAGGATCTGCAAGCTTTCCCTTTTCCGTCGTGAAGGATTTGTAGCCGGTGTACTTTTCTCCCGCGGCATTTTCCGCATATGCTCTGTAATAATACTTCGTACCGGGTTCAAGACCCGTAACCGTCATATATTTTGTTCCCTTTGTCGTCGGATTGTAGGAAGTGCTGTAATCGAAAAAGGAATACTGATCCATATAGCTTTTGCTGGATCGGGTTCCGATGTAGAAACCCGAATCCAGAATCTTCTGACCGTAGTCGCTATCCACGCTCATTTCCAAAACCACGCTGGTTTGGGTAATATTTTCGGCAAAACCGTTGGTAACGTCCGGCGCATGCGATATATTGATAAATATGTAATCCTCCGTAAAAATCGAAGGCGGACTCATTTCCGGCTTTTTCGTTGCGCCTACCCAGATTTTCAGAAGCGCGATTTCATTTTCTATATATGAATCTGCCTCTAAATACGTATCTTCTGTGTAGTAATTCCTGACATAAGCCGTATTGGTATCCACATTCAGAATCGTAACGTAGTACCCGGTCGCACCCGTGACGTCATTCCATTCAATCACAATGTCCTCCGTCCACGAATACACATCCGGTTCGGGCGAAATGATGGTGAGCGTAGACGCGGCATGCGACGTCAACCCCCAGAGCATCAAAACCGACAGCAGAATCAGTATTCCGGCGAGCTTTTTCATATGTGCACACTCCGTTTCATTACACCTTCAATTCTAACCATTATACCAAACAAAATCAAATAAGTAAAGATATTGAATGAATTCGGTATTCGTATCCGTTTCGAAAACGTAAACAGACCGCCGACAACTCGTCGGCGGCCAGGAGGTATACCTATGAAATTATAATTTTGTTTGCGGGTCCGAACGCTGAGGTTTACCGCTTTCCTGTCTGAATGATTCCCCATCCATCATGTTCATAACGTTACAAATTCCGTTTGCTGTATGGATTGCGATTTTTCCGATTGACGGGTTCAAGCGCAGATGCTTTTTCAGCCATCCTTCGCGACCTCAGCGTCATGATTTCGGTTCGCTTTGGGTTCAACATTGGTTCGGTACTGCTATCCTCTGCCTACGGGGTTCCCGTTTCCGCTTCGCCCATCCGTTTTTGTTCACCACGTTATCATTGTCCGACTACCGGATGAGTTCTGATTTATTTCGCCGTTTCCCAATATATTTTCAATACTTTCGGGTTTCGGCCAATCTCATTTATTCTTCAGTGGCCGTTACGGGCGAAGCAGAAAGAATGATGTGTGAGGTTATGGTCCAACGGCATCGCCCCCTTTCGGTAATTTGATGAGCTTTTCGAATCGAAGCGCTTGCTTCTGTTATTCTGCGTCTTCTTCCTTGGCTCAACTGTATAATAGCACATATCGCCCTTTATGTCAATGCCTTTTTAACAAATTCAGCAAAAATATTTTTTACCGGCGTATTTTGTGCATCATTCATCAAATCGTAAATATATTTATCAGTTCTTATGTAAAAATAAGAGGAATATTCAACAAAACGAATATCCCTCTTTCCAATCGTTATGCGTCTCTTCCCATCATAAACGCTTTTTTATTCAGTTCCACAAACTGCGGCTTCACGATGCTTTCAATGGCTTCCATCCAGGCTTCCGTTTCGATTTCGGGCATATACCTGGAAAGAACTCCCAGAAGCACTGTATTGGCGGCCTTGGTGCTTCCGGCGCTTTTCGCCATTTCCAAAGCGTCTACGCTTATGGTATCGCTCATGCCCTTCAGCTTCTCAACCGCATCCTTCGGATACTCCATAGCGCCGGTGATTACGGGCATGGGGTACATTTTCTGGGTGTTGGTGATCAATTTGCCGTTTGGCGCAAGGCAGGCGATCCAGCGCGCGCCTTCAATCGCCTCAAAGGAAAGTATGAAATCGGCCTCGCCGGGATCGACGATGGGCGAAAACACCTTCTCGCCGTATTTCACATACGTTACCACGGAGCCGCCGCGCTGGGACATGCCGTGAACCTCGCTCAGCTTCACGTCATAGCCCTTTTCAATCAAAACGTGTCCGATCAGGCGGGAGGCCAGAAGCGTACCCTGTCCGCCGACGCCAACGATCATAATGGAAGTAGTCTTCATGCCTGCTTTCCCTCCCCTATCGCATGGAACGCGCACAGCTGCTCGCAAAGGCCGCAGCCTACGCACTGCGTATTGTCGATAACAGCTTTCTTGTTTTCAAAGCGGATGGCGGGGCAGCCCAGCCTCATGCAGGCGCGGCAGCCCTTGCACGTATCGGGATCAATCGAAAGCGCCGGCTTGGGCTTTACATTTTTCAAAAGCATGCAGGGCTTTCTTACGATGATCACGGAGGGTTCGTTTGCTTCCAGCTCTTCCCGAATCGCCGATTCCAGCGCCTTCAGATCGGAAGGATCCGCAACTCTTACGCGGCGGATGCCCACCGCTTCGCATACCTTTTCAAGGCTGACCGGCGGCACGGGCTGCATCTTCAGCGTATAGCCCGTTGCGGGATTCTGCTGGTGACCGGTCATGCCGGTGATGGAGTTATCGAGAATCAGAACGGTTGCGATGCTCTGATTGTAGGCGATATCGGTCAGCGATGTAATGCCGGAGTGCAGGAACGTGGAATCGCCGATGACGGCGACCGCTTTTGCGGCGTTCTCCGGACGCGCCTTCAAAAAGCCGTGCAGCATGGAAACGCTCGCGCCCATGCATACCGTGGAATCCACAGCCGAAAGCGGCGCTGCGGCGCCCAGCGTGTAGCAGCCGATGTCCCCAATAACCGTGAGCTTCATTTTGCTCAGCGTATAGAAAACGCCTCTGTGCGGGCAGCCCGCGCACATGACCGGCGGGCGCGGCGGAACGGGCTCGCCGAAGCTTCTGGCGTCGTTCGTATCGATTCCGAACGCTTTGGCAATCTTCGTCTGGGAGAGCTCTCCGATCAGGCCGAAAAGCTCCTTGCCGCCGTCCACGCGGATACCGTTTACTTTCATATCGGTTTCGATCACGGGATCGAGCTCCTCGACCACGTAAACCTTCTCAACCTTTTCGGCAAACGCGCGCATTTTCTCAATGGGCGAGGGATAGGTGAAGCCGAGCTTCAGAACGCTCGCATCCGGGAATACTTCGCGTATATACTGATAGCATGCGCCGCTGGTCACAAAGCCGATCTTTGTATCGCGGATTTCTTCCGCATTCAGGGGCGACTCGTTGGCGTACGCTTCCAGCGCCTTCAGTCTGTCTTCCACCACCACATGGCGCTTAAAGCCGTTTGCGGGATTCATTACATACTTCGAAGGATTCTTTTCGTATGCCTTCAGCTCCTTTTCGCTCCTCTCATGAAGCTCAACCAGGCTCTGAGAGTGCGCAACGCGCGTGCAGGTTCTAAGGAGTACAGGCGTATCGAATTTCTCGGAAATTTCATAGGCGACAGACACAAAATCGCGGCACTCCGCACTGTCGGAAGGCTCCAGCATGGGCAGCTTCGCCGCGCGGGCATAATGCCGGGAATCCTGCTCGTTCTGCGAGGAATGCATCGCAGGATCGTCCGCCACGCAGATTACAAATCCGCCGTTTACGCCCGTGTATGCTGATGTAAACAGGGGATCCGCCGCTACGTTCAGACCCACGTGCTTCATAGCCGTAAAGCTTCTCGCGCCGGCCATCGACGCGCCCAGCGCCGCTTCGCAGGCTACCTTCTCATTGGGCGCCCATTCGGCATAAACCTCGCCATATTTTGCGGCAAACTCCGTAATTTCAGTACTCGGTGTTCCGGGATAAGAGGAAACAAATTTTACGCCCGCCTCATAAAGACCGCGCGCAATCGCTTCGTTTCCAAGCAAAAGTTTTTTCATAATATCAGGGACTCCTTTATCGTGGTACAACTTTATAATAATACCATAATTCCATGAAAACTTCCATATAGATTTCACCGGCAGACAAAATTTTGCCTACCGGAAACTTTTATCAGCCCGTGATCTGTGTTTTTACGAGGCTCTCGCCGCAATACATCTTTCTGAGCTTCGGCTTCTCGATCTTGCCGGTGGGATTTCTGGGAACGACCGCAAAAATCACCTTTCTGGGTCTCTTATAGCGCGGAAGCTCCTTGCAGAATTCCTGTACTTCCGCTTCGGTCATCTGTTCGCCTTCCTTGACCTCAATAATCGCAGCCGCGATTTCGCCCAAACGCGCGTCCGGAAGGCCGATGACCGCTACATCCTTGACCTTCTGATTGGCGCGAAGGTAATCCTCGATCTGTACGGGATACAGGTTTTCGCCGCCCGTGATGATTACATCCTTCTTGCGGTCGACCAGGAAAATAAAGCCGTCCTCATCCGTCATAGCCATATCGCCCGTATGCAGCCAGCCGTCCTTTAAAACATCGTTCGTCGCCTTATCATCGTGATAGTAGCACGTCATAACGCCGGGACCCTTTACCGCGAGCTCGCCCACGTCACCCTTTTTAACGATATTTCCGTTCTCATCCACAATCTTGACCTCCCAGCCGTATCCGGGAATGCCGATTGCGCCGACCTTGTGAATGTTCTCAATGCCCAGATGCACGCAGCCCGGACCGATGGATTCGGAAAGGCCGTAATTGGTATCGTAGTCATGGTTCGGGAAAACCTGCTTCCAGCGGCGAATGAGGCTGGGCGGCACGGGCTGAGCGCCGATATGCATAAGCCTCCACTTGGAAAGGTCGTAGTTTTCAAGATTGATTCTTCCGGAATCGATGGCGTCCAGAATATCCTGCGCCCACGGCACGAGCAGCCAGACGATCGAGCATTTCTCGTCCGACGCCGCCTTCACAATCGTCTCCGGCTTTACGCCCGTCAGCAAAACAGACTTGCCGCCTGATACAAGAGAGCCGAACCAGTGCATTTTCGCGCCCGTATGATACAGAGGCGGTATGCACAAAAATACGTCGTCATGCATCTGTCCGTGATGCTTCTGCTCCACTATCGCCGCATGCATAAGACTTCTGTGCTTATGAAGGATGGCCTTCGGGAAGCCCGTCGTTCCGGAGGAAAAATAAATCGCCGCGTCGTCGTCGTCCGTAAGCTCGATTTCCGTCTTCTCGCTGGACTCGTTGGCGACCAGATGCAGATAATTTTCCGCAAATACCGGGCAGCTGTCGCCCACATAGAACAGAAGCTTCACCTTCGGAATCTTATCCGCGATTTCCTCCACGCGTCCGATAAACTCAGAGCCAAACAAAAGCGCGTCGGAATCGGAAAGATCAAGGCAATACCGGATCTCATCCGCAGTATATCTGAAATTGAGCGGCACGGCCAGCGCGCCTGCCTTGAGCGCGCCAAAGTAGATCGGCAGCCATTCGATGCCGTTCATCATGAGAATCGCTACCTTGTCGCCCTTCTTGATTCCGCGGTTTCTCAAAAGATTTGCGCAGCGGTTCGCCTTCTCGTCGAACACGCGCCAGGTAATCTCGCGCCTGTAGGAACGGCCGCGCGGCTGTTCGATCAGCTCGTATTCCTTCCAAGTGGTTCTTCTGATTTCCTTGACCTCGGGATTCAATTCCACAAGCGCCGTTTCATACGGGAATTTCTTCGCATTTTCTTCAAGATACTGAATAATCGGCATGATATCGGTTCCTTTCCTAGCAAATGCTTTTTATGCTTTTTTAATGGAGATATTTACGATAAGACCCACGGCGGACAATGCCGCAAGCACGATAAACGTTGAAACATAACCGCCCGAAGCCTCTACCAGTTTTCCGGCAAGGGTGGATGCAAACGACGCCGGAATCAGAACCAGGTTCAGAACGGAGAAATTAAGCGCAAAATTCCTGGTTCCGTAAAAAGCGGAGGCAAACGCCGAGGAAACGGTCGGCGAAAAGCCGTACAGAAACGCACAGAGTATAAGTCCCGCAACGCCGATTGCAGGCACGCCCAGAAGGAGCGCAATAAGCGCGGTGAGGGGCGCAAGAATCGCCACAAGGCTGGTGATATATTGGGTCTTTCTAAGGCCCGCCTTGTCAAACAAAGCGCCAGAGAACAAGCGGCCGAGGCCGTTGAATATCGAGAGAAGTCCCGCTACCGTAACGGCGCTTTCAGCAGACAGGCCGGTCGCCACAAAGAAATCCTTGCCGAAGCCAATCGCAGTGGAGCCTACGGCCGCAAGAAGCGTGAAGAACACAAACAGCTTCCAGAAGCTGACTCTTCTGATCATGTCCTTCGTTTCAACGTCGTTTTCATCCGCTGCCTTAGCGGCGCTTGCGCCCTTCTTCTGATCGGGCGCCTGAATCAGAAATGCCGCGAGAATCATCACGCAGCCGATCACCGCGCCGTAAAGCAGATATGTACTGCGCCAGCCTATGCCCGGCATGCCGAAAAGCTTGTCCGCAAGCTTTCCGAGCACCAAAGCAGAAAAGCCGAAGCTCATCATCATAGCGCCGCTGGCAAGGCCCTTTTTATCCGGGAACCAGGCATTGGTGGCAGAAATTACTACATTGTACACAATTCCGATACCGCCGGCTGCAAGAACGCCATAGGCTATGTCCATAAGCGCGATGCTCCCCTTCAGCGTTCCCGCGATCGTAAAGCCCGCGATAATGAGAACCGCTGCAATCAGCATGCGAACGCGCGATGAAAGCTTCTTGGAAAGCAGTCCCGAGGCAAGCCCGCCAAGGCAGAAAAAGCACAAAGTAAGCGTAAAGCAGAACTGCGTCTGGCTGAGCGTCCAGCCGAATTCCTCCGCAAGAGGCGATTTTAGAATGCTCCACGCGTAGATTACGCCGGCCATCAGAAGCGTTACGCACGCCATGACCAGCCTTCCCCATCTTCCAATCCCTTTGTTCATACCTTTTTCCTCCTTACAGGCACGGCGGATATGAATGAAAAACGCCCTCTTGCCTTCATAAGACAAGAGGGCGGAACATACCTTCCGCGGTACCACCTCATTTACCGACGCATGGAATCTGCGGTCGGTCTCGGCGCGCGCGCATCATGATGCGTACGCTACTGCTATAACGGGCATACACCGTCGCAGCCTACTGAATTCATTCGTTCGGTGCGCCGCTCGCGGACTGTATTCAAGCCTGCCCGCCTGCTGTCTCACACCATCCGACAGCTCTCTGAAAGGCCCAGACACACTCTACTTGCTTCCGGTCATTGCGTTTAAAGATTGCATCAATGATATCATTCTTCCGGGCCGATGTCAAGTATTTTATCACCGCAAACGCATTTTTTTGCAGGATAGCTTTTTTATACATTCATTTCCCGCATCTCCGGTCATCATCAGCGGTTTTTGTTGATGATTCGGCTCATGCCCTTGTGGCTCTTTAGATCAATCATGCGGACCCAAAGCGACACCTTGTTTTCCGCATTCAGATTCTCCCATATATCGGCTACGATGTCGAAGATCGATCCGTTTACGGAAACCTGTATCGGCTCGCCCGTATAGGCGGGCAGCGGATTGGCATCGCAGGCATAGGTATGCATGTAATAGCCGGTGCCGTTGGGGATATTGTCATAATCGAATATAAATCTGCCCGTGCCCGCGCCTACATGATCCATCGACTTTACGATACTGATTTTGAGCTTGAAGCTCTCTCCGTCCATCGAAGCGAGCGCGGTGATTCTGGGCGTAAAGTTCGGCGCATCCGGCGTATACCCGAATACGGCGACGGCTTCCTCCATGCTCTTTCCGGCAAGCATCGCTTCATACAAGTATTCCGTCTGCAGACCGTTTCCGATCAGAACCTTGTTTTCAAATGCAATCACCGGCGAATACACGAGCAGCGACTCGTTTCTCATGGCTTCTTTGATGTGCGGAACAATGCGGACGCCGCCGCCGTCTTCTACAATCAGGCGGTTTTTCGTAATCGGCGAACGGCCCATGATGAAGTATGCCAAAATAGCGCTCTGCCCGTCGGCGCTCTTTCCCGCAATCACGCCGCTGCCGGGGTAGCTTACGCGCCCCACCGCGCTTCCCAAGGTAATAGCTTTCATAATCCTACCCCTCCAATACAGTATTTGGCAACAATACATGTATTATATCACAAATGCGTTTGTTTTTCCATGCCGTTTCCAGAAATGATTGCGTTCATTTTCTGCATTAATTGCGAATATCGCTTAGTGCATCCAGCTTTAAAAATGCAAGAAATTTTTGAATATGGTCGTCCCAGAACTCCCAGGTATGCGCGCCCGGATCCTCGTCATAGGTATAATCGAAGGGATTTCCCTCAAACACATTAAAGAAATCGCGGGTTTCGTGCGCACGGTCCAGAAGGAAATCATCGCTTCCGCAGGCGTGATAGATGCGCGGCGGCGTCTTTCCCTCTTTTATGATCCTTTCCGCGTTTCCGAACACGTCCTCCTCCGTGCCCTTTAAATCCCGGTCTCCGTAATACATGGCAAGCCGTTTTCTGAGCGCTTCGGAAATGTTCTCGTCATCCTGCCTGCGGTTAAATGCGCCGGCGGACAGACATCCGATCGCACCGTAATTTTCGCTTCTTGCAAGGCCGATTTTCAAAGCGCCCGCGCCGCCCATGGAAAGACCGCAGATGAAGTTATCCTCCCTTTTGTCGCTGAACGGGAAAAAGGAATGCATAATGCGGGGCAGCTCGTCCGCAATATAGGTGAAATACTTATTGCCGTGCGCCATATCCGCATAACTGGAAATGTGCGCGTTCGGCATGACCACGGCCAATCCGAGCGGAGCAGCATATCTTTCAATACTGGTTCTCCGCTGCCAGATGGTGTGGTTATCGCTCATGCCGTGCAGCAGCCATAAAACCGGCATCTTGCCCTCTTTTACATCCGTCTTCATGCCAATCAGGCTCGAAGATTTCTGAGGAAGGATCACATCGCACGCGACGCACATGCCAAGAGCGTTTGAGAAAAAGCCCGCGTGAATCAGCGCCATATCAGTTTCCCTCCTTTGAAATCGGAAGCCATTCAAGCACCGTCTGTATTTTTTCATCCCAGTATTTCCAGCTGTGAATACCGGGGGACTCCTCATAGGTAAGATCATAGGAAAGCGCATTCAGATGATCGCGCATTTTTACATTCTGATGATAGAGGAAGTCCTGCTCGCCGCACCACATATAGAGCTTGGGAAGCGGCCTCCCGGACGCCTTCAAATCGCAGGCCGCTTGAAACAGATCGTTGAACGAGCCCTTCACCTCATCCTTCGGCCCGAATACGTCCGTCCAGTAGCCTTCGTTTCCAAGGCTCAGGTTGCATACGGTGTCCTCTACGTCCAGTCCGCCCGAAAGCGACGCGCCGTAGCCGAATGTTTCCGGATCTCTGAGCGCCAGCTTCATTGCGCCGTAGCCGCCCATTGAAAGCCCGCAGACAAACGTATCCTCGCGCTTATCACTCATATTCGGGAAAAACGAGCGGCAGATGGCCGGAAGCTCCTTCGCGATATATGTATACCACTTATGTCCCATATACATATCCGTATACCAGCCCAGCTGCGTCGACGGCATGACCACCGCAATCCCCTTATCGGAGACATAGCGTTCAATGCTCGTTCTTCTCTGCCAGATGGTATGATCGTCGCTCATGCCGTGAAGCAGATACATCGTTTTCCACTTCCCGCCGTCATTCTTTCCTTCCATACCGATCTGACCCGAGGTATTCTCCGGCAGTATTACATCCATCTCCACGCACATGCCGAGAACGTCCGAAAAAAAGTCCACATGTAAAAGCGCCAATTTTCTTCCCTCCCATTACGCCCTTTGCTTCTCGCGCGAAAGAACGGTGGATTTACTCTCCCAATCCGCGCGGTAATAGTAAATCAGCATCAGAATCGAACACAATATCCAGCCCATCGGATACGCAAGCGCAACCACGCGGAACGAATCGAACAGGCGTGAACACACAAACAGATACAATTGTCTGAAGGCAACAAAAGATGCCAGCATAATGACGGTCGGCGGCGTTGAAACCCCCGCGCCCCTCAAAACGCCCGCATAGATCTGGTTCAGCGCACAGAGCGTGTAGAACGGGCTCATCATCCGAAGGAAAATGGAGCCGTAGCGCAGAACCTCCGGGTCGGAATTGAATATGCCGATCAGATTCGGCGCAAACAGCATCATGGGAATCGCCATAACGACGCATATGACCGCGCACATCAAAAGCGCTACATTGCAGCCCTTTTTCGCCCTCTCCATGTTTCCCGCGCCCAGATTCTGCCCGACAAACGTAGTGGACGAAAGCGCAAGACTGCTGACAGGCAGAAGTGCAAACTGGTCAATCCTGCCGTATGCTGTCCAGCCTGCCATGCAGTCCGCCTTGAAAGCATTGATATAGCCCTGAACAAACACGTTGGAAATGCTGGTAATCGCGCTCTGAACGGCGGTCGGAAGACCGATTTTCAGAATTCCCGAAAGAATCTGCCGGTCGATCGCAAGCTTTTTCCACTTTATCGCATACGGCGTATGAGAACGGGTGAGCACGATCAGAACGAGGCATGCGGAAACCGCCTGAGAAATTACCGTCGCATACGCTACGCCCTTTACCTCCATTTTGAAGCCCATTACAAACAGCAGATCCAAGCCTACGTTTAAAAGCGCGGATACGCACAAAAAATATAAAGGCCTTTTTGAATCGCCCACCGCGCGCAGTATGCCCGCGCCGATATTGTATATCAGCATGCCGCAGATGCCGGTAAAGTAAATCCGCAGATAATCCACGGCATACGGATACACGTCGTCTCCCGGATGAATTTTCAGCATCTTAAGCAGCAGCGGGATGGCGAGGTTTCCGGCAATTGTACAGAACACACATGCAATCAGCGAAAGCGCAACCGTCGTCTGCACGGAATCCGAAAGCCTTTTATCGTTATGCGCCCCGCGGTACTGCGATATGATTACGCTTGCGCCGGTAGCAAGACCCATAAAAAATCCGATCAGCGCGTTGATTGCGTTTCCCATCGAGCCGACCGCCGCCAGTTGCACCTTTCCGACATACCGCCCCACCACAATGGTATCCACTGTATTGTACAGCTGCTGGAAAAGATTTCCAACAAGCAGCGGCAGCGCAAACCTGGCAATCTGCTTCCAGATCGTTCCCTGACTTAAATCAATCGTATGCCTTTCCATTTTTCGCCTTTCTTAGGTAATAAGCACCCTTTGCAATCGAAATCAGCATATATCCGCATATCATGGCAGCCAATCCAAGCGCGAGACACGTGCCTAAATACAGCGTATCTTTTGAAACGGCTTCCTTCCAATTAATGGGAATGCGGCAAAACGCGCTGTACAGCCCCGCAGCCAATAATGCCGAAGCCGCCTTCAGGAGCACAAACATCAGCGCCGCGCGGGCTTTAAAGCGGTAATACGCGAGATTCTGCGTCATCGCGCATGCGCCCGTGAACCCGCACGCAAACGCACACAGCCATTCCCGCCCGTTTTCCGCAGCAAATGCACAGCCGGAGGAAATCTCCGAAAACAGGCGCGTCCATTCGGGAAGCCAACCGGTAAATACCCGAAACAGCACCATATAGCCGCATACATTCAATACCGCGCTTACGGAATTGAAAATACCGCTTCCTTCATGGACGTTCTTCCCTTTCACCGTCACTCGTTCATAGTTTTCCGGAAACACGGGAAGCCTTGCTGTTATGAAAGCGGCTATGCACGCGCTCAGCCATAAACAAATCAGCATGCACAAGCCCTTTTGCGCGCTTTCCAGCATCCCGTTTCCCACAGAGCATACCAAAAACACGGGCGACGCACCCGAAGCGAGCAGGGAAAGCGCAAGCACCTTTCGCACCGGAACACGCATATCCGTATCGGATAACGCCCGCTGCGCCGCCATCGCGCCCGCAGGCGTACCTGCCATGAAGCCAATGGCAACCGCGGCGGAAAAATCGGACGGAAGATTAAAAACCCTTTCCATCCCCCTGCCGAAAAGCCTTTTATAGGCTCTCAGCGCTTCCTCGCCCGTCAAAACCGGAAACAGCGCCATAAACGGAAACAGCGCCGGCGCTACCTTTTCCGCCCAAAGCGCCATCGCTTCCCGCGCATGCGCCATCGCCTGCGCCGGAAAAATAAGCGTGTATCCGCACATAAAAAGCGCCCAAAGGAGTTTCATATCCATCGCCTCCGTTTCGGAAGCATATGCATATGACGGCCGTTCTTTTCCAAAAGCGCCGGCGGGCGACGCAGGAAAACCCGCTTCGTCCGCCGACATATTTATTATTTCAGCATCATATCAAATTCATCCGCGCCGATCTGAATCGTAAGCTTCCATTCGCCCTCTTCCTCTGACAGGTACTCGGGCACCTCCGAAACGATCACAAGCCGCGTCCTTGACAGCATACCCAGCGTCTGCGAAAACGCTTTTCCGTTCTGAGCCTCGGCATAAATCGCCGCAGGGAACACCCAGGCGCCGTTATAGGTGAGCTTTGCTTCTGCTTCCCAGGAAAGCGCAATCGCCTGAAGCGCCGCGGATTCGATTCTTCCGTCGGCAATCAGGAAGATATTTCCCTCGTCCGATACGCTGATTCTGCTCTGAGGCACCGTCGCGGCGACGCTTTTTGCCGTCCACCAGCGGTCAACGGAAAGCTTCGCATCCTTTGAAACAAAGTCGTATTCGGTTTCAGCCTCGCCCATTTCTTCATTGGTCACGGTTTCACCGTTTAAAAAGGCGATCAGTCTCACGTCGCCAAAGCCGGTGGGCAGAAGACCCGCTTCCATTTGCGCACATTTGACGGCTTCGATCATAAGCGCATTGACAGCCGTGGTAAGCGCCGCCTGATAATAGCCCTTATCCTTGAGCAGCGTCTGCATTTCCTTAATCGACGCACCTTTTGCGCCCTTTCCGATCACGGCAAAGTCCTCATCCGGCTCAATTGCGGCTTCCATGTTCATATGTACGCTTTCAAAGGCGATTTTCGCGCCGGATGCATACATAAACATCTCTTCCGCTTCCGTCCAGAATGCATAATCGCCGAAATCAGGGCTTCCTTCGGGAAGCTTCAGCGCCGAAAGCGATTCGCCCAGCAATTCCGATTTGGGATTTGCGTATGTATCCCGCTTTTCCGCTTCAAAAACCACCATATCGCTTCCGTACAGGGCGATTGCAGCCATGTCCGACGCGCCGAGCTTTTCGATAAAGCGCATGCCGTCGCTTCCGAGGAAAACCGTAAGCTCCTCTACAGTAAACCTTCCGGCCTTAGCCTTTTGTGCGGCGCAGGAAAAATCGTACCTTACGCCGTCAAGCGCGAAGCTGACATATCTCGTATCGTTTCCCTTGGCGGATGCATGCATAACCTTCAATACCGGATAGCAGATCCCACTTTCGGCGCTTCCTTCCAGCGCAGTATAAAATGCAGCCAGTCCGTTTCCGCCGATTGCTGCTGCGCGGTCGTAAAAGAATGCTTCAACCGCGTTTGCTTTGGCGCTCATTACGGTATAATCGCCCGTTTCCGAAATTTCAAAACCATAGTGCGCCGAAAGACCGTCAAAATCCGGCGAAGGATATGCGCGCAGCGCTTCTTCCGCCAATGCGCAATTCAGGCACATGATCAAAACAAATAAAACCGCTATAAACTTCTTCACTCAGAACCCCCCATTTTCAGCCGGAATTATAAAAATTATACCACTTCCGCTGCTCGGCAACACTTATCAGCAGTCGGATTTTACGCGCTTGGAAATCAGGTGAATGCCGAAAACCGCAAAGCACATGAGGCATGCTGTCAAAACCACGATCAGCTGCTTGTTTCCAAAGGCGAGTCCCAGAATTTCAAAGTGAATTTCTTCGGTGGAGAGTATGAAATACTTGCCCAGCGTTACGCCCAGAAGCGCCGCAAAGTTCGCGACGGTGGAGTAAAAGCCGATAAACACCGTCTGGTTCTTCTCCGGCATATTTACATACGGAATACCCGTAAAGGACAGGTTGATGCCGACGGCAAATATGAATCCCAGAAGCTGCGAGAAGGGATAAATCCACGAGGTCTGCTTCGTAACCAGCGCAAGCACCAGATAATGAACCAGATACACGGTCATGGATGTATAGAGCGTTCTGAACCATCCGAACTTCGTGAGCACCTTTCGCCATATGGGCGTAAGGAACAGCACGATCGGCACGTTGATCATACTGATCAGTGTCAGCATCGAATACGACATTCCTACATCTCTTAAAAGGTACACCGAGTAATACGAGCCGGGAATGTTCGCAGTGAAGTTCCACAGGAACGTTACGCAGACGGTCAGAAGATACGTCTTCTCCTTAAAGGGCTTCGTCACCAGATCCTTTACCTTAAAGCCCGCGTCCGAACCCTCGTAGGGGTATTCCCTGATATGGAAATACATCCAGATTTCAAATCCGCACAGCACCGCCGCCACAATTCTTAAGGTGAGCAGGCCGTAATACTGCATGTCGTGGGCGGTAAACGCGTCGACCACCCAGCCGCCCAGAAGATTGCAGATCGCAACCACGGCGCCGACCGTCATGGTAATCAATGAAAAATAGCTTCTTCGAACCTTATGCGGAAGGCTCTGCACATGCCAGATGCTCAAACCCGGCGCAATGAAAGCGTTTATGATGTTTACAAGCAGCACGCCGATTCCGGTAAAGTACAGCTTTGTCTGCCTTGCAACCGGGAACAACGGGATAAGGCCGATCATGAGAACGTTGATAAAATACAAAACCGCGCGCAGTATGGAAAGCAGCGTTCTGCGCTTGGGAAACCTTTCAAGAAGCAGGGGTGAGAGACACTGAAGCATGTTGGCAGCGGTCGATATCATGCTCATGGTACCGATAAAGCTGTCGTCTGCGTTGAGTACGATGAGAAGGCCCGTCCAGAACGTTCCGCCGATCAGGTTGGCGATGACATTCGAGGTGTAGTTGCACATTATGAGGCGCTTTCTGTCTTCGCTGGCAGGGTCGCCCTTGAGGTACCAGCCTTCCAGCATGCCGTCCTTGATTATTCGTGCCGTGCGCTTTAGGCTGAAGCCCTTCAGTTCCTGAAGATTTACATTTAATCTCCCTAATTTCATCTCTGTCCTCCAAGTTTAATCAGGATACGATATTGCGTATCCAAACGCCCTTCTTAAGCAGTATGTATCCAAGCGCCACCTTCAGAAGATCGAGCGCATGGCACATTGCGTAAATAGGTACCACGGAAATATCCGAAAGCGTGACAAGCGCCAGTACGAAGGGAATCGGCACGAGCCAGGTATAGGCGCTGTCAAACAGGAACGTGATCACGGTCCTGCCGCCGGATCTCAAAATAAAGTAGGAGCAGTGCGCAAAACCGTTAATCGGCATGGCAATGGCGCATATTTTTATCATGCCGGAGGCAATCCTTCGGATATCCGCGTCCGCCTCCTTAAAGCAGTAGGGAAGCAGCGGCGAAAGGGCGAAGAGTATCGCGCCGATCGTTACGCAGATCAGCATCTGGAAAAAGATAATCTGCCTTACGTTTCTCTTTGCGCCGACCGTATCGTTCATACCCAGCGACTGACCCACCAGAACCGAAGCAGCCGTGCCCATCGAAATAAAGAACACGTTGAAAAGGTTGGTGAGCGTGGAGGTAATGGTATTGGCGGCGACCACGTCGGAGCCCAGGCGGGAATACAGCTGCGCCAGCATCGCCATGCCCATCGACCATGCGGCTTCGTTTGCAAGCAGCGGAAGACCTTTGAACGTGATCTTCTTAGTCAGCGCCAACGGAATCGAAAACCCTCTGTACGCGCCGTCCAGGAATCGGTAGGACATGTTGGTCGGGTATTTTTTCACACGCTCATGCGAGAGGAGTACAATGATGAACAATTCCACATAGCGGCTGATGACGGTGGCAACCGCCGCGCCGCGCGCCTTCATCTCGGGGAAGCCGAAAAGACCGAAAATCAGCACGGCGTTCAGCACAAGATTCACAAGCACGCTTGCGACCGCAGCCAGCATCGGAAGCTTCGTCTCACCCGTAACCCTCAGTATGCCGGCGTACGCCTGAGAAATACCGAAGGGAATCAGACCCGCCATCATGATCAGTATGTACTCCCTGCCGACAGACAGCATTTCTGCGGCGTCCGACGCGTTATCCGTCGTAATGTACATGCCGATCAGAGAGTCGTGAAAGATTGCTACGATCAACCCGGCCAGCACGCTTACGCCGAGCGCAACCAGAAGGCTGTATCTAAAGGAATGCTTTACGCCCTCCTGATCGCCCGCGCCGAAGAACTGCGCGCCGAATATGGATGAAGCCGAAACGCCGCCGAACACACACAGGTTAAACACAAACACCAGCTGGTTTGCAATTGATACGCCGTTCATCTGATTGATGCTGACGGCGCCCACCATGATGTTGTCAAGAAGGCTTACAAAGTTCGTGATGCTGTTCTGTATGATGATGGGAACGATCAGCCCCAGCACCGTCATATAGAAGGCTTTATCGCCGATGTACTTTTTCCCGAACCGCGTTTCTCTGATGCGCCCAAGCGCCTGCATTGTTTTTGACATACCAACCCTCATTATAACTTTATATCGTAAGTATATATCATCCCAAGACGCATGTCCACATATAGAGCGGGTTAAATTCTAAGGATTATGCGAGCGCAAAAATCAATATCGATTTTGATTGCATTTTTCTCCTTCATAGATTATACTGAAAAATGAACTGCCGCATACAAAGGAGGTTTTTTTCATGAAGCGAATCCTTACTATTTTATTGATTGCCGTTTTCATTTCTATGCCCGCTTCCATCGCCGCATCCGAGGAGTGGCACTATGCCAACTGGTATGAGATCTTCGTTAGCTCCTACCGCGACTCCGACGGCGACGGAATCGGCGACCTTCGGGGCGTAATTGATTCCCTCGATTACATCGAAGATATGGGCTATACGGGTATATGGCTCATGCCCGTCATGCCCTCCCCCAGCTATCACAAATACGATGTTACCGATTATAAGAATATCGCTCCCGAGTACGGAACGCTTGAAGACATGAAGGCGTTGGTGAATGCCTGTCACGAAAGAAACATCCGAATCATCATCGATATGCCCGTAAACCACACCTCCACCCGCCACCCATGGTTTTTAAGCGCCGCGGAAGCCCTTCAAAGGCGCAATACCGAAAGCCCCTATATCGAATATTACAACTTTACCGAAAAAGAGGGCATGAATAAGGTAAAGGTAAGCGGTACAGGCTGGTATTATGAAGAACAGTTCGCCGGCGGGAATATGCCGGATCTGAACCTTGAAAACGAAAAAGTGCTTCAGGAAATCGAAGATATCTTCCGCTTCTGGCTAACAGATATAGACGCAGACGGCTTCCGATTTGATGCGGTAACGAGTTATTTTACAAACAATACACAGAAGAATACCGCCCTTCTGAAAAAGCTTAAGGATATGGCCGAACGTATCAAGCCCGGAAGCTACATCGTCGCGGAAGCGTGGACGAGTCTTACGGACATCTCCGCCTATTATGAAAGCGGAATCGACAGCTTTTTCCTGTTCCCCGCCTCCCAGGCAGAGGGCTATATCGCGCGCACCATCCGCGCAAGAAGCCCGGGAAGCACCTATGTAAAATACCTTGAGCAGGTGTACGAAGCAATTCCAAACGGAATCATCGCACCCTTTATCGGAAATCACGATACCGGCCGCGCCGTGGGCAGCCTTCAGGCGCGTTCCTCCCCCGAACGTGCAAAATTTGCCGAGGCGCTTGTAAACCTGATGGGCGGCGCGACCTTCACCTACTACGGTGAAGAAATCGGCATGGTCGGCTCGGGCGAAGACCCCAATAAGCGCCTGGCCATGTACTGGAATGACGAAGATATGACGCTTCAGCCGCCGGGCGTTACAAGTATCGAATACGCCTATCCTTCGGTCGACGAACAGATACGGGATGAAAATTCGCTTCTTAATTATTGTAAGCGCCTGAACCATATCAAGATCGCTGTTCCCTCCATCGCAAGGGGCAAAACCGAGATTCTGGACTCCGGTTCATCGCATGCGGTATTAAAGCGCGTATGGGAAGAGGAAACCAGCGTCATCGTAATCAACCTGTCCGCCAAAAACGCGCTTGAATACGAGCTGAACACGAAGCATCTCTCGCTTTATGATGTACTGAGTGCGTCGGGCGGCGAATCGTATTGCGAAGTCAGCGAAAACGGCGCATCCCTTTCTCTGGCTCCATATACCTTTGCCGTACTTGTTAAAAAGTAACATCCGGTGCAAATGCTTAGAAAAACAGCATAAAACACAGTTTTTTTACACAAATTACACAATCATGTTATGACTCTTTTATCGTATTATGTTATACTATACGCATGTGATACAGGTATGCTTACCATTATCACTATTATGTGCGCATAGCGCAAAAATTTTAAGGAGGAACCCCTAATGAAAAAGCTGCTTGCAGTGGTACTGTGCCTCATGCTTGCTCTGTCCGTTTGCGGCGTAGCAGGCGCTGAAGCCGGCTTCGACGGCGAACTCAAGATCTGGGTTGCGGAAGCTGTAGTCGATTTCACGAACGCTCAGGTTGAAGCCTTCAAAGCCGCCAATCCCGAGTACGCGAACATGACCGTTGTCATCGAAGCTGTTGGCGAAGGCGACGCCGCCACCAACATGATCACCGACGTTGAAGCCGGTGCCGATATCTATGGTTTCGCTCAGGATCAGCTGGCCCGCCTCGTAGCCGCCGGCGCTCTGATCGAGTTGTCTGAAGAGAACGCTGCTATCGTATCCGCTGAAAACGACGGCGGTTCCGTAGCCGCCGCTACCCTCGGCGACCTCGTATACGCTTATCCGCTCACCTCTGACAACGGCTACTTCCTCTACTACGACAAGAGCGTTGTCACCGATCCCACCAACGTCGAAGCCATCCTCGCCGATTGCGAGAAGGCCGGCAAGAACTTCTATATGGAAATCAACTCCGGTTGGTATCAGACTGCGTTCTTCTTCGGCGCAGGCTGCACCATCGAGTACGGCGTAGATAACGAGGGCAATCTCGTTTCCTGCACCTGCGATTACGCTTCCGAAAACGGCGTGAAGGCTCTCAAGTCCATGATCGAGCTTTCCAAGAGCCCCGCTTTCGTAAACGGCTCCTCCGCTTCCAATGCCACCAACATCGGCGCGATCGTTGACGGCACTTGGGACGCAGTTGCCATGCAGGAGATCCTCGGCGAGAACTATGCTGCAACCAAGCTCCCCACCATCTCCGGCTATCAGATGGGCGGCTTCGGCGGCTTCAAGCTCCTCGGCGTAAAGCCCCAGGTTGACGATGCGAAGCTCGCAGCCTGCGACGCTCTGGCTCTCTTCCTCGCTTCCGGCGACGCCCAGAAGGCTCGTTACGAAGCCGTACAGTGGGGTCCCTCCAACCTCGAAGCCCAGAAGCTTGAGGCGATCCAGGACAACGCTGCTCTCGCCGCTCTCGCCGCTCAGCTCGAGTTCTGCGTAGGCCAGGGCCAGTATCCCAACGACTATTGGTCTCTCGCCACCACCCTGGGCGATCAGATCATCGCCGACGCTTATGACAATGCTACCGACGACGAGCTCCTCGCAGTTCTCCAGAACTTCCAGGATACCGCCGCTTCCTACATTGTAAAGTAAGCTTCCCTTGAACGGGCTGGAGGCTTCGGTCTCCGGCCCGTATTTTTACGCTTCCTAACAACAAGCATGAGGTTGGTGTTATCATGACGGATTTGGATTACTTGAAAATGAGCAAAGGCGAAAAGCTCGTTCACAACGCAGGCAAGTGGATCGCATCCCTTCCCAAGAAGCTTCTGAACAGCATTTGCGCCATCGCCATGTTTTTCGTAAACCTGGTCAAGAAGTTCATTGCAGAAATCAAAGACATCGTAATGACCTTCGTTCACGGCGACTGGAAAACCCGCGTTTCCTTCTTCATCATGGGCTTCGGCTCCTTCGCGCGCGGACAGTGGCTGCGCGGCCTGCTGTTCTTATTGTTCCAGACGGTATTTAATATGTACATTCTCTTCTTTGGCGGCGCGTATCTTGCCAAATTCGCTACCCTCGGCACCATCGCGACCACCAAGGTAAACCGCAAAACCGTATACGGAGACAACTCGTTCATGATCCTCCTTTACGGCATACTCACCATCTTCTTCATCATCGCCTTCATTTATACCTGGCGCGCAAACGTACGTCAGAACAAAATCTCGCAGGAAATTCTGAAATCCGGCAAAAAGCTGAAGTATGCAAAAGACGACATCGCTTCCCTTGCAGACAGTCAGTTCCATAAAACCCTGCTCGCTCTTCCGACGCTGGGCATATTCACCTTCACCGTTCTTCCCATCATTTTCATGATTCTGGTTGCTTTTACCAACTACGACGCGACCCATCAGCCTCCGGGCAAGCTGTTCACATGGGTGGGCTTTGACAACTTCAAAACCCTCTTTTCCTCCGGAAGCGCCAACTACGGCGACGCGTTCGGACAGGTGCTTCTGTGGACGCTGATCTGGGCGTTCTTTGCCACGTTCTTAAACTACTTCCTCGGCATGCTGGTCGCCATCATGATCAACAAAAAGGGCATCAAACTTAAGAAAATGTGGCGCACGATCCTCGTTATGACGATCGCCATTCCGCAGTTCGTATCTCTTCTTTATGTATCCAAGCTCTTTGCGGCGGACGGCCTGATCAATTCGCTGCTCTTAAAGTGGGGCTGGATCAAAGAAGCGCTTCCCTTCTGGACGAAGCCCAGCTGGGCGCGCGTGACCGTTATTGCCGTAAACATCTGGATCGGCATTCCGTATCTTATGCTGATTGCCACCGGTATCCTTATGAACATCCCGGCGGATCTGTACGAGAGCGCGCGCATCGACGGCGCGAACGCCGTTCAGACCTACGGCAAGATCACGCTGCCCTACATGCTGTTCGTTACCGGCCCTTACCTGCTCACTTCCTTTATCGGGAACATCAATAACTTCAACGTAATCTACCTGCTCACGCAGGGCAAGCCCGATACGCTCGGCAATGCCGCCGGCGCTACCGACCTTCTGATCACCTGGCTGTACTCGCTCACCGTAGACAATTCGAACTTCAAAATCGCCGCCTGTATCGGTATTATCGTGTTCGTCGTCTGCGCAATCATCAACCTCGTCGTGTACAACCTGATCCCGTCGGTCAAGAATGAGGAGGATTTCCAGTAATGGCTAAAGAGAATCTGATCCCCGAAGTCGATATCGTTATCGATCAGGAAGCCGGCGTAATCCGCGAGATTAAGCCCGAGCCGAAGCTTCGCAGCAAAAAGGCGCACGAGAAGCGCGTAAACGGCGCAATCTATGCGATTCTGATCGCGATGAGCGTCATTTGGTTGCTCCCCTTCATACTCCTTGTGCTTCAGTCCTTCCGCGTAGAATACGGCGGACAGGTGGCATACGTCATCCCCAAGCAGTTCGGCCTTGACAATTTCAAGTTCATCCTCACCGAGACCAACTTCCCGCGCTGGTACGGAAACACCCTCATCATTGCGCTTTTCAACTCCGTACTCCAGACGGTGATCGTTTTGTCCGTGAGCTACGCCCTCTCCCGCATGCGCTTTCGCGGCAGAAAGCTGTTCATGAAGAGCGTGCTGGTACTGGGCATGTTCCCCGGCTTCCTTACCATGATCGCGCTTTACACCCTTCTTAAGAATCTGGGACTTACCCAGGAAGGCGCAATCCCCGGCCTCATCCTGATCTACTGCGCCTCCTCCGGTATGGGCTACTATATCTCGAAGGGCTTCTTTGACACGATCCCGAAATCGCTGGACGAATCCGCTCGAATCGACGGCGCGACGCGCTTCCAGGTATTTCTCAAAATCATCATGCCGCTTTCAAAGCCCATCGTCATTTACACCATCCTTATGGCGTTCATGGCTCCCTGGGGTGATTACGTATTCGCGTCCTACGTCGCCTTCGGAAAGAGCGACAGCTACAACGTAGCGGTAGGTCTTTACGACTGGGTAAACACCAACGACTTCCAGGGCTACTTCACCAGATTCTGCGCCGGCGGCGTACTGGTCGCAATTCCGATCACCGCGCTGTTCCTTATGCTGCAGAAGTATTATGTTGAGGGCGTCACCGGCGGCGCCGTAAAGGGTTAAGGAGGATTACTGAATATGGCAAGCGTAACACTTGAGCATGTAAAAAAGATATATGACAACCACGTCGTCGCGGTACAGGACTTCAATCTGAATATCAAGGACAAGGAATTCGTCGTATTCGTAGGCCCCTCCGGCTGCGGAAAGTCCACCACGCTTCGAATGATCGCAGGCCTTGAGGACATCTCCGAAGGCACGCTCAAAATCGGCGAGCGCGTCGTAAACGACGTGGAGCCCAAGGACAGGGATATCGCAATGGTTTTCCAGAACTACGCCCTGTATCCCCACATCACCGTATACGAAAACCTCGCCTTCTCCCTGCGCATCCGCAAGATGGACAAAAATGAAATCCATCGCCGCGTGTGCCAGGCTGCCGAAATCCTCGGCATCACCGAATACCTCGCCAGAAAGCCCAAGGCACTCTCCGGCGGTCAGCGCCAGCGCGTCGCCATCGGCCGCGCCATCGTTCGCGAGCCGCAGGTATTCCTGATGGACGAGCCGCTTTCCAACCTCGACGCCAAGCTCAGAAACCAGATGCGCGCCGAAATCATCCTCTTAAGAAAGCGCCTCGATACCACCTTCATCTATGTAACCCATGACCAGACCGAAGCCATGACGCTGGGCGACAGAATCGTTATCATGAAGGACGGCTTCATCCAGCAGGTCGGCACGCCCCAGGAGGTATTTGAGACCCCGCACAATCTGTTTGTCGCATGCTTTATCGGCTCTCCTCAGATGAACATTTTCAACGGAAAGCTTGTAAAGGAAGCAAACGGCTACAGCGTAAACTTACTCGGCATGAAGCTGAACCTGGACGAAGAAAAGTGCGCTCTTCTCAGAAAGAACAACGTATCCTCCATGGACGTACTCGTAGGCGCGCGCCCCGAGCATATGACGGTATGCTTTGATAATAAGGCTTCCGCCATCAACGGCATGATCACCGTAAACGAAATGATGGGCAGCGAGCTTCACCTGCACGTAGCCGCGGGCGACAGCAAAAACACCATCCTGCGCATCCCCACCATCGACCTTACGCCCGCCCAGCGCGCCTCCCTCGACGCCGGCAACTCCATTGCCTTCACCTTCCCCACCAAGGTCATCCAGCTGTTTGATCCCGCAACGGAAGAGAGCCTTCTGTACAGATAAACAGCGCTTGAGCAAGGGAACCCAACCTCATAAAAACCAAAAAACGGGCTGTATCCGGCGCATTCCGCCGCCATACAGCCCGCTGTTTATATTCAACATCCCACGCAAAAGCCGAACATCACGCTTTCAAAGCGAGCTTCACGGGGTTTGCGATAACGATAAGTCGTAAAAAACTAAATTTAAGAATTACCCGGCTTCCCCGAGAGCTGCCGCAAAAAGTGAAATCGTAAAAACGGAAGAATCTGCCTGTTAACCGGCAGATTCTTCTATTAAACGCTTCTTTTTATCGCAGCAGCGCCGCTTCATCAATCGCTTCAACCGCGCACATCAGCGCCTTCACCATATCCTTCAATTCCATCTCCGGCTGCCCCGGCTTCTGCCCTTTCACAAAAGGCACATGAATAAAGCATACCTTCACGCTTGTTCCATGAAAATGATTCAAAAGCGAAAACAGCGTATCATTGCACACATATGCCCCTGCGGAATAGGAAACCTTCGCGCTGATTCCGTGATTGGAAATCCGCTTCGCCATCTTCCTTACCGGAAGCGTTGAAAAATATGCGTCCGGCGCGTTTTCATCGATCCTTTCATCCGACATCTGATTGCCTTCATTGTCCGGAATCGACGCATGCCTGAGATTAATTCCAACCATCTCGGGCGTAACCGCATCCCGCCCCCCGGCCTGACCGACCAGGATCACGCAGTCCGCCTTGATCTCCTCCGCCTTTTCAATTGCAAGCCAGGACGCCTTTGAAAACACAACCGGGAGCTCCGCCTTCTCAATTTCAAAAAGTCCGATTTTAAAGGGAAGCGCCTTTACCGCTTCCCACGACGGATTCACACGCTCTCCGCCAAACGGTTCAAAACCGGTTATCAGCATTTTCTTCATATTTTCTGCCTCCGTTCAAAAAACTGGCGTTCATGCTGCAATTTCATGTATAAAGCAAAAAGCCTGAAAACATACTGTTTTCAAGGCTTTTTTCAGCGGAGGAGGAGGGATTCGAACCCTCGAGACGCTTTTGACGCCTACACGATTTCCAGTCGTGCGCCCTCGACCAAGCTAGGCGACTCCTCCACACTGATCGAATTTGATTATGAAGTTTTCATTCTCTCTACCCGACGCGAAATATTATATCACGTCCTGCGACCAATTGCAATAGCTATTTTATATTATTTATCTGTAAATCCAAATCATCCGATGCGGATTCGCCCGCCTTTGATCTCTTCCTCGCATTCATCCGCCGGAAAACCTTCGCTTAAAACGCATCCCTTAATTTCCCGTGCAAATTGTCATAAATATCGTAATTTCCCCTTGACAAATCCGCATTAAAGGATTATTATTAATTATAATAATTCACTGAGTACTATTTAGTAAAACGTTTTCGCTCGTAATAGCTTAGTAGGTTTGGTTCATCCGCATTTGTACGCTTGTTTGTCATCCGTCAGGCGAAATCCCTTCGCCGCTTTGGTTTATCGATAACAGCTTCGCGCTGTTTGAGAAATATCGGCAAATGCCGATAAATAAAAAGGAGGACTCAGGTATGAAAAAGGTTGTATCCCTGCTCATGGTTCTGATGCTGCTGGTTGGCTGCGCAAGCTTCGCCGCTGCTGAAGAAGAAATCGTCCTGAACGTTTGGTCTTTCACCAACGAGCTCGAAGGCATGATCGCAAAGTATTATGCTCCCTCCCATCCCAATGTAAAGATCAACTACGTAATCTACCCCACCGACGGTGGCGAGTACACCTCCAAGGTAGACAACATCATGGCTTCCGCTGCTGCTTCCGATGAAGCTCCCGACATCTTCACCCTCGAAGCTGCTTTCGTAAAGAAGTATGTCAACTCCTCCGTAACTGCAGATCTCGCCAAGGTCGGCATCACCGAGGCTGACACTGCCTCCGCTATCCCCGTAATGAAGCAGATCGGCACCAACACCGCCACCGGCGAGCTGAAGGGCCTTTCCTGGCAGGCAACTCCCGGCGCTCTGATGTATCGTGCATCCCTCGCCGAGAAGTATCTGGGCGTTAAGACTCCCGAAGAGTTCCAGGCTCTCGTAGCTGACTGGGATCTGTTCATGGAGACCGCCGCTCTCGTTAACGAGGCTTCCGAAGGCGCTACCAAGATGGTAGTAGGCGCCGGCGACATCTGGAACGCTTTCAACTTCGGCCGCGAACAGGGCTGGGTTGTTGACGGCAAGCTCGTCATCGACGACATCCTGTACGATTACCTCGACCTGGCTGTAGAGCTCGAGCAGGACGATCTGTCCAACAAGGGCAACGCTTGGTCCGAAGCATGGTTCCTCGGCATGAAGACCGACACCACCCTGTGCTTCTTCCTCCCCACCTGGGGTCTCCACTACACCCTGAAGCCCAACTGCGGCCTCACCACCAATGACACCATGAGCGACGAAGAGATGAAGGCTGCCTGCGAAGCAGACGGCGGCACCTACGGCGACTGGCGCATGGTAGCCGGCCCCGTTGGCTACAGCTGGGGCGGAACCTGGATCGGCGCGAACGCCGCGAAGGTTGAAGCTGCTTCCGATGCCAAGAAGGCTGCTATCAAGGACTTCATCCTGTTCTTCACCATGAGCGAAGAATTCCTCTATCAGTACGCGCTCGACTCCGGCGACTTCGTTGGCAACAATGCTATCGTTGACAAGATCATCGCTGAAGGCGGCACTCCCAACCCCTTCCTCGGCGGACAGGATCACTACTCCATCTTCGCAGAGGCTGCTAACCTCGCCAACGGCGCTATCATGACCGACTATGACGAGAAGATGAACTCCCTGTGGAGCGACTATGTAACCACCCCCTACTCCAAGATGGAGAAGGATCTGGATACCTGCATCGCCGACTTCAAGGCCCAGGTAACCGCTCAGTTCCCCGAGCTGGTTGTAGAATAATCAATCGCTGCTTGAAGGCTTCTGCCGATAAGTAAACAAACGTGGGGGCTGCCTCATGCTACTTCAGTGGGGCGTGAGGCAGCCCCTTCTCGTTGTTTCTCCCGCCGGGTTCTTCATTTCGGCGGAGAATCCGGAAAAGCGTTTCCTTGCCCCCCTGCGCGGGGTAGAAATTATGGTTTAGGGGTGGTTATGTGCAATTGACAAAGAAAACTTCCGCGATTTCGCCCAAGCGAAAGAGGAAATCCATCAGCTACGATAAATACGGCTACTTTTTCGTAGCGCCATTTTTCATTGTGTTCCTTATCTTCCAGCTGTATCCCATCTTCTTCACCTTCCGTACTTCGCTGACGGACGCAGCCGGCTGGGAAAAGATACTTGACAACAAAATCATCGGCTTCGGCAACTTTGCAAAGCTCTTTGATTTCGGAACCGAGATCTCGAATTTCTTCTGGCGTTCCCTCGGAAACACCGTCATCATGTGGGTGTTTAACTTCATTCCGCAGATCGGAATGGCATTGATACTGGCCAGCTGGTTCACCGATACCCGCATGCGCCTCAAGTTCCAGGGCGGCTTCAAGGTCATGATCTTCATGCCCAACATCATCACCGCCGCCACCATTGGTATTCTCTTCATGTCCCTGTTTAACTACCCGGTTGCTCCGGTCAATACGCTGCTTCAGCAGTTCGGCCTTTCAAACGCTCCGATCGAATTCATGCGCTCAACGCCCATTGCCCGGGGCCTTGTCTCCTTCATCCAGTTCTGGATGTGGTACGGCAATACCATGATCATCATGATCGCCGGTATTCTGGGCATCAGCCCCTCGCTGTTTGAGGCGGCGCTGGTAGACGGCTGCTCTTCCAGGCAGACCTTCTGGAAGATCACCCTCCCGCTGATTAAGCCTATACTGCTTTATAACCTTGTAACTTCTCTGGTCGGCGGTCTTACGATGTTCGATATCCCGCATCTGATGACCCAGGGCCAGCCCGATTATACCACCAACACCGTTGCCCGTTTCATTTACCAGCAGGGCTTTGAAACGCCCAACAACTTCAACATCGCATCCGCAGCATCCGTTATACTGTTCGGCATCATCGTAGTCTGCTCTTTGATCCTCTCCAGCATTATGAAGGATCGCAGTGATAAGAAAGTAAGGAGGATGGGCAAATGAAATCCAGGATCAAGTCGATCTATTCCATTTTGATTATTTTGTCCATCGTGATGATGTTCCTGCCGATCGGTGAATCCGTTGATAACTCAGTAGTTGTCATGCAGCAGGAAATACGTTCCGAAGAAGCAGGTATGGAACGTGCGGTGGATAAGCTTACCCGCGAAAACGATAAAGTTCAAAAGGCTGCGGATAAAGAAATCACCATACAGATAGACGAAGAACTGTCAGCAGCCATTGACGCCAAAGCCGCTGAAGTTCAGGCGCTCAGCGCTAAAGTCACTCTGCTTGATACGCTTTTATCCCGTGCCAGCACCGTAAGAAGTCTTGAAGCACACGACGCTACGCTGGCGGAGGACGTCTCTGATCTCATCGCTGCAATCGAAACGCAAAATGCAGTTTTAAAAGAAGCCCTTAATATGGCCGCATCGGAAAAAGCTGCTTTAGACAAACAGCAGTCCGATTACTTAGCATCGCAGGCATTCATCCCTGCCGTCGAAACCATCGATGAAGCCGGCAATGTCATATCCCTAAAGGACCTTCTTCAGTCCGAAACGGAACAGTTTTCAGGCGTATTCGATTCCCGTCCGGAAAACGGCGAAGCGTACATGAGCTGGAAGCTGGCATTGGACAACAAGCGCAGCGAGCTTGACGCAAGCAAAGCCGAAGGCGGACTTTCCGCTGAGGAAGAAGCCTTTATCGAAGCATCGATCGCCGATTCTGATGAGCGATACATCGTTATGATCAAAATCTTGCGTCAGCAGGTAGCTATTGATGAAATGGCTGCCGATCCTACCGTGGATGCCGACGTAGTCGCCGCTCTTCAGAAAACGCAGGACGATGTTTACAAGCAGATCGGTAAAGTAAACAAAGAGCAGTCCAGCGTAAATAAGCTTATTGCAGAAATGGAAGCGCTGAAAAACAGCGAAGCCCTGCCTTCCGTCGAATATGCACTGCTGCCCAAAAAACTTCCCCTTCTGGATAATCTTGTGAATTCCTTTACCGCAGATATCGAAGCCAAGGATAAGGAAATCCAGAATATTACAAACAGCATTGCTGCTACAGAAGAGATTATCGCCTCTGCTACGGATGAGATTATCTCGGCTGCAAAAGCGGAAAAAGCCGGACTGGAAGAGCAGCTGCATGCAGCAACCGCATCCAAGAAAGAGCTTGAAAGCCAGCTTGAAGCGGCAAAATCCGAGACGGCAGCGTATAAGAAGACAAAGCCTTCCTATAATTCCGAGGAGAACAAAGCCCTTGAAAATCTCACCGGCAATGAGCAGGAGATCATCGTTATTACCGGCGATGTGAAAAAGCTGGATGAATTTATTGACGCAGCAGTCCAGGTATCTGCCTCAGAAATTCATTTAGATTATGACCTGTCCGCAATTGTCGCGTCAGCTGAAGCTTTAAAGAATCAATTCAATGCGAATACGGAAGCTATTCAGTCTGAAATATCGGAATTGAATGCCGTTCTGGAAGACCCCAAAGCAGCTGAAGCTGACTTTAACAAGCATCTTTCTTCCTTGACGGATGCCGAAGTTTCCCTTCAGACGGCAATCGATGAAAAGGCCGCTGAAATTGCCTCTATCGAAGCGCTCATTAAAGAAAAAGCCGACTTCATCGATGCGGCAGACGAGAATCTTGATAAGACCAAGCAAAAGAAAATCGATTTGGAAAAAGACCTGGCAGCTGCCAATGCGGCAAAAGCCGATCTTGAGACGGCGCTTGAAGCCCACAAAGCAGAGATCAATCAGTCAGTCGTCAAGATTGATATGAGCGTTGCCAATGCTTCGCCCGGACAGGCTTATCCCACAATCCTCAATGATTACTATATCGCCGCATGGACAGCCGTTGTAATGCTGGCTCTCGCGTTGATACTTGTATGGATTCCCCGCAAGCGGCTTGTCAGCAAATTCTATACGCTTGCTTCCGCTGCAAATCTGATTGCTATACTCTGCATTGCTTTCTCCATCCTTCGCTTGAAGGCTATCCCGATTGCACTGCCGTACAGCAATCCCTCAATAAACGGCGCGATTGCAATTCCCATGATCGCAATGCCTCTGATCGCCTTATTGATCCACTGCAGCAACACGCTCAACACCAAGCGCACAATGATCTATGTTCTGTGCATTTCCCTGTGTGTACTGAGCTTGATTCCCTTCTGGCTGATGATTGTAAACGCAACCCGCAACTCTCAGCAGATTCAGGGCGGCGTATCGCTTATCCCCTCCACCTTCCTGTCGCACAACTGGCAGGTACTTCAGCGCAAGAACTTCGACGTGCTTGTAGGCTTTAAGAACAGTGCTATCATCGCCTTTGGTTCCACGCTCCTGAGCGTATACTTCTCTGCACTGACTGCCTATGGTCTTACCGTTTATAAGTTCAAGGGCGCAAAATTCCTCTATGCTGTAATCCTCGCCATCATCATGGTTCCCGGACAGGTTACCGCTACCGGTTTCTACATGTTCATGTACCGCCTCGGATGGACGAACAGCTACCTCCCCCTGATCATCCCCTCCATCGCAGCCGCTTCTACGGTATTCTTCTTCAAGCAGTACCTTGCCGCGAACTTCCAGGTATCCCTGGTAGAGGCGGCGCGCATCGACGGCGCAGGCGAGTTCTACACCTATAACAAGATTGTCATGCCCATCATGGTCCCCGCAATGGCGACCATGGGTATCATGGCTGTAATCGGCAGCTGGAACAACTACCTGACCCCCTTGATGCTGCTTTCAAAAACCGAAATGAAGACCCTGCCGATGATGGTAAAAGAGCTGCGCGGCGACATCTACCGCACGGAATACGGCTCCATCTATCTGGGCCTCACGCTGACCGCCCTCCCGCTTCTGATCGTGTACTTCTCCCTCAGTAAGTACATCATCGCAGGCGTTGCCGTCGGCGGCGTAAAGGAATAAGCATAGACATTTGCGTTTCCTTTAATCAATCCGCAAACTGCCAGGAAAAGGCGCTGTCTCGTCCGGAATGCATACCGGCGAGGCGGCGCCTTTTTTCACTTCGCTATCCCATAGACAGACACAGGGTTTATACCGTGTACAGGTGCAATTGCCGAAGCTTGGAAGGGGCTTACACCTGCTCCTTCTGTTTTCATCCATGTCATTGTCCGAATTCGATGAACCGATATTGAGCGGCCCCAAATCGCGCTAAAGCGTTGTCGCAAAGGCTTCCTGCGGCGGCAATCAATCGGTCTTTATGTTTCTTGACAGCATGAACGACGAATTCAAGCTCCCTTAAGAATGCGACGCCTATTCGGTCACACCTCCGCTTCCCTTTTTCCCAACGCATATCCGGAAATGATGACCGGCGCGCGGGAATACGGAAACATCCGCCGGTTTTTCCATGATCAAAAGCAGCGACGGGATGATTACGGAATTTGCAGCTGGCGGAATGCAGACCGGTGAAATTCGCCATGTACCCTTCTGTCGCCCGATCTGTGTACGCTCGCTATGCTTATTGCGCTTTAAAAGGACCGTAAGCCTGCAGCGCTTCCCAAGGATCTTATTGAAAAGCTTGATCAGGAAGCTCCCATAGCTTCGGAAAAAGCCCGCATTATATTCGTAAATACAAACATTTCGCTGATTCGTACCGGAAGCCGGATTGCCTGAGCGAATCTCTTCATAAAAAACAGACGCTTCCGTCATTTCGGGAAGCGTCTGTTTTTATTGATTATCTCAGCAGAATACCTGCAGATCTATCCGTCTATTACACCTCGGGCGCGGCGTCGTTCTCCAGGGGAGCATCCTCAACGGACTTGATCGCCCAGCGAGCCATGTGCATCGGGGTCTTCTGTGCGCCGATTGCGATCACTACCTGATCCTCGCGAATCTGGGTGATGGTGCCGTAGATGCCGCCGATGGTCAGAATTCTGTCGCCAACCTTGAGTGCGGCGAGCATGTCCTTAACAGCCTTGTCCTTTTTCTTCTGGGGGCGGATCATGATGAAGTACAGCGCCACAAACATGAGCACCATGATCAGAAGCGAGGAAATCATGCTTGCGCCGCCGCCTGCCTGCTGCGCAGCGCCGGTATTGGTTACGCCGGTTTCAAGAAGGGAAGTAAGAGCATTCAGGTTCAGCATTTTGGTTTCTCCTTTGACATCATATTCTTACAAGTCATTATTATACATGATTTTCCGGTTTGAAACAACGACTAATTACGTTTCGAACGTAAAGATTGACGAAATTCCCAATTTACCAGTTGCCCCTGCCGTGCTTTGCATAGAAATCCTCAATGAAATCCCCGAGCGCATCCTGCTCGATGGCGCTTCTTACGTCTTCCATGAGCTTTGTAAGGAATCTCAAGTTGTGAATCGAGCAGAGCCTGAGTCCGAAAATCTCCTCCGCCTTCAGAAGATGACGGATATAGGCGCGCGAGAAATTTCTGCATGCATAGCAGTCGCAGGTTTCGTCCAGAGGCTTGAATTCATGCGCATATTTCGCGTTTCTGATGACCAGACGGCCGTTTCTGGTAAACACGGTGCCGTTTCTGGCGACGCGCGTTGCTAATACGCAGTCAAACATATCCACACCCCGGATCACGCCTTCAATCAGGCAGTCGGGCGAGCCTACGCCCATCAGATATCTGGGCTTGCCCTCCGGCATTACCGGATTGATTGCATCCAGCATATCGTACATGATCTCCTTGGGCTCGCCCACGGAAAGACCGCCGATGCCGAAGCCCGGCAGATCCAGCTTCGCCATTTCTTTCGCGCATTCGATGCGCAGATCCTTGTAGAACGCGCCCTGAACAATGCCGAACAGCGCCTGATCATCGCGGGTTTTCGCGTCCATGCAGCGGTGCAGCCAGCGAATGGTGCGCTTCATGGCCTTCTGTGCGCGGTCATAATCGCAGGGATAGGGAGAACACTCGTCAAACTGCATGGCGATGTCGCTTCCCAGTTTCTCCTGAATGCCTACAGAAACCTCCGGCGAAAAGAAATGCTTGCTTCCGTCCAGATGGGAGCGGAACATTACGCCCTCTTCCGTAAGCTTTCTCAGCGATGCAAGCGAAAACACCTGAAATCCGCCGCTGTCCGTCAGAATCGGCCGGTCCCAGTTCATAAACGCGTGCAGATCGCCGGCGTCCTTCACCAGCTCCTCGCCCGGGCGAAGATGCAGATGATAGGTATTCGAGAGTATGATCTGCGCGCCGAGCGCCTTAAGCTCCTCCGGAGACACCGTCTTCACGGTCGCCTGCGTGCCGACGGGCATGAATATCGGCGTTTCAATCACGCCGTGCGGCGTGTGCAGCCTGCCTCGCCTGGCGCCTGTCTGCTTGCAGATGTGCAAAAGCTCAAATTCAAAGGGTTTTGCCACGCTCTTCCTTCCTCCCTCAAAAAAAGTGACCCGCGGTAATAAGCGGATCACATGAAAATCAATGTTTCAATCTCTACGCGCTCTGACGCCGCCTGAACGCAAGAACAGCCATAAGGGATGCAATTCCCAATGCGATGAACGCCCCGTAAACCGGGAAGGAATCATCACCGGAGGCAGGAATGAACGTAGTGTCGATTACGCGAACATTTACGTCCACCTTCAAAACCATCTTGTCGCCCTGATAGGCCTGCATGGTGTAAAGACCCGCATCCTCCATCTGCGCGTTTACAATATTGTATATGCGCTCGTCTGCGTTGTTTTCAATCTTCTCACCTTCGAAATACCACTGCCAAGCGGTCGGCTCTACTCCGTCCACACCCACTTCAATCTGAAGATCCTCGCCCACATTGGCAATTGCGCTCTGCGTGCGGTTGGTTACGCGGAAAGTGAGATATGTGCGAATCGCTCCGCCTTCTGCAAGCGCAGCGCCTGAAATAAGCCCAACAATGAGAATCGCGATCATCAGCCGGATCCCCGCGCGTTTCGGCATGGATATTCCTCCTCACACAGGACATACTTCCATCCTGCACAATATACATCAATTCTACGCCTGTCGCAGCGCGAATTCAAGTTTTGGATGTAAGTGATTTATTTTTGTAATATTTGCGCAATATTTGTCATATTTCATAAATATTGTCGATCCGTGACGAATGCCGAAACGCCGAAAATGCTCATCCGAAAATCCTGATATCAACATCCGCCTCATCGCGCGAAGAAAGTATCTTTATGAAAAACTCGGTTATACCCTCCTCCCGGACCGGGCAGATTTTCTGAAAGCCAATGGTGGTTCCTTCATAGAAACACTTCTTTTTGCCAAAATCATCCTTTTTTAAAAGCTGAAATCTTTCAACGCGCTGTCCGCAGGAAATATTTTCCTTAAGAACAACCATGCGAACATCCTTTTTTTCATTAAACGCAGCGCGGTACTGCGCCTGGCTTGACGAAGACTCGATCTTCTCGATCACAGCCTCATTCGTGATATCCTTTTCAAACGCGCTTCTCAGCGCGTCTCCCATTTCCTTCAGACGCTTTACATCCCTCGGATCAAATTTTCCGTTCGGCATGGGCGGAATATTCAAATTGAAGCTTGCATTGCCGCCGACGGATGTGTAGTACGTATTCAGAAGCCTTTCCAGCGAATGCGGCGCCTCCTCCGGATGATAGAACCAGCCGTTTCTTATGGACATGTCCGTCTCCGCCGGACAGAACGAAAGCCCGCGGCTGTGGCGCAGAATAGCATCGCTCCCGAGATCCTGCCACGTATTATAAATATCTTCAAGATTTCCCTCAGGCGTAAGCTCCTTTTGCATTTCGCACCTGTGGATCAGTTCAATCGGAAGCACGCACCACTCCGCATATCTCGCCTTTCCGCTTTCGTTTCCGATCCAGCGGATATCGGGCCCGCCGTCGTTGAATATGCATGCATTCGGCTGGTACTTTCGAATCAGCTCGATGTAGCCCGGAAAATCGTATTCCTGCTTTTTTCCGTTCGGCCCTTCGCCGCATGCGCCGTCAAACCATACGTAGAATATCTCGCCGTACTCCGTGAGAAGCTCTGTAAGCTGCTTTTTGTAATAGTCATTATATGCATCCGTTCCGTAGAGCTTGCTGTTTCTATCCCACGGTGAAAGGTAAAATCC
>JAFQKQ010000074.1 GCA_017396845.1 Clostridia bacterium
GCGAAGGAAGAGAAATTTCCGGTGACAATGGCAAGAGGGAACCACCTGTACCCATCCCGAACACAGAAGTTAAGCCTCTTAGCGCTGATGGTACTTGGCTGGAAACGGCCCGGGAGAGTAGGACGCCGCCGGATTCCAAAGGAATCGTTAGAAATAACGGTTCCTGTTTTTGTATTGTACGAAGAAAACATCGTAGGCCGCGAAAGAAAAAGCCGCTTTCGGAAAGGAGAACGGATATGGTATTTACCGAAGAACAAAAGCTGGTACTGTCATTATTGAAATCCGTTTTTGCGCCGGACGCATCCATAGAAATTCCGGAAGATTTGGATGTAAAGCATTTGTCCGTTTTTTCGCAGCAGCAGGGCGTACTTTCGTTTGTCATCGATCAATCGATTCGAAGGAAGCTGCCGATATCGAATGAGTGGCTTTCAAGTTGGCAGATTCTGGAATATAAAAAAGCGCTCAAAAATGAACGCATGATGAAAGCGCAGAATTCCGTTATTTCTTGGTTTGAAAAAGCGGGCATTTCTTCGATTATTCTGAAAGGAACCAGCTCGGCGGCATATTATCCGCATCCCGAGGTTCGTTCCATGGGCGATATCGATATTTTGGTAGAGCGAAAGAGGCTTGAGGATGCATGCCGGATCATGGAAGAGAACGGCTATAAGCAGTTGGAGCTTACGCATGAATACCATGTCGTATACGTAAACGGCGAAATATTCGTGGAAATTCATCATACGGCGTCTGATGTGCCCGACAGTCCCGGCGGCGATGCGGCCAAGTCTATAATGGAGGGCTTTCTTACAGGGATTCAAAGAAAAAATGTGCTCGGCTACGAAATTCCGGTAATGGCTGAAGAGAACCAGGGAATAATTCTGATGATTCACATTGAAAGGCATATGCAGCAGGGCGGCGTCGGATTTCGCCAGCTGATGGATTGGGCGGCATTTTTTTCAAAAACGGACAGAAGCTTTTTCACAGACCGGCTGCTTCCCATGTTCGATTCCTGCGGATTAAAGAAATTCGCTTTGGCGGTATCTAAGCTGTGCGCGGTGTATCTGGGCGTTCATGCCTCGGATATGGATCTGTTCGAGGATATCGACGACGAGCTTTGCGATATGCTGATGGAAAACCTGATCAGAAGCGGAAATATGGGAAAAGCGGAGAAAGGCTCGCTTCGCGGCATGTTTGCGGACCGGGATTCGGCCGGAAGCGATAAGAAGCATGGCTTCATGCGCGCGTTCATAAAGAAAGCCAAAGTGCAGGCGCAGCGAAATTTTCCCGCTGCGAAAAAGCTTCCGTTCCTTCTGCCTGTGTTTATTGCGTATCTGCTCATCCGATATAAGGTTCGAATGCTCGTGGGGCTTCGTCCGAAGGTATCTGTAAAGAGCATGGTTTCTTCCGCAAGGGAAAATGCGGATTTGTATCAGGCGCTTGAACTGTATGAAATTCCGAAAAAGAAGAAAGAAATGAAAAAATAACAGCGCTGCGGCGCTCTTGAACAAATGCCTGTTTTCAAGAGCGCCGCGGCGTTTTTGTGTATTATATTTATAAGTAATGATCCTTTGGTTTATTCCGACACAAGCGCGTTTCCCGCATAAACCTTGTACGCGCTTTCAAAATCCGCTTCCACATACGGGTTGGTTCTGAAGAAATCCAGCAAAATCTCGCTCATCTCGGTTAGGATTTCCTTTGTATGCGGGCAATCGGCCAGGAATTCATAACCGCCTACGCCGGTCGCGCGGTAGTTGTTTACGCACATGGTGAATGTATCTTCGTTTTTTACCGCCTCTCCGTTTCGTGTGATTTCGATTACCCGGCTTCCGACGGGACGGGTAATATCGAATGCATACTGAACACCTGCGATGAAATCGTAATTGTAGTGGGCAACCTTGGGCGTTAAGAACGCGTCGGATACGGAGATTTTTCCGTTTTCATCGATATCGAAATAGGAAGCGCAGGTTTCAAGCATCAGCTTCAGTTCTTTTCCGGTGATCTTCAATTCCGTAAGCGTGTTTGGATAGATGTATGTAGACACAACGTCTCGCACGGTGACGGTTTTATGAAAGCCGCGAACCTCGTTTGCAAGGCTGGTAGAGCTTAAATCGCTTCCGGAAACGAGCAGCTGAACGCGGTTAAAGAGATTGGCGATGGGCGAAGAATGCAGCGCCATTCGAATTGGCTCCTCCGGCAGCATATCGCACGACAGCTCTGAAATCGGCGTATCGAGCCATTTCTGCACCAGTTTTTCCGTTTCAATTGCGTTCTCCGGCGCGTTTTTCGTGGCTTTTGCCGGTATCAGCCGACTTTCGGCCTTTCCGCCCTCCTGCCAGGAAACGAGCGCGAAATGCGTGCCGTTTGGCGGGTTCTGGCAGATGTGGGTATTTTTCCAGAAAAGATTCTCCATGGCGATATGCTGATGAGAGGTGAGCATAATATCAAAGGGGATTTCATCTATGATTTTGCATGCAATGTTTTCGCCGCTCGTCTGCTGGATTTCGCCCGTTTCAAGATTCCGCTCAACGCCGCCGTGATATATGCATACGCTCACGTCGCATTTTCCGCGAATTTCTTCATAGGCGCGTTTTGCGCCCGAAAGCGTATCGGTTACCGAGAAATCCTTAATGTTTTCTTTTTTCTCCCACTTGTTCACCCAATCAGTGACTACGCCTACGAGACCTACCCGAAGCCCGTTTTCAAGCGTGTGAACGGCGGAAGCCGCAAACGGAATTTCGCCGCGGTTGTCGGACACGTTTGCCGCGAGGCACTTTGCCTGAAGAGCGGAAAAATAGGTTTTCATCGCGCCATGACCGTAGTTGAAATCGTGATTTCCGGGAACGACATAGTCGTAGCCCGCTTCATTCAGCGCCTGTGCAATCACATCCACGTGCCCCTCATGCGCGGCGAAATAGGAAAAAGGCGAGCCCTGCAGGGTGTCGCCGCCGTCGATTACCAGCGTGTTTCCGTCTTTATTGTAGTCCGCGGCCAGAGAAAAAAGCCCCATCGGCTTTTCGGCCGGGGAAATATAGTTTGTGGGAAACATATGGCCGTGAATATCGGAGGTAAATACAATTCGAAGGCTTCTTTTCATGGTTGTCAACCGCCTGTTTTTTGATGATTATAGCATATCCGGCGGAGGAAAAGCAACCGTTCGCCCGGGAAAGGCGCACATTTGCATTGAAGCAAAGGAAAAAGCGTGCTATACTATCCGTATCAGTATCAAACGGCAGGGAGGCTTACGCATGGCAAACGCGATCGTTTTTGAAAACCGGTATTTCAGGCTCGCAATCGGAGAAGATGCAAAGGCAGAAAGCCTGATCATCAAGGAAACGGGAGAAGAATGTCTGAAGAGAGACGAAGATATATCCATTTTTACCGTGACGCAGGAAAGGCCGTTCAATAATGAAGTCAAGCTTGCGCATCCGAATAAAGAGACCGTATTTCAAGCCAACCGCGTAAGAAGAGAGGGCGGGAAACTGATCGTAGGCTTTGAAATTACGCCCTATGAAGCGGTGATCGACGTTCGGGAGGCAGACGACTATATAGCGTTTGCGCTGTCCGGCTTTATCGTGCATCCGGATGATTATGCGGGGCTTTATATGTCGCCGCCGCCGGTAAAGAGCTTTTGTCTTCTCAGGCTTCCCGTAAAAAACCGGGAAAGCTTTGGCGAATGGATGAACGTAAGCTTTGACGAAATTCATGCGGTCGGCGTATTTGCTGCGTGTCCGGAAGCGCTGGTCGACAGCGAAAGAAGGAAGGGCTTTCGCGTAATGACGGCGGAAGCAAAGCGCGATATACAGCTTACGGGCGTATGCGCGGCGCTTATTGCATGCAAAACCGATCATCTTATGGAAGTAATGGAGAATATAGAACGGGACTTTAGCCTTCCCGAAGGCGTGAAGAGCCGAAAAAGCGAATATATCAACGCATCTGCGTATCATACGAGCAATATTACGCCCGAAACGGTACATGAGCATATAAACTATGCTAAAATGGGCGGTTTCCGGATGATGCTGATCTACTATACCTCCATATTCAAGGAGGAGGGCGCGTATAATTTCAATGGGAATTATGAATTCCGAAAGGAATATCCAAACGGAATTCAGGACCTTAAAAATATGCTGAAGCTGATCAAAGCCGCGGGCATTACGCCGGGCATACACTTCCTGCACACGCATATCGGACTCAGAAGCCGATTTGTAAAGGGGAATGCCGATCACAGGCTCAATCTTACAAGGCATTTCACGCTTTCCCGTGCACTTGACGAGGAATCCGATACGGTTTATGTGGAGGAGAACCCTCGCGGAAGCGTAATGGTGGACAGATGCCGGGTGCTGAGATTTGGCGGCGAAATCATGACGTATCAGGGATATTCCGAGGAGCCGCCGTACCGCTTTACAGGCGTTTCGCGCGGCGCTTACGAAACAAATGTGCGAAAGCACGATACAGGCGAAATCGGCGGAATTCTTGATATCAGCGAATTCGGCGCGGGCAGCGCGTACATAAACCAGAATTCATCCCTTCAGGATGAAATTGCCGAGGTTTTAGCAAAAATATACGCCGCCGGATTTGAATTTGTGTATTTCGACGGCTCCGAGGGCGTTAATGCGCCGTTTGAATACCATGTGCCGATGGCGCAGCATCGCGTGTATAAGCGCTTATCGCCCGCTCCCGTGTACTGCGAGGGCGCGGCAAAATCGCATTTCAGCTGGCATATGCTCTCCGGCGGCAATGCGTTTGATATATTTGTGCCGTTGGAATTCAAGGAAAAAATCGCCCGGTTCCCGATGGAGGAAGCGCCGCGGATGCAGAAGGATTTTACGCGCATCAATTTCGGCTGGTGGGGATACTGGTATCCGGGAGAATCGGAAAGAACCGAACCCGGCACGCAGCCGGATATGCTGGAATACGGAACCAGCCGCGCCGCCGCATGGGACTGCCCCGCAACCATACAGATGCGCCTCGCTGCGCTTAAGAACCATCCGCGCACGAAGGATAATATGGAGGTCATGAGAAGGTGGGAGGACGTAAGGCGCAAAGGCTTGCTTACGGAGGACATGAAGGAAGCGCTCAAAAACCCGGCGCAGGAGCATACGCTTTTGATTGATGAGAACGGGGAATACGAGCTGGTTCCCATTGAACAGGCGAAGGTTTCCCGTGGATCGCACATCCGCGCATTTGTATTTGAAAGAAAGGGAAAATGGTGCGCGTCCTACTGGCATGAATCGGGCGAGGGCGAATGGAAACTGAAGGTTCTTACGGATTCGCTGTGCGTAAAGGACGAATTTTCTTTAAGCGCGCTGCCCATCCGCTGTCAGGATGGTTTTTCGATTGTTCCCGCAGGCGGACGAAGGTATTTGATTACTTCGCTTACCAAACAGGAGCTGATAAACGCGATAGAAAGCGCGCAGGTAATCGATAAGGCGTGAAGCAGTATAATAGTATAATGATATAATAGGAAGAAACGCGTTTTTCCCGCATAGGCCTGGCTTTGCGGGATATGTCGAAAGAACGCGCTTAACAAAAAATCTTCCGTTAAGATTTGACAATTTGATTGACAAATGATGTCTTTTTCGTATAAAATATAGCTTGTGTCAATCCGCTCACAGCCCCGAGCGTTTGATGTTTTGCTAGGTATGCTGACCTCATACCCGATGCATCAGTATTGATATTGATTTGGAGGAATACCCAATGAGCACTTTTATGGCGCAGCCCAAAACCGTCGAACGTAAGTGGTACGTAATCGATGCCGAAGGTCTTGTGCTGGGACGTCTGGCTTCCCAGGTTGCCCTGATGCTTCGCGGCAAGCATAAGCCCACCTTCACGCCCCACGTTGACACCGGCGATTACATCATCGTCGTCAATACCGACAAAATCGTACTGACCGGCCGCAAGCTCGATCAGAAGATTTACTATCATCACACCGGCCATCCGGGCGGAATGAAGGAAACCAAGTACCGCGTTCTGATGGCTAACAAGAGCGAGTTCGCCCTGAAGAAGGCCGTTCGCGGCATGCTTCCCAAGGGACCGCTTGGCAACAAAATGTTCAAGAAGCTGAAGGTTTACGCGGGCTCCGAGCATGAGCATCAGGCCCAGAAACCCGAAGTGTTCGAAGTAAAGTAATCGGGGAGGAGGACGAAAAATGTCTGAAGTTAACATCAATGCCGTTGGCAGAAGAAAAAAGGCGATCGCTCGCGTTCGTCTCGTTCCCGGTGAGGGCAACATCATTATCAACAAGCGCACGCTCGACGAGTACTTCGGTCTCGAAACTCTGAAGACCGTAGTTCGTCAGCCCCTGGCAGCTACCGAGACCGCAGGCCGTTACGATGTAATCGTAACCGTAGCAGGCGGCGGCTTCACCGGCCAGGCCGGCGCGATCCGTCACGGCATCGCCCGCGCACTCGTTAAGGCGGATGAGGAACTCAAGGGCACGGTCAAGAAGGCCGGCTATCTCACCCGCGACCCGCGCATGAAGGAGCGCAAAAAGTACGGTCTCAAGGCCGCACGTCGCGCACCTCAGTTCAGCAAGCGCTAAACTGTACTTTTTATACCGAAAAAGCACTCAAAACCCCGGAATTATCGCAAGTCCGGGGTTTTTCCTTTTGATATGGTTTGACGCAAACTGGCCTAACCTATACTCGTTTTATGGGTTAAATAGGGGTTAAAATCCCCGAATGGGTTAATGGATGGGTTAAATTATGGGCTAAAAATGGGCTACATTTCGCCCTCTTACGAAGC
>JAFQKQ010000075.1 GCA_017396845.1 Clostridia bacterium
ACGCGCTGAACAGCTTCCTGAACCGCGGGAATGCGGGTGGAGCCGCCGACCAGGATAACCTTGTCGATCTGAGAAGCGGTGAGGCCTGCGTCGGACATCGCCTGATTGAGGGGAACGATGGTCTTTTCGACGAGATCGGCGGTCAGCTCGTTGAACTTGGCGCGGGTGAGCGTAAGATCAAGATGCTTGGGGCCGGTTGCATCGGCGGTGATGAAGGGCAGGTTGATGTTGGCGGTAAGGTTGCCGGAGAGTTCGATCTTGGCGCGCTCGGCGGCTTCCTTCAGACGCTGGAGCGCCTGACGATCATTTCTCAGGTCAATGCTGTTTTCCTTCTTGAATTCCGCTACGATCCAATCGATGATGCGGTTGTCAAAGTCATCGCCGCCCAGACGGTTGTTACCGGCGGTTGCAAGAACCTCGAATACGCCGTCGCCGACTTCCATCAGGGATACGTCGAACGTGCCGCCGCCAAGGTCGTACACCAGGATCTTGTGAACGTCGCCCTTGTCAAGGCCGTAAGCCAGAGCCGCTGCGGTGGGCTCGTTGATGATGCGCTTTACATCAAGACCGGCGATGCGGCCGGCGTCCTTGGTCGCCTGGCGCTGTGCATCGGAGAAGTATGCGGGAACGGTAATAACGGCCTCGGTAACGGGCTGGCCGAGATAGGCTTCAGCATCCGCCTTCAGCTTCTGAAGAACCATAGCGCTGATCTGGGGCGGGGTGTAATCCTTGCCGTCAATAGCTACTTTATAAGCAGAACCCATCTCGCGCTTGATGGAGATGACGGTGCGGTCGGGGTTGGTAACGGCCTGACGCTTTGCAACCTGACCTACGAGGCGCTCGCCGTTCTTTGCAAATGCTACAACGGAGGGCGTAGTGCGGTTGCCTTCGGCGTTCGCGATGACGGTAGGCTCTCCGCCTTCCATTACGGCAACACAGGAATTAGTAGTACCCAAATCGATTCCGATAATCTTAGACATTTTTATTTTCCTCCCAATTTCAATATGGAATGTAGTTTTTATTCTTCACCGGATGATACCTTTACCATCGCGTATCGAATCATTTTATCCTTGACCTTGTAACCCTTCTGGAAGACCTCGCAGATCACGTCTTCTTCGCCGCCGGCTTCGCGCATGATGGCGTTGTGGAGTTCGGGATCAAACTTTTCGCCCAGCGCAGGAACCTCTTCAAGGCCCTTCTTGCCAAGCTCATCCGTAAGGAGTTTGAGCGTCTTTTTCACGCCGTCCACCATCGCGCCGTTTTCGCCCTGCTGCTCAGCATGCTTAATGGCAAGCTCCAGATTATCGATGATGGGAAGCACGGCAAACAGCGTTTCTCTTACGCCTTCATCGTAGGCTTCTGTGCGGACGGATGCGTTTCTGCGCTTGAAATTCTGAAATTCCGCCTGTGCGCGAAGGTAGGAATCCTTGTAGGAATCCCTCTCCTCTACAGTCTTTCTGAGCGCCTCCGCCCATTCTTCCTGCGTAGGCATTACTTCTTCTTCGAAAGTTTCTTCCTGAGAAACCTCTGCGGCTTCCTTCATCTCCTCATCCAGCGCCTCCTGCTCCGTTTGAACGTTCTGCGCTTCCTGATTCATGTTCATTTTCTTCCCCTTTTTCTTCATTTTTTATTCTCCTGACAAGAGATTGCTGATTACATGACCCATGTAGTCCATTACCGTCAATACTCTTCGGTAATTCATTCGGGTGGGACCGATAATTCCAAGCGTACCCTTTCCGTGACTGCCTACGCGGTATGTCGCCGTAACCAGCGAACAATCCTTAAGCTCCTCGATTTCGTTTTCGGGACCGATTCGAATGGATATCTCCATCCCGCCGCTTTTTTTGAGAAGCCCTGCAAGGCGATCCTTCGACTCGAATATGGAAAGGAAGTTTTTCGCCTTTTCTACATCCGAGTACTCCGGATAATTGAGCATCTTGGTCGTTCCGCCTACGATGATGTCCTCCGGCGCATCCTCCACAAGTTTTTCCTCCATCGCGCTCATCACGCCGCCCAGAAGCCGCCTGTGCGTAGAAAGATCTCTGAACATCTGCGCGAATATCTGCCTGACTTCGCTGAGCGTATGCTCCTGAAGCTGTTCCGTGAGCATTTCGGAAATCCTGAAAAGATGCTCGCTGGTGATGCCCTCCGGAATTCTTACCGCCGCATCCTTTACTATGCCTGCGTTCGTTACCACGATCATCAGCGCCATGGTGTCTGACACCTTTACCAGCTGCACGCGCCTGATTCTAAGAGATCTGATCTGAGGCGCAACAATTACGGAGGTGTACTGCGTCGCATCCGAAAGTACATTCGCCGCCGCGCGGATCATTTCTTCCACCTGCTGCGAACGGTCGTGCATGTACCTGTCGATTCTGATTTTTTCTTCCGGAGTAATGCCGTTTATGTGAAGCAGCTGATCCACATACAGCCTGTAGGCTTTATTGGAAGGAATTCTTCCGGCGGAGGTATGCGGCTGAGCAAGATACCCAAGCTCTTCCAGATCCGACATTTCATTTCGTATGGTGGCGGGCGAAAAGCCCACACCGGATTTTCGGGATATCGTGCGTGAGCCGACCGGCATTGCGGTCATGATATAGTCGTCAATGATCGCTTTGAGAATCATGAATTTTCGCTCATCCAGCGTCACGCGCTCACCTCCTCCGATGTCGTTAGCACTCATCTTGATCGAGTGCTAATCACTGGACTAAGATTAGCACTCTCAAGGGTAGTTTGTCAATAGCAGAGCAAGAAAAAACATGTTAAAGTTGGAAGATAATCGCATATCCGTAAAATCCGCGCCGCATTCCGACTTTTTGCAGGTGAATTCGGAAAGCATACGCGCGCTTCATCAAAAAAGCGCCCCGATTTCTCAAAGCGCTTCAATGAGTTTTCCGACAACCGCATTCTGAACATCAAGCCCCGCATCCGTCAGAGAGAGTTTTCCGCCCGAAATTCTGAGAAGCCCTCCTCTTTCAAGAAAAGCCGCGGCCTTCATTATCTTTTCCGCATATGATCTTCCGTACCTTTCGGAAAAGCCGGTAAGATCAAGCCCTCGTACCATTCTGGTTTCCAGCATCACGCTTTCCTCCATCGCTTCCAAAAGGCCGATTTCGCTTTCCTCCGTGCATTTTGCGCCTTTCATATAGTCATGAAAGCCGGGGTTGGAAAACCGCCTTTCGTTCATCAGCGAATGCGCGGCGCACCCAAGCCCCAGATAATTGCCCCTTGTCCAGTAGCATATATTGTGCCTGCACTCCATTCCTTCATGAGCGTAATTGGAAATCTCATACCGCATAAGGCAGCGCTTTTCCGCTTCCTCCATGGCGGCTCTGTGCATTCGAATGGCGGTTTCGTCGTCTGCTTCTGTAAGCTCTCCGTTTTTCACCCTTTCATGCATCCTTGTACCCTCTTCAAGAATTAAGCTGTACATGGAAATATGGGTGATCGGAAGCATGCTCGCCTGTTTTACGGATTCTCTTACATCTTCTTCCGTCTGCATGGGAAGCGCGTACATGAGATCGATATTGATATTGTTTATTCCGCTGTCCTTTGCAAGATACACCGCTTCCTTCGCCTGCGCCCATGTATGAATGCGTCCGAGCATTTTCAGCAGCTCTTCCTGATACGCCTGCGCGCCGAAGGATACGCGGTTTACGCCCGCTTTCTTTACGGCTTCCATTTTTTCCACATTTACCGTTCCCGGATTCATTTCCATACTGAATTCGCAGTCGGCTTCTATCGGAAAAATCTCTCTGATACCGTAAATCAGCCTTTGAAGCTGCTCTTTCGAAAGCAAAGAAGGCGTACCCCCGCCGACATAGACGGAGGGTACGCTTGATATCTTATATTCATCCATTCTTTCCTTTGCTTCGGAAAGAACGGCGGTAATATAATCGTCTGCAAAGCAAAGCTTTCCCGCATGCGATTCAAAATCGCAGTACGCGCATTTGCTTTTGCAAAACGGCACGTGAACATAGATTGCAGAAACCATTTTAATCCATCTTGAGAACCGCCATAAACGCCTCGGACGGCACTTCGACCGAGCCCACCTGGCGCATGCGCTTTTTGCCTTCCTTCTGCTTTTCAAGCAGCTTTTTCTTTCGGGTAATATCGCCGCCGTAGCACTTGGCAAGAACGTCCTTTCTAAGCGCTTTTACGGTTTCTCTGGCGATGATCTTTCCGCCGATGGCCGCCTGAATCGGGATTTCGAAAAGCTGCCTCGGAATCGCATCCTTCAGTTTCTCCGCAATCGAACGGCCTCTTGCGTATGCGCGGTCTCTGTGCACGATGATCGAAAGTGCATCGCACATTTCGCCATTGAGCAGCATGTCAAGCTTTACAAGATCGCTCTCGATATAGCCCTTGAGTTCATAGTCAAACGACGCATACCCGCGGGTACGGGACTTTAGCGTATCAAAGAAATCGTATATCACTTCGTTGAGCGGCAGATCATATGAAAGCGCCACACGTCCGCCGTCGATATACTTCATATCCTTAAACGTTCCGCGCTTTTCCTGGCAAAGATCCATAATCGCGCCCACATATTCGGCGGGCGAAATTACATGCGCGTCCACATACGGCTCTTCCATAAACTCGATTTCGTTTACGGGCGGCAGATTTGTGGGGTTGTCGATCGACAGCAATTCGCCGTCGGTTCGTTTTACATGATACACAACCGAGGGCGCGGTTGTAACCAGATCCAGATCAAACTCGCGCTCCAGGCGCTCCTGAATGATCTCCATATGCAGAAGCCCCAAAAAGCCGCAGCGGAAGCCGTAGCCCAGCGCAACCGAAGTTTCCGGCTCAAACGAGAGCGACGCGTCGTTCAAGCGCAGCCTCTCAAGCGCGTCCTTTAGCGATTCGTAATCCGCGCCGTCTGCCGGATAGATACCGCAGTATACCATCGGCAGTACCGGCTTATAGCCCGGAAGGGGCGCGTCCGCAGGGCGCATAGCATTTGTGATCGTGTCGCCCACGCGGATATCTGCGATGTCCTTGATGGACGCGGCGATATAGCCTACGTCTCCTGCAGAGAGGCGCTCCGTCGGGAAGTATCCGTTCGGCGTAAATGCGCCGACCTCGGTTACATCGAATTCCCTTTCGCCCGCCATCATGCGGATTCTGTCGCCCACCTTTACGCTGCCCTGCTTTACGCGCACGCTTGAAATTGCGCCGCGATAGTTATCGTAATAGCTGTCGAATATGAGCGCCTGAAGGGGGGCCGAAACGTCGCCGTCCGGCGGCGGGACGCGGGAAACCACTTCCCTGAGCACATCCTCGATGCCGATGCCCTGCTTGGCGCTGACCAGCGGACAGCCCTCGGTATCAAGGCCGATTTCGTCCTCGATTTCCTTTTTCACCACGTCCGGCTGTGCGCTTGGAAGGTCGATTTTATTGATGACCGGCAGAATTTCCAGATCGTGATCCAGCGCCAGATAAACGTTGGCCAGCGTCTGCGCTTCGATGCCCTGAGACGCGTCTACAATCAGTATCGCCCCTTCGCACGCAGCCAGCGCCCTTGAAACCTCGTAGGTAAAGTCCACGTGGCCGGGCGTGTCGATCAGATTGAGTTCATACATCTCTCCGTCTTCCGCCTTATACGGCATTCTGACGGCCTTTGATTTAATGGTAATTCCGCGTTCGCGCTCAAGCTCCATGCTGTCAAGGATCTGATCCGTCATGTCTCTTAACGCCATTACGCCCGTTTTTTCCAGCAAACGATCGGCAAGCGTGCTCTTGCCATGATCGATATGGGCGATAATACAGAAGTTCCTGATTCGTTTCTGCTTTGATTCAGCCAATTGGTAATCCTCCAAACCCCCATCGGGAAGCCTATCCTACATTTTACACGACCAAATGTGAAAAATCAATTGGTTAGAAGGCATTATAATGCGTCATCCAAATAATTTCATGTTTTTCATTGAAAAGTACGCGGTAAATTCCGTGCATTTGGTTTCGGGCATAGTAATCGCCAATCTCTTTTTTAAGGGCTTCGGCGTTTGTATCCGCTCTCTTCATACCATACAGCGCCCCGTCTGTATCCGCAGTCCATATAAGCGCATCCTCCGCAATAGGATACTTATAATCCGCCGGCTCGTCATTAACAGTGAATATCGTAAATATGCTTGCGTCATACTTCACCGCGCAGAAGTCGAGCGTAAGATACGCTCTTCCTTCCATTTCCTCGGCGTCCTTGAGATACGCAAGGCATTCGTGGGATACATTTACATTCTCTATCGATACGCCGGGCAGGAACCCGCCTTCAAACCATATAATCGTTTCCGCATCCTCATCCCCGCTTACGTTCAGCGTAAATACGGCATAATGCGCATCGCCGACCTTGCAGGCATAGAGGTTCGTCTGATATGTGTGATCTGTGTCTTCGCCCTTTGTATAGCGGTATGTATACCGAACGCTCGCCCCTTTTTCGCCTGAAATTCCATCCCAGACGGAAAAATCATCCTGCGTGAGAATTTCAGCGTAGCGCGAAGCGCTTGAAAGATAATATGAAAGATATTCCTCCGGCGTATTTTTTCCGTTCATTTCGTTTACGGATACGGTGATTTCCGCGTTTCCCAGAAACGCGCTTAAAATGAGTCCCGACTTATCCAGATACTCGCTTACCTTCCATGAAGCCAGTTCTTCTTCATTATATATCAGCCTGTAAGCAGGATAGGTTTCCTCGTTCGGCATAATTTCGGAAAGACCCGATAATGCAAACATGCACACGGCGATCCCTAAAGCAAGTATCTTTTTAAGCACTTCCTCACTTCCTCTCATAACGCGCTTCTTTCCGCTATCATATCATACATCAGCGCTCTTTGTAAAGCGCAGCATAATGAAGCTTTTTTATGATTTCCGCCGCCGGGCGGCTCGCGCTCAAACCGCATTATTTTTGTCATATCTTCTCCCTTCTCTTCAAATCCAGCCGCTTCTTGACGGGAAAAAGGCTCCGTGATATAATGAATTATCCTAATCAAAAGGAGAACGGAAATGAAAAAAATCATTCTTATGCTTTTGTGCCTTGCACTGATTCCCTTTTCCGCAATTGCGGAGGTTCGCCTGGGCATGAGTCCCTTGGAGGAAGCAGCCTTTATCGCCAAGGGCGAATTCAGCGCCGAAAACGCGTTTTTCAGCCCCTATGACGACTCGATCTACTATCTCCAAAACGGCAATGTTATAAAGTTTGACGCAGAGATAAACGACTATATCACGCTTTATACCCTTCCCGAAGGCAGCCGCTACGTTTCCATCAGCGCTGATTCCGACGGAAGCATTTACGTGCTTAAGGATAACGAGGATGTAAGCAAAAAATCCTCTCTGATTCTCCTGGCAAATGAGAATGACCGGTATATTCCGATCGAATACACTTTCTCGCTTGCCGCAAACGATTTGAATGCGCTGAATATGGATTACTCCTCTTACTCTTCCACAGGCTTTGTACTCTTTTCCATAAACGGCGAAACAGCTCCCGTTCAGGCGCTTAGCGTATTCAGCCTCGCGTGGGGTTCGATTGAAGGCTACGACGAAGTGATCGCCTTTAAGCCCGGCGCATTGTCGGCGGAAGTATATAGTTTATCTGCGTTCGCAGACACATACGGATATATCAATGAAAGCGGCATTGAATTTGCTAAGTCCATCGAAAGCGGCGCGCTTCTGTCGCCCACGCAGGCCTCTCTTTCTCCAAGCGGAAACACACTGCTCCTCTTAACCCCCTTTGAAGGCAGCACCGTTCTCTATGCAATGGACGTATACTCCCTCGCCCTTCAGATGGTATATCCGCCGGACGATTTCTCCGGAAGCGCATCCTGGACTCAGGACGATCAGATTCTCCTCTCCTATGACAACGGAAAAACGGAAACCCTCGCGCTTCAGCCCTTTGAATCCGAAAGCTGGGGAAACAGCTGGACGAGCGACTGGAAAAGCGCCGATGACGGTTGGTCGGATTTTGAAAACGGCTGGAACCAAACGGATGAAAGCACGCTTGACGATTGGTCTTGATGAACCTCGGGAGGCAATGATATGAAGCGCACTTGTACGGTTCTTCTGGCTCTTTCGCTTTTGCTCGCCATGGCCGTTTCCGGCACATCCGAAGAAACGATGACGGGCGTAGTGTATGTTCGGGAGGGCGGCGGAAGCCTGCACATCCGCGCTGAAGAAAGCACCTCTTCCAAGAGCCTCGGATATGTATATCACAATGATGAAATTGTGATCCTGCGCCTCGGACAGGAATGGAGCCGGATATTTGTTCCGAAAACCGGTCTTACCGGCTGTATAAAGACCAAATACATCACCTCCATTCGCACACAGGCGCCTGAAGCGGGAAATACCGTTTACATTTACCCGTCGCGCACCGATGCGGAAATTTACGATCTATCCTGCAGCTTCACAGTCGATCTTGACGGAGACGGCGTAAATGAATACGTTTCCTCAATCATAAACGCGGATGAATACGGCGTGGAATACTCTTCTCTTTCCATAGAGAACGATCTCGGAAGCAGCGTTATCTATCCTATGGATTTCTATGATTATACCGTAAATCTCTGCTTTGTTTCAAACCCGACCGGCGGCGCGTACATTCTTATATCCGGCGATGAAGCATCCTGCGATTATTTCACCCTGTGCCTTTCATACAACGGAAAGCAGCTTATAAGCAACCCCGTCATGAATGCACCGGAATTTGAAACCGAATTCTATGCGCCGGGCGGGATTACGGGTTTTGATAACGGCGTAATCACCCTCTCCGGCTCTCGGGACATGCTCGGCACGTGGTATGCAGCTTACCCTTATATCATCGAAAACGGCGCTCTTACTGCAGTGCAGGATGCGCTTTTCAGAGTCGAAGTCGACATTTCCGATTCCGAAATCTGGGAATACCGCGCGCTTAAAACCGCTCGTCCCCTTCCGGCCATTGTATACGGAAAATTAGAAACCATCCCTGCGGGCGTACGCTTGATTCTGACTGCCTTTGATCCCGCGCTTACGAAAGCTTTCTTCGTAACCGAAAACGGACTCGCCGGCGAATTCATAGTAAATTTCGACAGCAATGATTGGAGCTTTTCCATTTCCGGCATCAATGAAGCCGACGCATTTACCGAACTCCATTACGCGGGCTGACGCCCAAATAAAAGCCCTGCATCCTTTTTTCGGGATGCAGGGCTTTTATTATCTCTTTTTATTTATGAATTACGTTTTTATACCCAAAGTACGCAATTGCGTTTTCAATCGACTCTACTACAATAATGATGCCTACGATTCTGAGCATTACATTTCCGCTTACAAAGGGCCTTACAATCATGAAAAGACCGCATACTGCGGAGACAGCCGCCATTATAAGGCCGATCTTATACTTTTGGCGGTCAACCTCCTGAAATTCGCTGGCCCACATAAACTTTGTCACGCCGCAGATCAAAAGTATCACGCCCGCGACGAACGGAATAATGGAAACCACAAAGCGGATCAGGGAATACGCTGCAATGCCCGCAACTATCATTAAAATACCGGGCAGGTATTCCGTAAAATCATCCGAGCGCTTCTGACGCCAAGCATTGATCAGCTGAACAACACCCATGATGAGCAGTGCAAGCCCCACAACAAACGCGCATATACGAAGGGACCCTTCCGGCTTGATCGCAAGCGCGAGCCCTGCTATGACGCCGGCAATCGCGCCGATCAACGGCGCATAAATCTTAAGTCCCCCTAAATTCAATCGTTCCTTAAGCGACATAAACTCACTTCCTTTTCTCGTATACCCCTATTATACATTCTTTTTCCTCATTTATCAATATTTTATTCTCCAAATCCCCGTCCGAATTTACGCGCTCATTTGATTGCAATTTCCCCCGGATTTTAGTATACTACTATCATACCGCATTACATTCAGGGGGCTTCATGTATGTATGTAAGAACGCTTGAAAGACACGAACGGATTGAGCTTAAAAAGCTTTGGAGCATTTGCTTCCTTTACGGCATGAACGTACAGGAAGAGGAAGCAAAAGACAAGGAAAATGCCGACCGGAAATTGAAATCCGATTTTTACGGCTGTTTTTCCGATGACGGCAAGCTGGTTTCCGGCATGGCTGCGAACCACTATCTGATGAATTTTGACGGAAACGATGTTCCTCTTTGCGGAATCGGCGGCGTTGTTACGCATCCGTCTTACAGAAATTCCGGCGCAATCAGAAATATATTCGAAAAACTTTTGCGAAATGAGCGCGAAAGCGGCGCGGTGTTTTCCGGGCTTTACCCATTCAGCCACGCGTTTTACAGAAAATTCGGCTATGAAGTAGGCAGGGTGAAAAGCATATATACCATTCCCCTTTCATGCCTGTCCGATTACGCATGCGAGCTTGACACAAAGCTTCTCCTGCCGGATGAACCTGCCGATTATCTCCTTCCCGTATACGACGCTTTCCGCAAAAGATACAGCCTTTCCATTGAGAGGGACTTAGAATCTCAAAAGCATCAGACGCGCTCAAACCCCTACGAAAAGAACGATTTTACCTATGTCATTTTTGAAAACGGCGAACCCATCGCATACGCTGCGTTTTCGCCCGTTAAAAAGGACGACGGAAACCACGCAGTCGTACGCGATTATGCGTTTGTCACCGAATATGCGTTTACAAAGCTTCTGGGCTTTTTCCATCGCTTCCGCGCGCAGTTTACAAGCGTAGAGATTGAGCTCCCGTCTGACATTCCTATTGCAACCATTGTGAATGCCCCGTACGAGCTTTCCTGCACGCAGGATGCAAACTATATGATCCGCGTTCTCAACACGCAAAAAGCGCTTTCGGGAATCGTTAGGGATTTTGATTATCGCTTCGTAATCGAAGTAACCGATGATTTCCTTCCGGAAAACAGCGGAAAATTCCTGGCGGAGCCCGGAAAAGCCGAAAACACCGATCTTCCGGCCGATGTTTCCATGAGCATCTATACGCTTTCCCAGATCATTACCGGAGCGATTTCCTTTGAAGAAGCGCTGTTTAAAAAGGATGTGCGCATTTCGGGAAATCAGAAAACCCTCCTTCGTGTATTTACCAAAAAGCCCTGCTTTACCGGCATATACTATTAATGCGCATAAAACAGCCTCCAAAGGATATAATACCCTTTGGAGGCGATTTTTATGGCGGTAACCGAATGTTCACTATGCAGGCGGCCCGGAGATTCCCGCTGGATGATTCCATGCGAAGGATGCTCATCTCCCCTTTGCCCGGAATGTGCGCGGATTTCCAACAACCACTGCGCTGAGTGTACGGATGAGGACACGTCCTACGACGGACGCTGAACCTCCTTGCCCTCGGGATCCAGATCCATAAACCAGGTATACTCACCCTTCCAGCCGAGGTTGCACGTGCCGAGCGCGCCGTTTCTTTGCTTGGCGATGATAATCTCGGCAATTCCTTTGTTTTCCGGAGTGGGCTCGTAGTAATCCTCTCTGTGGATAAACATTACAACGTCCGCATCCTGCTCAATCGCGCCCGCGACTGCGCCGACCAGCGGCGCATAAATTTTCAGTCTTTCAAAATTGATTCGATCTTTCAGCGACAAACTCATCACTTCCTTTTCCGTATACTACTATTATACCGTCTTTTTCCGTATTATTCAACCGGAAAATTTCATGAAGGCCGATAAAAAGGGATATTGCAGAACGGAAGAATTCTGCAACATCCCTATGTTCCCTCTATAAGCAGCAATCTCTTTCTTTGATTGCGCTTAAATCCTCACAAAATCGAATCCGAGACGTTCAGCAGCGGCTTCAATTTCACGAGAGAAATCGCCTACGCCGAGCGCCGTGTGATGTCCGGGGCCCTGCTGGCACCAGAGGTTGAAAAACTCCGGAATCGGACGGCTTACCTTTACTCTGCAGTTGGGATTTCCAATATTGAGTATATCGCCGGGAACCACTTCGCCCACAGAGCATATCAGCTTGAACGCTTTGTCGGTTCCAAACTGCGTAAGATTCAAAAGCGTGCAGGGGCCTTCCATCATGTGGAAGTCGATGCCCAATCCCTCGCCGGTCTTTCCGTGATGCACCGTGAGGTTCTGAAGCACGGGTTTATCCTGCGCAACGTTTACGTTGCTCGGGCCATCGTGTCCCATCATTATGAAATCCTCATTGAAGTCAGAGGAGAAGAACTCGACAAACATTCCGCCGCCGCCAAGAAGATCCAGAATCTTCATCGCCATCGCCGTTTTGATATCGCCTTCCGTTACGCCGGGAATGCCCATTGCTGCAAGGCGCGAAACTGCAAGCGCAGACTGCGCGCGAAGCTCTGTCATGTACTCCTTTTCGCCCCACCAGTAGAAACCGAACGCATCGAGCTTATACTTTTTGACCACTTCATCAAATGCAACTGCGATGCGCGCGCTCTCACGCATATGCTCATCCGTCACGCTGCCGTCTACCGCGTAGAACTCTCTGAACTGACGGTACATATCCTGAAGCTGTTCATCGGTCGCACGCTTCCATGCTTCCTCAATCTCTTCAACCTCAGGTCTTGCAAGAAGCTGACCTGTCGCCTTCAGTACGCGATGTTCATCGGTGGGCATATCGGTCATATTCGTATAGGTGCTTCCGATTACGCCGAAGCGGCAACGGGAAAATGCGCGGCCAGCAGCGGTTCCCATCGCGTCCGCCTTCAGCTCTTTCCAGAAGCGCTCTTCGCCGAAATGTCCCGTGATTACCTGAAATTTCTTTCCAAGCGACACCAGTGTTCCGGAATACTCCGGCACACAGCACGCGCCTTCATGATGCAGATACAGCTGCGTATCGGCGGTCGCATAGTCATAAGCGGCGTCCTCATGCGCATTGAGAATTCGTATCGGAGCGTTCACAGCGCGTACTACGGGAACAATCATCATGCCCGTCGTGTAACCGAACGGGAATATGAAAAGAATGTCCACATCGCTCTTGGAAAGCAGCTCAGCCGCTTCCACTGCGCTTTCATACGTATCTACAAGCCCGGGTGTAACCACATCGGCAAACTCATTCAGCTTCGCCATCAGTTTTTCATACATCCGGGTTCCCATTTCCTTCAGCTGGGGATACTGTCCCCAATAGATTTTGTGCCCTGTGGGCAAAAGACCGATCCTTGGACGTACCCTTGCCTTAAGCATGCTGTTTCTCCTCCTCATTTTTCAGCATTCTGCCGCTTCTTTTCAAAATATCAAGCGCGTTGTCACGCAGAATGAGTTTCTTATCATCATCACTGATCTTGGCGCCCAGTACGCACCCCAGCTGGAAGCAGAAGCCCTGCATGGGAACGTCGGTGCCGAATGTTACCTGATTTGCGCCGACCTCTCTCACCATTTTCTCGATTACGCCGTTTAAACGGGAGGTGTCGCAAAGATCCAGATAAGCGTTTTTGAAGTGCTTTGCAATTGCAATCGCTTCATCCACCTGTCCCTGACAGGAATGACCCATAATGAACATGATGTTCGGATACTTTTCCAGAACGCCGGTGATTTTGTCGTGTGAATTGCAGCTCTCGCCGTTCATGGAAACGCCCCATGTGTGCGAAAGCACCAAAGCGCCATGCTCGTTTGCCCATTCAAATGCCGGCGCGTACACACTGTCCGTAAGGTTGGTTCTATGATAATCCGGCAGGAATTTAAGACCTACATATCCCGGGTTTTCATCAAATGCCTTCTGTATGGATTCTTTTGAATAACCAAGCAGCGGATTTACCGCGTAGTAACCGCGGATTCTGTCCGGATAGCGCTTCATTGCGTCGACAATCTGGGTTCGCTTGCTGTCTCCGTCCATCAAGTCTTCGCAGGTTGAAGTGAATATAGTTTCCACTCCTACCTCGTCCATATACTTCACGATGCTGTCCGCATCGTAATACTCATGGTACAGGCAGTATTCAAGTCCCATATGCGTATGCGCGTCTATAATGCGATACGGAGGATGGAAGTTTATCACAATATCACCCCGCTTAACAGGCGCGTGATGTTTCCGTAGGCAATGTTCTCCTTGTCCTTGTCGGAAATGCGCGCGTATTCCAGACAGCATATGCTTCCTGCCATGGCATTTGTCGGAAAGTTGGTGCCGAACAGCATTCTTTCGCTTCCGAAGCGATTGGTTACATCTTCGTATCCCTTGAT
>JAFQKQ010000076.1 GCA_017396845.1 Clostridia bacterium
CCCCAAGGGGAATAGAAGGCCTTGGAAAGCGTAAAATTGAACGCGCATTTCCCGTCTGCAAGGTGCAGTGAGGCGTGAATATCCTTGTATTTTGCAACTTCGCCAAGAATGCCTTTTACAGATGAGGGATTCAGCTTCATGTATTCGGTGCGTTTGCCGATTTCTACTACGCCGCCGTTTGCATACACGCCGCCTTCAAACAGGGATAAAATTTCATCGGTAAATCCAAGGGATAAATGAAGATCGCGCGAACGGCCGGTCGCCGGAAACAGCTTTATGCCGGAAGCATGAAGCGCGCGGAGATCGCGAAGGGTTTCATCCGAAATTCGTTTTTTGCTTGTCAAAAGAGTTCCGTCGAGATCAAAAAACAATGCCTGAATCATGCCGCGCCCTCCTGGTGCATTTCCTAAATCGTACCACATGCCCGCAATATACGCAAGAGCCAAGCGCGATTGACTTTATCGAAAAACTCAATTATAATATATAATGGTGATATGCACTGCGGGAAAACGTGCGTTGTATACGGTATCTCTTTTGAAAGGCGTAATTATGAAAAAGCTCAGCAGAAATCAGGAGACAGTTATCAATCTTGCGTCGAATCTTCTTTCGATGCTGATTACCCTTGCCATGAATTTCTGTTTAACGCCTTATATCGTAAAACACCTGGGCGAGGAAGCAAACGGCTTTACGCAGCTTGCCAATAATTTCGTTACCTATGCCGCGCTGATCGCTGCGACGCTCAACTTTATGGGCGCGCGTTTTATGTCCATCGAGTATCATAAGGGCGAAGGGGAAAGGGTAAACGAATACTATTCTTCGCTTACGATCGGAAATTACATCATCATATTCGTGCTCGCCATCGCCGGTTTTTTCTGCGTAAGCAATATTGATTCGCTTGTGAGAATCGAAAACGCAAACGTAAACGATGTAAAAATCCTCTTTGCATTTGTATTCGGAAGCTATTTTTTAACGCTCATTCAGTCGTTGTTTTCAACGTCTTTATTCATCAAAAACAAGCTGATCTATACGAACCTTATCAATATTTGCACGCATGTTCTGCGCTTTGCGCTCGTTATGACGCTGTTTTTGACGCTGGATAAGCATATTTATTACGTAAGCCTTGTAGACTTTTTCCTGGCGATTCTGTCCGTATTTGCCCATATGGCGCTGAAAAGAAGACTTCTTCCGGAGGTAAGGTTCAGCTTTTCTATGTTCAGGCTTGAGTATGTGAAAAAGCTTGTAATCTCCGGCATTTGGGACACCGTCAGTCAGCTTGGAAATCTTCTGATGACAGGGCTTGATCTTTTGCTTGCCAATCTTTTTATCAGCCCTGCCGAAATGGGCGTGCTTTCGATTGCGAAGATTATTCCCAACAACATCATGCGCGTGGGCAAGCTGATCAACCGCAATTTCTCGCCTAACCTTACGATTCTCTATGCCAAAGAAGGCAAAGAGAGCGTGGTTAAGAATCTGAGATGGGCGATCAGGCTGTCAAGCGCGATCGTATCCGTGCCGGTCGGCGTGCTGTTTGTATACGGTGAAGCGTTCTTTCAATTGTGGGTTCCGTCGATGGACGCGGAGAAGCTTGGAATTCTTTCGCTTTTATCCTGTATGAGCCTTGTATTTTTATCGGGTACGCATGTTTTATATAATGTGTTTACCACAACCAATAAGCTGAAGGTGAATTCCATTTCCGTTGTCGCGGGCGGATTGGTGAACTTTGTTATCGTATATTTCGTACTGAGATTCACGGATTTCGGCGTATATGCAATAGCGGGCGTCAGCTGCATAATATGGATTCTTAGAGAGATGATTGTTACGCTTCCGTACGCCGCCCATCTTTTGGATTTGAAATGGCATGCGTTTTACAGGGATGTACTGATATCTGCGTGCTGCTTTATCGTGATTTCGATGATCTCATATTTGATTCAGTGTCTGCTTCCGAATGCGGGCTGGCTTTGGCTGATTGCGGGCGTAGGGATTTCCTGCATATTGAGCCTTTTTGCAGAGGGGATGATTCTTCTTTCAAAGCAGGAGAGAAGAACGCTGCTTTCCAAATTACGCCGGAAGCTTGGAAAGAAAAATGCATGATTTGCGATTGAAAGATGAAGGATTTTTGTGTATAATAAATAAATAGCAAAAAATAGAGGAGAAAATATAATGATACTGATTGACGATATACCGCAGGTCTCTTTGGGTGTGTTTCCTACGCCGATTCAGAAGCTTCAAAATATCAGCAGAATGTTCGGCATGTGCGTATATGCAAAAAGAGATGATATGACAGGTCTTGCGCTGGGCGGAAACAAGGTGAGAAAGCTTGAATTCCTGTTGGCGGAGGCCAAGAATCAGGGCGCAGAGGTGGTGTTTACCACCGGCGGCGCGCAGTCGAACCATGCCATGCTCACGGCGGCTGCCGCAAAAAAGCTGGGCATGACGCCGATACTGATACTAAAAAAGCGCGGCGTAACGGAAAGACGCGGAAATCAGCTGCTTGAGCATCTGATGGGCGTGGACGTTCGCTTTATGGATACGGATGACTATGAGGACATTTACCGCGAAATGGACCGCGTGGGTCAGGAGCTCGGCAGGCCCTATTATAAGATTCCCTGCGGCGGATCCAATGCGCTTGGTACGCTCGGATACGTAAAATGCATCAAGGAAATCCGCGACAAGGGCATTCCTTTTACGCATATCATCTGCGCAGAGGGAAGCGGCGGCACAATGGCGGGTCTGGCGCTGGGCGCGAAGCTTTTCATGCCGAAGACGAAGGTGATCGGCATGATGGTGGACACGGATCCCTTTGAAGAGATTACGCTTTCTTTGATGAACGAGGCAGCTAAGATCCTCGGCGCAAATGTGAAGCTTACAAAGAACGATTTTATGCTTCGCGACATGTGCGCGGAAGGATATGCCATACCCTCTAAGGAAGGAAACGAGGCGATCAGGCTTCTTGCGGAGCAGGAAGGTATTTTCCTGGATCCCGTGTATACCGGAAAGGCGTTTGCGGGCTTTACCGCGATGGTGAAGGAAGGCGCGTTCCAGCCGACGGACAGAGTGCTGTTTATTCATACCGGCGGCGCCGGCGGCTTGTTTGCCTGATGCGCGGGAAGCGTAAGCCCCCCGGCGTGTAAACTGCGGGAGAATTCAGCGTTTTGATTATGGTAATTTGTTGACAAGCCGCCCCCTTGGCGGTAAAATATAAATGTGATAGAATGTCTTGAAAGCATGATTGAGGAGAGAAATATGAGAAGGAAGCTGCTGTTAACAGTATTTCTTATTGCAATAATGCTGCTTTCGTCAATAACATATGCTCTCGCTCAAAGCACTGCCGACAGCATCATGGATCGCTTTCATAGCATGCCGGATATCGAATATAACGGTACAAACTATTCCATGCGTACCCGCCTTACGACCATCCTCCTTGCGGGTACGGATCACCGGGGCGAAAACGCAAATTCATACCGCGGTCATCGAAACGGCGGTCAGGCGGATTTTATACTCCTGATCGTAATCGACGACAAAAACGATACCGTGTTTCCGATATATTTGAACCGAGATCTGATGACGGATATCACAGTACTCAATATAATCGGCCTTGAAGCGGGTACGGCCCGGGGGCAGATATGCCTTCAGCATGGATACGGCGACGGTAGGGAGAGAAGCTGCGAGCTTTTGAAGGATACGGTCAGCAGGACGCTTCTGAACATACCCATCGACCACTACGCCGTTATGAGTATGGATGGCATAAAGGCGCTCAATGATGCTTTGGGCGGAGTTCAGGTGACGCTGGAGGAAGACTTCTCATATTACGATCCAGAGATGACGATCGGGAAAACCGTAACGCTTGAAGGCGATCAGGCGGAATTATACCTGAGATATCGATACAATGTAGGGGAAGAGACCAGCGTATCCCGCTTTCCCAGGCAAAAGCAGTATCTATTGAACATGTTTGATATGCTTTCAGAAAACAAAAAGCTGGTGCCCGTCGTTTTCAAAGCCATTGATCCTTATCTGGTAACGGATATGAGCCGCGGAAAAATGACCAATATTTCCAATCTCGTTTTATCCTATGAAATTCTGCCGGTTGGTGAGATCGAAGGAGAAAGCATGATTGGGAGTAACGGATTTAATGAGTTCCACGCGGATACTGATTCCATTATGCGCGTGGTGCTGGATGCGTTTTATGAGCCCGCCGGATAGGCGAAGAATTGTCGGAATGCCGTACAGGCTTCATATATCGGTTAGAGCTTAAGTAGCACGGCTTTGACTGTGCGGAAAGGAGTGATTTTACATGGAAAAGAATCGCATTTTCAGAGGGATGATGCTCGCACTTGCCCTTCTCATGGCTATGAGCTTTGCTCTTGCCGAGACCGCTTCGCCCACCACCGGAACTGCTGTTCCCAGCATCACAATCGCTGATGTAACGGCGCCCGAAGGCGTTATCTACGACGGAAGCTTTGTTATTTCTATTTCTGCCGTAAAGGAAGAGAGCGCACAGAGCGTAGTTGCCCAAGAACTCGTAGCAGCTCTTGAGACGGCGAACGTTACTGAGTATTTCGCAGCAGACGTAATCGAAGAAGCAGCTCAGTATCTGCCCGAAGCATTCGACATGAACAGCCTGAAGCTGGAAGAAGTATTTGACTTAGCAGTAGAAGGATATGCAGTCGAATACGGCGCGGTTGAAGCCAAGTTCGATCTCTTTGTGGAATACGACGATACCGTAGTTCTTCAGGCGATGGTAGGCGTTCTTCCCGAGGCAGAGGATGCAGAAATCATCTGGATCCCCGTAAAGACGGGAGTTGCCGAAGGCAAGGTCGTGGTAGTTCTGGAGCAGGAAGTTCTCACGCTGATTCAGGCGAACAAGGCTATCCTGGTTCTGCTTCGCGCATATTAATTAATAAAAACTGAATGAGCCGATAGAGCCGTATGTCATTCCGAACCATAATGTGGCCATTCACGCGCTGAGCAGCGCGTAAAAATGCTTCAAAACAAAACGCGGGAGGATGTTCCTTCCGCGTTTTGTTTTAAATGAGGTTCGCGTCTCTGAGCGATGCGCATACCGCCCTGCATTTTTGAATGTCGAAGCGGTCGTTTGTGCGGATGCTGCTTTCCATATCGATCCAGAATTCCGTCGGGCAGATTTCATCGATTGCCTTTACGCAGGCAGCTGCGTTATCGGGACCGATGCCGCCTGCATATCCGAAGAACTCCGTTTCGGGATACTGCCAATTGGTGCATACGATTCCGTGTCCGCCGGAAGCATCCTGAAAGCCCTGTACGTTTGGGTTCGTCATATAATGCGAAAGAAGCGCCTGCGTGCCTTCATGAAGCTGAATGATGATCTTTTTATCGGAAGGAAACTCAATTGTGCGGCAGAAATGGCTGGTCTTTGGAACATTGAGCTGAATGCGGTCAAAAAGGTCCATGGAATCGCCGAGCATATCAATGACGGGCGAAAGATCGCCGGTTTTAATGTAGTTATGCGCAAGCTTTCCGCAAAGATGAATAGCCATGGGAATACCGAGGGACTTATATGCCTTAAGCATTACCGGCATGGGGTAGCGGTTTCCGGCTTTTCTGTTATCGGTGAAAAGGAAAGCAAATTCAATAAAGGAAAACATCTGATAAAGAGAAGCGGCGTCAGAAGGTTTTGTCCATTGATCGATGCCTGAAAAAGTTACGCGCCGTAAGGAACTCAAGCTTGTCACCTCGTTTCGAAGAGATGACTTTTTATACCATACGGCGCGTATTGCTGTTGAAATCCGTTTCCGAAAGCTTTATAAGCTCAAAAAAGCTCCATGATCGCTTTTTCTACGGCGAATGATACGTGCGAGCCTGCGCCGCCGATGTTTGAGCGGTTGATCATGAGAGTCATGATCAGGTTTTCGTTGGGCGCGATATAAAAATGCGTTCCGTATGCGCCGCTCCAGCCGTATGTGCCGTCAAAAAGCGCGCGTCCGCTTTTTCGATTGTCCCTGAATATCATCATGCCGAGACCCCAGATACAGCCGGGCGATTGTTCGAGGCCGTGAGAAGGGCTTGGCGTATGCATATGGCGAACGGTTTCGGGGTTCAGAATTCTGACTCCGTCCAGCGCCCCTTCGTTTTGAAGCATCATCACGAAGCGCTCATAGTCGTCGAGCGTTCCGATCATTCCGGCGGAACCGGAAACGTGATGAACTCTGTCGGGATCGACCGTAAGAAAGAGACTGTCGCGCCCCGTGACGTTTTTAAGCGTTTTCTCTTCGGTATATTCGTATAAATCCGCTTTGCGCGTTTTCATTTCCTGAGTGGGTCTAAAGGCGGTGTCCGGCATATTCAGGGGAGCGGTCAGCCGGTTTTTCAGATAGGCTTCGAATGTATCGCCCGTTACGACCTCAATCAGCCTTCCCAATACATCAAACGAACCGTGACCGCTGTAGCCTGTGCCTTTGCCGTTTTCAAACTCCAGCGGATGCTTTGAAATGCGCTTTACATGTTCAGAAAGCGTATCTTCGAAAACGGGATAGAATTCAGCGCCGGATACGCCGGTTAAAATGCCGCTGGAATGGTCAAAAAGCATCCGTACGGTGAGGTTCGGCATGTGGCTGAATTCGGGAAGGTATTTGCATACGGGATCGGAAAGGGTAAGTTTTCCGTCTTCCACAAGCGTCATACCGAGTACCGCCGTGATCGGCTTTGACATGGATGCAAGCTGAAAAACGGTTTTGCTTGTGACGGGTTGCTTTTTTTCGATAACGGAATAGCCGAGACAGGCTTCGGACAGTATTTTCCCATCCTTCCTTACGCGAACGGCTGCACCCGCGATTTCGTTGGATTCGATATAGGAATTCAGTGTTCTTGCAACCGGATCAAAAGCGGTGTTCATTTTCATCTCTCCAATTCTTTATGCGCGTATTCATGATAGGAGCCCTGTGTATACGATGTTTCGAATGGTTGTGTTTGTTCGTAAAGTGTTCGTTTGAAAGGCGGACTGCGCGTAGAAGATCGTGATTTTGTTATCGGGATCAATGGAACCGAACGTTCCTGCAGCGCCGCCCCAGCCGTAGGGGCCAAAGCCGATGGGCGATGTGTTTTTAGCTTGATCGACAACAGTCTGCACGCCGAGGCCGTAGCCAAGACCGATATCGGCATAGGAGTAGGTTTGCATCTGAGGCGGCGTCAGATGATTCAGCCGCATAAGATCGGTGGTGCGCTTATGCAGCAGCACATTTTCCTTCGTAAGCGACTCCTGAAACCGCTGATAATCGCTTACGGAGGATATGAGCCCGCCGCTCGCGCTCTCCCGTAAAAACGGCGGTATAAGGCAGTTTTTTGCGCCTTCGTTTCGAAACGGCGCGTCCTTTCCCATGTATGTATATTGAGTGGCAAGATCGCTTGAGACGCATTCGGAAAGGGCGAAGGCGGTATTTTTCATGCCGAGGGGCTCAAATATGTTCTTTTTCAGATATTCGGAAAAACGAAGACCCGTGAGCTTCTCGATAAGCGCCGCCAGCAATTCATGCGATATGCCGTAGAAGAACTTTGAACCCGGCTCAAACAGCAAAGGAGCCGCTGCAAGATAGCCCGCAAGTTTAAACGCCGGGCAGCTTCCGCCGGTTTCTTTAAAAAATGCAGCGCCTAATTCTTCTAAACCTGTTCCGTCGCCAATGCCGGAGGTCATGCGGAAAAGATCGAGTATTTTAATGGGATTTCCTGCTTTTTTGATTTCGCCCTCACTCGTTTTGACCATCGCGTTTTCAAACTCGGGAAAGAAATCAGAAAGATTGTCATCCAAACGAAATAGGCCTCTTTCAAAAAGCTGCATCGCGGCAGCGCAGGAGATTACCTTGGTATTGGAATAGAGGTTATAAAGCGTATGCTCGGATATCGTTCGCTTTTCCTCGATATTCGAATACCCCGTCATATAGCGGTACACTTCATGCCCTTTGTGAAAAACGGAAATATCAACGCCGGGAACAAGCCCCTGATCCACCAGGGAATTCATAAAATCCGTAAGCGAACGCTTGAAATCATGCATACCTTTGTTCTCCATATTCTCAGTGAATGCTTTGGAAATCAAATGTGTCCCAAGTAAGATTATTCTACATATCCTTGATCATTCCTTCAAAGACGAGTATATTTGCTTAAAAACATCCGGTTTGCAGCAGCAAAAATTCCGCGCAGCCGGCTTTATCGCCTGCTGCGCGGGAGAATCGTATTCGTGGTTTGATTTACAGAGCGGACCCGCCCTTTGCGAGAAGCTTGCGTACCTCTGTACCGCTGATATCCTGAATGCTCTTACTCTGATTCACAGCCAGATATGCGCCTACGCCGGCGGCTTCGCCCATCTGGTTGGTGTTAATCATAACTCGCAGCGCTCCGAAGGCCGGCGCATCTGCATGCATCATGCGTCCTGCGGGAATCAGGTTCTTTATCTTGTCCTGTACAAGCATTGAGAACGGAACCTGATAGTAGCGGGAATAGTTATCGTCAAGGCCCAAATCCTTGCGCCAGTTGCCGTGGATTACTTTCGCGCCTTTTCCGTAGTGGGTATGCATAGCGCCGTTCAAGTCCTTGAAAGTGATGCCGTTGTCCTCGTCGTGGTGTATATCCACGCGATAGGTGCCCTGAAGGATTGCGTCGTCAAAGCGTGCGCCCTGAAGCAGATCCTTTTCATTTGATTCATAGCGGGTTACATAGTGCGCGGTTTCGCGAATGCCGATGGCAGAGCACATATTGATGATGGCGTAATCATTTGAAGCATACTTTTTAAGAAGCGCTTCAAATGCGTATGCGCGTCTTCTGCCTTCAAGCTCGGCGTTTGTAAGATCATCGGCTTTGCTTAAATCGAACCCGAATACATGGTTATCCGCGCGGAAGGATATGCCGGGAATGCCGGGAACATGGTGATCTCTTCGCGGTCAGCGTAGCAGGGGACGATGGACAGCGCAAGAATGAGCGCTATCATTACGCTAAGGAATCTTTTCATGGTTCTACCTCCTTTTATTTATCCCTTTATTGCACCCACAAGCATTCCTGATGTGAAATACTTCTGGATGAAAGGATACACAATGATGATCGGCAGCGCCGTAAGAACGACCGCCGTCATTTTCAGCGTCTCGGTAGGCGCGGTGTAGTCAACCGAGTCTACCATTTCGCTGCCCTTAAGGATACCGTACAGAAGCACCTGAAGCGGCTGCTTGTCCTGATCGGTGATGTAGAGAAGCGCGCTCATGAACGTGTTCCAGTGCATTACGCCGTAGAACATGACGTTCGTCATAATGGACGGAAGCGCGAGCGGAATCGCAATTTTGAAAAGTGTTCGGGTTTCGCCGGCGCCGTCAATGAGCGATGCTTCAAACAATTCATCGGGCAGGGCTCGAAAGAATGTGCGCATCAGGATTACGTTGTAAGGCGCGATTGCGATCGGGAATATGAGCGACCAGACGCTGTCGATCAGCCCCAGATTCTTTACGATCAGGTATTTCGGAATAACGCCGCCGGAGAAGAGCATGGTAAAGAGCACATACAGCATGAAAAAGCTCTGTCCGGGCAGGTTTCTCTTGGAAAGCGGGTAGGCCAGAAGAAGCGTAAGGATGATGTTTAAGGCGGTGCCTACGACGGTGATGAATATAGTGACGCCGTAAGCCGAAAGCATATGGCCGTCTTCCCAGAAAATTTGGTAGGCTTCAAACGTAATTCGCTTTGGAATCAGTATGAACCCGCCGTTTTTAAGAACTTCGGAATAGGGCGTAATGGATACGGAGACCACGTAGAGCAGCGGAAGCAAACACAGCAGGAACGCGATTGCCAGAATTAAGTAAAGAACGGCGTTAAAAGCTTTATCGCTTCTTGAGAGGACGTTATTGCTTACCACAGCGATTCCCCCCATCTTCTGGCAAGTCCGTTAAGACTTACAAGCAGTATTGTTCCGATAACGGATTTGAAAAGACCGACGGCTGTTGCAAGAGAGAAGTTCCACTGCGCAAGACCTGTTCTGTATACCCAAGTATCGATGATGTCGCCTACGGACATAACCTGCGGGTTGTACATTACATATACCTGATCGAATCCGGCGTCGAGTATGGAGCCGGTTTTAAGCAGCAGTGTAATGATGATTACGCTTCTGATACCGGGCAGCGTGATGTGCCAGATCATCTGAAGTCTGCTCGCACCGTCAACGCGCGCCGCCTCGTAAAGCGACGTGTCAATTCCGATGATTGCAGCCATATAGATAATTGCGTTCCAGCCCGTTTCCTTCCAAAGATCGGTTGCCACCAGCAGCGGACGGAAGGTAGAGGAGGAAGAAAGGAAGTTTACGGTGTGGCCTGTGATATCCTTAATCAGCATGTTGAGTATGCCGCGCGTTTCTGAAAGCATGGCGTATACAATGCCGTATACGATAATCCAGGAAAGAAAATGGGGAAGGTACATAACGGTCTGCACCATTTTGCGGAAGCGTACAGAAGGAACTTCCGTCATAGCCACTGCAAAAAATACAGCAAACGGCACGGTGGTTACAAGTTTCATAAGGCTGATAATCAGCGTATTTTTAAGTACCGTTATACAATAAGGGGATTTAAAAAACTGAATAAAGTACTTAAATACCGGTTCCGCCCATGGAGAACCCAATATGCCTTTTTTGATAGAATAATTCTTAAAGGCAATCACCGCGCCGTACATCGGCATATAGTTAAACACAAAGAAGAACGCAAGTCCCGGAATCATCATAAAATATAATGCACGCTTCCGGAAGATGGTTCTTATGGTACGATTTTGAAATAACTGCACCCTTAACACCTCCAATAACATTGTATAAGTGTTATCTGTTAAACACAAGTGAGAATTTTTTCATATTACGACGAATAAATTCATAAGTTGTTTGTAAATGGATAAGAGGCATAGAATATAAAAAAGGAAAGCCGCCCGAATACTTGTACGGGCGGCTTAAAATACATAAGTATAATCGTTATCCCTTATAATTGCGTACTTTTTCAAATGTATCGCAGATCGCTTCGATGATTTCAAACGGTACGTCGGCGGCGCATTCGGCGGAGAGCATGAGACCGCCTTCGGGCATGTACAGGGCTTTTACGCATTCCTCGATATGGGATTCGATCTGTTTGGGGGTTGCAAAGGGGAAAAGCTGGCGATCGAGATCCAGGTCGATACACACCTTGCCTTTGCAGGTATCTACGAGGTGCCCCAGTCCGTTTGCGCGGATCTGGGGGTTGATTACATTTACGCCGATTTCCGTAAAATCAGGAATGACCTGCCAGATGCAGCCGTCGGTATGCATGTACACCAGCTTATCGGCCTTATGCACTACGTCGAAAATGGCTTTATAGGCGGGTTTTATGTATTTTCTCCAGGTTTCCGGGCGAATGGGAAGGGAATGCTGCAGGCCGTTGTCGTCGCCGAATACGATCAAATCCTGATCGGGGCTGTTTTTTACGATGATCTCGGTCTGGCGGATGTTGTAATCGCGCACGATATCGATCAGATGCTGAAGCTCTTCGGGTTCTTCCGCAAAGTCCACCATCATTTCTTCAAAGCCGCGAAGATCCAGAAGCCGAAGATACATAAAACCGTGCGGCGTGCCGATATCCTCTTCGGGCACTTTCAGATTCCAAACATCCTCGCGGTTGGGGACGGGATGTCCCGTTACGATGGACTCATAGCCCTCGTTGATATTCTCCCATACGCAGCCCCATGCGTCGGTGAATTTGCCGGCATGGTAAGAGGGAGGCGTAAAATAGCGCACTTCTTCGGTATTGGCGACATTTTGAAATATGTTCGGATGCTTAAGACAGAGCTTTTGAAGATCCTTTCCGTATTTTGCCCATGTGGCGGGAAGAAGACCCACCTTCACCGGGATATGCTCGGGAAAGCGATAGGTAACAGCTTTCATGTAATCGTTCATTATTTATTCATCCTTCCATACGAAATGATAATTGATCGCTTCTCCGCCGTCGACAAGTATGCTTTGTCCGGTGCAGAAGCCGTTTACAACCGTCAGAAAGTACGCCCAATCCGCAATCTCTTCCGCGCCAGCCCATCTTTTGAGCGGCGTTTCGTTCATGATCTCCGCCCACAATTTCGCGTCATTCATCACGCATTCGTTAAGAGGGGTAATCACGCCGCCGGGATCGAGGCTGTTGCAGGTGGCGGAAAATTTCGCTACGCGCATGGCGACGTTTTTCGTGTACGCCATTACGCCGCCCTTGCTTGCGCAGTACTCTGGAAACTCCGCGCCGGTGTGACCGCTTGCCGAACCGATATGCAGTATGGATTTGATATCTTTCTGGATGCCGTATTTTTCGGTCACCTGAATGAGCGCCTTCAAGTTTGTCGAGATATCGTCCTCGTTCTGGGTGCCTGCGTTGTTTATGAGTATGTTTACGCGTTCTATCTCCGGAAGGCGCGCGGTATCGCGGATATCTAAGGTGAAATGCGTATAGCCGTCATTTTCTATGGTTGCCGCCTGCCGGTCGATTCCGATAACAATATGGCCTTCTAACAGGAATTTGTTCGCGATGGCGCGTCCGATGCCCTGAGAAGTGCCTGTAATTAATATCTTCATGGTTTCCGCCTCTTTTCGATCAGTGAAATATACTCTTTTCCTACGTTCATATTGCGCCATTTGGTTACAATTCTATATCCGACGGGCGAGAATAGGATTTCCATGATCAGCTCTGCCAGTGCGCCTGTCAGCGCGCACATTGCGCACTGCAGAAACGACCAGTGAAAGCCGTCCCAGAAGATCGGCGCAAAAAACGTAAATACGATGACGGAGAATATAAAGTTGTCCATAAACTGTCCGATAAATGTGGAGACATAGGTCTGAACGGCGTATGCCAGCTTTCCGTGCGGATTTTTTGTAAATGCTTTTCCGATTGTCCAGTTGACGGAGTTGTTGATGACGGCAGAGGAGAGGAAGGCGATGGTGCTTCCGAGGAGAATGAACCAGGTGCCGCCAAGAATGCTGTCAAACGCGGAATAATCCGCGGCATTGGACGGAATGATGCTTGCAATAAAAAATATCATGCAGGTGAGCAGATTAACAAGGGACGCAAGCACGGAGATCCGATTGGATGCGCGGGGGCCGAAGTGCTTTGTGATCACGTCCATGCACATAAACGACAGCCATGAAATCAGTATACCGCCGTCAAGCGCAATCCAAGGAAGCTGAAGAAGCGTTTTGTTAGCCAGCAGATTCATGGAGATTACGCTTACCACAAACAGCGTAACGACAGACGCGGGAATGCACCTGAGAAGAAGGGCGGTTTCTTCCTTTTCTCTCAAACAAAAATTTCTTAAGGACGCAAAAAAAGAGTTCTTGGCGTGGGATTCCATTTTCTTCCTCCATGAAGCAGAACCGGTAAGCGGAATACAGAAACAGCCCTGCATTTGCAGGGCTGCAAGACGTATTGATTCCATAGCAGTCCTGGTTTTAATTTACGACAGGATGGTACAAACGAACTGTCGGCGTTTTTTCGCAGATCAATTATACATCCGTTTGAATGCAATGTCAAATGAATTGTATGAATACTTGGCGGGATTCTTGATTGCGGATATAATTTGGTGTTATAATATAATAGAAAACAGATTTATACGCGGAGGGATACGGGATGAAAGAAGAGTTTAAACTTGCAATAAACCGAGCTGTGAGCGGGCATGCGCCGGATTTTGCGGATTTTGAGCTTCCGCTTGCATTTAGCGTAAAGGCATTTCATGAAAGCTTTCCTATGTATCAGAAGACGCCGCTTGTGAATCTTACAAATACCGCGAAAGCAATCGGGCTTAAGGATATCTATGTGAAGGACGAATCGTTTCGATTTGGTCTTAATGCGTTTAAGGTGCTCGGCGGGAGCTATGCCATCGGAAGAACCATCGCGAAAAGGCTTGACATGCATTTTAACGAGATCACGTACGAAAAAATCATGGACGAGGAAACGAGAAGAAAAATCGGAGACGTTACCTTTGTCACCGCCACCGACGGAAATCACGGGCGCGGCGTCGCATGGAGTGCAAACAGGTTTGGCTATAAGTCGGTTGTATACATGCCGAAGGGAACGGAAGAAATCAGGCTTCAAAATATACTGAAGGAAAATGCAGACGCGTCGATTACCGAATTCAATTACGACGGCTGCGTGCGCTTGGCAAGTCAGATGGCGCAGGAAAAGGGCTGGATCATGGTGCAGGATACTGCATGGGACGGATATGAAGAGGTTCCGCTTTGGATCATGCAGGGATATACGACAATGGCGATAGAAGCCTTTGAGCAAATGCAGGAAAAGCCCACGCACATATTCCTTCAAGCGGGCGTAGGCTCTATGGCGGCGGCTGTCGCGGCGTTTTTTTCTGATATATACAAGGAAGATATGCCGAAGATTGTCATTGTGGAACCGAACAGGGCGGATTGCTTCTATCAGACTGCGCTTGCCGGCGACGGTGAACGGCGGATCGTGACGGGCGATATGAATACCATCATGGCGGGACTTGCCTGCGGCGAGCCCTGCTCTATCGCATGGGATATTCTGTCAAGATGCGCCAAGTTCTATATTTCCTGTCCCGAATACGCGGCGGCGCAGGGAATGCGTGTGCTGGGGAATCCCGCAAAGGGCGATAAAAAGGTAATATCAGGCGAGAGCGGCGCTTCCGCATTCGGCTGCGTATTTGAAATTATGCGGGATGAAAGGCTTAAGGATATCAGAAACGAAATCGGCCTTGACGAAAATTCCGTATGCCTGTTCATCAGCACGGAGGGCGATACGGATCCCGAAAACTATAGAAGAATTGTTTGGGACGGCGCGCATCCGGCGGAAAGATAG
>JAFQKQ010000077.1 GCA_017396845.1 Clostridia bacterium
GCCAACATAGCCCATAACGGGAGCTGCGCCCTTGATCTGACCGGCGGCCTTCATTTCGTTGAGCTTCATGCCGGCGGCGATACCTGCGAGGTAGCGGCCTTCATAGATGGCTGCGAAAGCGTTGTGGTAGTTGGAAAGGCCTTCGGTGTGAGCCTTGGTGCCGGTGGCATGGCAGAACTGAACTTCGGGAGCTTCCTTGGCGGCCTCGATCATGAAGGACTCATGGCCGAAGGAGTTGGCGAAGATGATGTTGCAGCCTTCGTCTACGAGGTCGAGAGCGGCTTCGTAGCAATCGTTGGACTCGGGGATGTTGCGAACCATGATCAGCTGATCTTCAGCAAGACCCAGGTTGGCGACGGCTTCGTTTACGCCGTTGATGAAGTTAAGGTCATAGGTGGAGTCCTCGTCGTGCAGCAGGATGACGCCCAGCTTAACGTTGGATACGTCTGCCATAGCGGTAACGCAGGACAGGCACATTACGAGTGCGAGCATAAGGACGGCGATCTTTTTCATGGGTATTCTCCTCCTCAATTTTTGTCGGAAAGAAACGTTTCTATTCGGGCAATCATTTGCCTTGGCAAACGATTGGGGATAGACGGATAAGAAAAATCCGAACATTTTTTCAAAATCCGTGATTATTGTACTGAATACAATATGAAGAAACAAGCACATTTTTGATAAAATACGGTGCTGATGCATTTGATTGTCGAATTGAGTGGAAAAATCGGCGGACAGCTTATACGACTATAAATTTACCGGTGCGCTCCCGGCCCGATACGCGGTATTTTTCGTTCTGTACGGTGAGCCCCCACAAATCGGTCGCGCGGCGCTCGGCCTGGAAGGCTTCGTTTGATTCAAGGAGCGCGGGGTTTGCAATCATCTTTCCGGCGCTGCGCCTGCTGATTTCGGAAATCAGAACCTCTTGTCCGCGCCTGAAGCCTAAAAGGCGAAGGTACGGCGCTTCCAAAGGCGCTTTTTCTGGAAGAGCAATCAGCGCGGATGCAATGGCGCGCGTGATCCGGGCACGGGTATAGCGCTTGCATTTTACGCGTTCGATCAGATTTTCGTAGGAGCAAGCATTTTTGGCTTCATTTAATATGCGCTCTTTCAGTCCCTCTCCCGCATCGGAGAAGGAAAGGGAAGGAAGGCTTCTGAGCGCGTACAGCGCGACGGCGTCGAGCGCGCCCTTCTTGGAAACGCCCTTTTCCAGTTCCCTGCGCATAATCTCCCCGGAGCCTTCCGGGAGCAGCCTGAGCGCTTCATCCGACCGTCCCTCGTAAACAGCCGCGCGGATTTCGGAGGCGGAAAGCCCCGAAGACAACACGCTTGCGTGATACGGAGCGCTTCTCTTTACCACATGCGGCTTGAGCGGGCTTTGAAGGCGCTTGATGGCGCTTAAGTATTCAAGCGCAAGGGCGGTGTTCGGCTGATTGAATTCTTCGTTTGATATTCCCAAGTAAGCGGAAAGCGCTTCACCCCGGGCTCTGGCGAGGGTTTTTCCGGCGGAAAGCCCCTCGCGGATGGTGCTTGCAAGCGCAGCCGGCTCTTTCGTGAGCAGCGCGGATATGCGCATAAGCTTTTCAAGGTCGTCCGTTTCGGAGCCGAAGGAAATCACGTCCGCGCCCGCCATTGTAAGCACGCTCACGCCGCCCCGCGCAAAACCGTCCGCCGGGCGAACGGCGCATACGCACGGAAGCTCGAATACCGCGTCTACACCCGATAACAGCGCCGCCTCTGCGCGCGCGAATTTATCGATAAACGCGCATTCGCCTCTCTGCGTAAACGCGCCGGACATAACGGCGATTACGTAATCGCATCCGGTTTCCTCGCGCGTTTTTTGAATATGGTACAGATGCCCCGCGTGAAAGGGGTTGTATTCCGCTATAATGCCTGCGATTTTCATATCCTCACCCGGCAATATTGTATACCGGATGCGTGAAATTGTAAAGCAGGAAGGAGATTGCGTTTTCTTTGTCGAATATTATCCTTTTGATCAGAAATTTAAGGAGCTAAGGATATGTCGAAACTGTATTTCCGTTACGGCGCAATGGGCTCGTCCAAAACGGCCAACGCCATCATGGTTCAGTATAATTATATGGAGCGCGGACAAAAGGCGCTGATGCTCAAGCCCCGCCTCGACAACCGCGACGGCGACCGCATCGTCGGTTCCCGCTCGGGCCTTAAGGCGGACTGCTCGTTTGTGGAGGAGCTGGACGATATCGATGTAAGAAAGTACGACTGCGTAATTGTCGATGAAGCGCAGTTCCTCAAAAAGGAGCAGGTGGAAAAACTGGTCCGGATTGTGGACGATATGAATATTCCCGTCATCGCCTATGGGCTTCGCGCCGATTTTCAGGGAAATTTGTTTGAGGGAAGTCTGTGGCTGATGGCGTGGGCGGATACGATTGAGGAGATCAAAACGGTCTGCTGGTGCGGAAGGAAGGCTACGTTCAACGCGCGTATTTCGGGCGGCCGCGTGGTAAAGACGGGCGAACAGATCCTGCTCGGCGGAAACGAGAGCTATATCGCGCTTTGCCGCCGCCACTGGAAAAGCGGAGAAACCGGAAAAGAATAAAAGCGAAAGCATTAAGATACGGAAGGAATGATATAATGGAAAAGAGATTTGAAGAATTTTTGAATCAGGTGCGTCAGGCGGTTGAAGAGGAGAGAATTCCGGGCGCGGTGGTTTCCATCGGAAGAGGCGACGAGATATACGCGCTGGAAGCATACGGACATGCGATTATCACGCCCGTTAAGGAACCGATGACGACGGATACGCTGTTTGACGTTGCATCCCTTTCGAAGCTGACCGGCGTTTGGGCGAGCATCGTACGCCTGCTGGCCGACGGAAGACTGACGCTTGACATGTGCCTTCCCGAGGCGGTCGGAAGAAAGGTGCATAAGGATCTTGAGAAGATTACGGTTTGGAACCTGCTTACGCATACCGCGGGACTCGTGCCGTTCATGGACACGGATCATTTCGGCGAAACGAGAGAAGAAAGAGTAAACGGCCTTCTCAACACTGCGCCCGTAGCGCCCGCCGGAAAAGAAGTGGTGTATTCCGATCTGAGTTTTATTTTCCTGGGCGAAATCATTGCAAACATCACCGGAAAGCCGTTGGAGGAAGCCGCGGCGGAGGTATGGCGCGCGCTCGGTATGAAGGACACCTGCTTTAACCCCGCGCCGGAAGCATATTGCGCGGCGACGGAAATCCGCGTGGGCGAAACGCTGCCCGTTCGCGGAAGCGTGCACGATGAACGCGCCTGCCAGCTGGGCGGCGTAGCGGGACACGCCGGCGTGTTCTCTACCGCGCTGGATCTTTCCCGCTTCTGCGCAGCGCTTCTTCCCCCGACGCCGAGCAGTCTGTTTGATCCGGAGTGGGTGAAGAAATCCTTTGAAAATCAGACGCGCCACCTCGATTCCGACAGGGGTCTTGGATGGATCGCCTATCACGAGAGACCGGATGGAAATATCGTAGGACATACCGGCTTTACCGGCACCAGCCTGTGGCTGGACAGCAAGACCGGGCTGTATGTCGTGCTGCTCACCAACCGCGTACACCCGTCCCGCGAAAACTACGAAATATCCGCCATCCGCACGCTCGGTTTTGAAACCATTTTCGAGGTTCCGTACCTGTAATAGGGGGAGGTCAGAAGCTTGCTGTATAATGATATCAAAGGTATATTGCCGCATTTTCCGTTTGAGGGCAGATTTGTTTCCGTAAGCGAGATGTCTTCCGGAAACATCAACAATACCTATCATCTGGTGTACCGGAAAAACGGGAAAGATGTTCACTACACGCTTCAGCATATCAACCGTTACGTGTTCCATGAGCCCGAGAAGGTGATGGAAAACATTATGGGCGTTACGGAATATCTGAAGAAGGCAATGGAAAAAGAGGGAATCAATCCCGATCGAAGAGTGCTTGCGCCCATCAGAACCCGCGACGGCGAAACCATGCATATCGATCGGAACGGCGATTACTGGCGCAGCTATCATTTCATAGACGGCGCTACGCCGTATGACGCCGTAAAGAAGCCCGAGCACTTTTACGAGGTCGGGCGCATCTTCGGCGTATTCCAGAAGCATTTGTGCGATTATCCCGTTTCCCAGCTCAATGAAACCATCCCCGATTTCCACAATACCACCCGCCGCTTCTACGCCTTTGTCGCCGCCGTCGCCGCCGATAAGGCCGGACGCGTGGAGGAACTGGAGGATGAGATCGAATTCTTCTTTGAGCGCAGAAAGACAATGGGCGCGATTGTCAGAATGCTGAAAAGCGGCGCGCTCGCGCAGCGCGTTACGCATAACGACACCAAGATCAACAATGTTCTCATCGATGATGAAACGGACAAAGCCATATGCGTAATCGACCTTGACACCGTAATGCCCGGTTCGTCCCTCTACGATTTCGGCGACGCCATCCGCTACGGCGCGTCGACCGCCGCCGAGGACGAGGAGAATGTTGACAAGATCGCGCTGGATATGAATCTTTTCCGCATGTTCACGGAGGGTTTCTTAAGCGAGGTTCGGGGATTTTTACCGGATGACGAAATCCGCCTTCTGCCGCTGGGCGTTCAGGTGATTACGTGCGAATTGGCCATGCGTTTTTTGACCGATTACATTGACGGCGATTTGTATTTCAAGGTGCGTTCTCCCTACCATAATCTCATCCGCGCGCATGCGCAGATGAAGCTGCTTACCGATATTGAGAGCAAGCTTGACGAAATGAACAGTATCATCGAGGAGCTTTTGAAATAGGCGCTCACCGCTATGATACCAAAGGCATAGGATGCCCCGGGAGGGGTGTGTTCTATGCCTTTAATTGTGTCCAAATTCGGAGGTACTTCGCTGATGAACGGCGAACGCTTTGCGTTTGCCGCTTCCTATATCCGCAAACATCCGGACATGCGCGTAATCGTAGCGTCCGCGCCGGGTAAGCGGTATGGCGGCGATGATAAGATTACTGATCTCCTGATGCGGTACGAATGCACGCTGGATATCGAAATCTGGGCGCGGATTGAGGCGAGGTTTCTCGAAATCGCGCGGTATGCGGGGATTTCGATCGGAGAAGAACTTGGTGATATACAACGGGCCGTCCTTTCACAGAAAGGGCGTGATTATGCCATGAGCCGGGGCGAATATCTGTCTGCAAAAATCCTTGCGCACATGACGGGCTATGAATTTACGGATGCGCAGCACCTCTTTGCGCTTGCCGGCGGGCGCATAGAGGAAAAAGGCATGGAGGAGAAATTTCTTAGGTACATAGATACGGATAAAGGCTGCGTGATTCCCGGCTTTTACGGAAGAGACGAGTTTGGAAACATAAAAACCTTTCCGCGCGGCGGCGGCGATATCACGGGCGCATATGCTGCGAAGGCGCTTAAAGCGGATATATATGAAAACTGGACGGATGTGGACGGCGTGTTTGATTCGGATCCGCAAAAGGGCTATGCGCGGCGGCTTCCGTTTCTGACCTATGACGACATGCTTCATTTGGCGCAAAAGGGTGCGTGTGTGCTGCACGCGGACAGCATTCTTCCCGTGAAAGACGCGTCCATTCCCATTCATGTGCGTTCATCCTTTCATCCGGGGGGCGGCGGAACATGGATTCTGTGAAAATGAATAATTGGCATGCATAAATAGTTTATATGCGGTTAAGTATTGGGTTGGCTTGTTTTGTTTGGGTTGATTTTTATGGAATCATATTGCATATTTTAGCGCTTTTGTCTATCATATAAGGACATAAGCCTATTACCATTGTATAAGAGAGGATTTACGCGATGAACGTAAAGGTATATTATGTAAGCCCCAAGGGCTGTGCGGAGACGATTGCCGAGGCAATTGCACGCGAATGCCGCTGCCCGAAGGAGGCGCTGATGCCTGCCTATCCCCCGGAGAATGTTGTAATGATGTTTATCGGCTGTGAGGGAAGCAAAGCCGATAAAGTGACCATCGAGTTTTTGAATTCGCTGAATACCAACCGCGTTCGCAGCGCCGCTCTGTTTTCCTGCAATGTGAAAAAGGATAACGTCGCCATCGAGCAGATGCGCGAGATTCTGGAAAGCAAGGGAATCCGCGTGCTGGCCGGTTCCATTGCGTTTCCCTGCAAGGGAATTTTCGGCGGCAGAAGGCCCAACGAAGAGGATATCGAGGATGCGCGCAGATACGCGCGGGAATGCCTCGGCAATATTTAAATCAATTTATGGCAAGCAAAAAGCGTCCGGCGTAAAAACAGCCGGGCGCTCTTTGTTTGATTATTTGGAAATATTGGTAAAACCGGTTGATTCCTTTGTAAGCATGAACAAACGTGAGGCTTCATCGGAGGAAGGCTGCATGCCCCTCATGCCGCCAAATCCGCCGAATTCCCGCATGCCGCCGTTACCTCCGCCGTTCCATGCGGCGGCTAAATCGAGCGACGAAGCGGGTATGCCCGGGAATAAATTCGAAAGCTCCTCCTGCGTGAAGAGGTCTGTGAGTGAAAAGCCCGTAAGAAGAGAATTCAGATCCTTGCCGTTGAGAAGCTCGTTTAAATCCCTGTCCTTGAGAAGCTCGTTCAGATCGATCTTGTCAAGCGCCTCCATGATCTGCGCAAGACCGTCGATATCCTCCTGCGCTTTTTGAAAGTTTCCGTCAGGCGGCGTTTTTCCCCAATGAAAACCGCCTTGTCCGGCGTTCTCAAAATCCTGCATACCGCCTCTGAACGGATCATTTGACATGTCTGCATTTTTATCGCCGCCGTGCTTCAGCTCAGCGCCCGGAATATACGACGTGATTTCGGTATACAAACCGTTTGATTCGCGTCCTTCAATCTCTCCGCCCAGATATACGCGGTAGGCGCCCGGAGTAAGCGCGGGCGATGAAAAGGCGATATAGGTGTAGTCGTAGGGGAAATCGTAGGCGAATACGGGCGAATTGTTTTCATCCGTCACCACGATCAGATCGTCCGTCTTTTCGGAAAATTCCAGCATCATGAAAAGCTGATCGGAAGCTTCGTCAATGGGATCGTACATATTGCCCGCGCCGACGATTACGCCGCCGTTGATTACGGAACCCATATCTGAATCAATGCCGCTGTCCATACTTTCGGGGTGGGCAAGGTTGATTATGGTGCCCCCGTTAAATATGATATAGCCGTTGGAATCAATGCCGTCGCCTTCGCCGCCGGCAACCGGCTTCACGGCGGAATAGAGATAGCCGCCGTTTACCGTGAGCGTTCCTACACCGTCCTCCGAGACGTTTAAGGGATCGTCGCACGCATGGATCGTAAACACGCCCGAGTGAATCGTCATGTGACCGAATTTTACTTCGATTCCTTCGTTGTCCGCGTCTACCGTCAGACTGCCCGTTCCCTCAAAGCCCAGAGAAACCATGGAATCGATCGCGCCATCGAATTTTACATCGTCATCCGAGCGCTTTTTCGTATGGCTGCCGGTTACTTTGTTCATGCTGCCTTCTTCAAGCACGATGGTCAATCCGTATTCGCCGGGTACGCGGGGATCATAGGCCGAGTAGCCGATGATGGCGGAAGCGGTGCGGCAGGTGATGTCTATGCCGTCCAGAATCAATGCAACGCGATCCGTATCCTCGGCCTTTACCGCTATCTGGGCGTCGGCAATCGTGCCGCTGATGCGGTATTTTCCTTCGTCTGTGATGGTGATTACCTTGTTGTAAAGATCCTTGAGCGCCTCGGGCACATCCTCGTGCGTCTCGTTCCGGTAAGCAAGGTAAACGCTGTTTTCGGGATTTTCCGTGATTGCTTCTCCGTTTACCGTGATTTCTCCGCCGTCAAACGCGATAACCGTTTCGCTTTCCTCCGATACCGCACTGAAAGAAAGGAGTAATGCGGCAATAAGCAGAATCAGTGTTTTTTTCATGAATAGCTGCCTCCCTCATTTTTCTACGCAGGCATTATTGCGGAAATCTGTAGTTAAACCTTGGCTCGATTGTTAAGAAATAAATCACAGAATCTGATGAATTCTGAAGAAAAAGGCAAAACCGCGCCTTCCATACAGAAATGCGAGGTTTTGCGGTATTCTTTATTTCGGCTGCGAGGAACAGGCTGCATGGCATTTGGAGCAGTCTCCGCCGCAGGTGCAGCTGCCTTTTCCCTGTTTTTTATCCTTGATCATCTTTACTACGACAGCGCCTACGATCAATGTAAGAACGCCGCCCACAATCCATGTCGCCATGACATTTACACCTCTTTTCCAAGTTCACTGTAGGGATTCCTGCGAACGACCATGTAAATCAGTCCCGCAAGGAGTACAAATGCCGCTGCCGTCCATCCGGAGAAGCCGCCGCCGGCAAACATGCGGCCCAGCTGATAAACCACCATAGATACGATATACGCAAATACGCACTGATAGGCGATGGCAAATGCGGTCCATTTTCCGTTGTTCATTTCGCGCTTGATTGCGCCCATCGCCGCAAAGCACGGCGCGCACAGAAGGTTAAAAAGCATGAAGCTGAATGCGGCAAGCTTTCCGTAGCCGCCCGAGGTCTTGTCAAAGCCGTTTTGAATATTTTTGAGCTTCGTCGTCTTTTCGTCTGCGCTCAGGTCTTCGCTGTCCAGTATATCCTGCGCAGCTTCTTCATCCGTGTCCACGCCGTATACTACGCCGAATACGCCTACCACTTCTTCTTTCGCTACAAGGCCCATAACGGTTGCGACCGTGGGTTCCCAGCTGTCAAAGCCGAGGGGAGCGAATACGGGGGATACCGCGCCTCCGACCACGCCGAGAATGCTCTCTTCGCTGTTTTCAACGGCGGTGAATCTGCGCTCGGTTTCAATTTCCGCGTTCTCTGCGGTTTCGGAAGCGTTTGTATTTGCTTGTGAAACCGGCACGTTCGTCCAGCCGTAGGAGGAGGCAAACCAGATGATGATGGCGGATAAAAGAATTACGGTGCCGGCGCGCTTGATGAACGACCAGCCGCGCTCCCACATGCTGGAAAGCACGTTTTTCCAGGCGGGAATGTGATATGCGGGAAGCTCCATTACAAAGGGCGAGGGCTTTCCGGCAAAGAGCTTGGTTTTCTTAAGCAGAACGCCGGATACGATTACGGCCGCTACGCCGATAAAGTAGGCCGCTACGCCAATCCATGCCGCGCCGCCGAACAGGGCGGATGCGATCAGACCGATGATCGGAAGCTTTGCGCCGCAGGGGATGAAGGTCGCGGTCATGATGGTCATCTTGCGGTCGCGGTCGTTTTCGATGGTGCGGGAGGCCATGATGCCGGGAATGCCGCAGCCGGATGCGATGAGCATCGGTATGAAGCTCTTTCCGGAGAGGCCGAACTTGCGGAAGATGCGGTCCATGATGAAGGCGACGCGCGCCATATAACCTACGTCTTCAAGGATGGAGAGCATGAAGAAGAGCACCAGCAGCTGCGGAACAAATCCGAGCACAGCGCCCACGCCGCCGATGATACCGTCGCCGATGAGACCTACCAGCCAGTCGGCGGTGCCGATTTTTTCAAGCCACGCGACTACCGGCTCCTGAATCCATGCGGTTGCGAAGGTATCGTTTGCAAAATCGGTGACGATGGTACCGATGGTGGTTACGGAGATGTAATAGACCAGGTACATGATCAGCGCAAAGATCGGGAGTGCGAGAATGCGGTTGGTCACGATGCGGTCGATCTTGTCGGAGGTCGTAAGTGTCCCCTTGGGCTTTCCCTTCTTTACGCAGGATGTGACAACGCGGCTGATGTAGGCATAGCGCTGATTGGTGATTATGCTCTCTGCATCGTCGTCCATTTCGTTTTCGCACTGAACGATGATTTCCTCGATTGCCTTTTTGGCGCTGTCCGGCAGATTCAGATCCTCCAGTACCTTCTCGTCGCGTTCAAACAGCTTGATGGCGTACCAGCGGGCCAGATGGGGAGCGACGATTTCGCCGGCGTGAACGCTGCCGTCGGCATGATGATGATGTACGGGCTCTTCGCCGTTATTATGAGTGATCAGATCCTCGATATGCGCAAGCGCATGCTCTACGCTTCCCGCAAACACATGCGGAGGGTTGAAGGGCGTTTTCTTTTCGGCGATTTCCGCCGCCGCTTTTGCCGCTTCAAGACCGCCTTCGCCCTTGAGCGCGGAAGTTTCCGTTACATAGCAGCCGAGCGCTTCGCCAAGCTTTTTAAGGTCGATCCGATCGCCGTTTTTGCGGGTGACGTCGATCATATTCAGGGCGATCACCATGGGAATTCCGAGCTCCGCCAGCTGGGTGGTCAGGTATAAATTGCGCTCGATATTGGTAGCGTCTACGATGTTCAAAATCGCATCGGGTTTTTCGTTTACCAGGTAGCCGCGAGCGACGACTTCTTCCAGCGTATAGGGAGAGAGGCTGTAGATGCCGGGGAGGTCCTGAATAATCACATCCGAACTGCCCTTCAGCTTGCCTTCCTTCTTTTCCACCGTAACGCCCGGCCAGTTGCCTACATACTGATTTGAGCCGGTCAAATTGTTGAACATGGTCGTCTTTCCGCTGTTCGGGTTGCCCGCCAGCGCGATTTTAATAGCCATGGAGGTTCCTCCTTTTGTTAGTCAAATCTAACCGTGTTTGAAATAAAAAGCGGTTCCCCGCATTTATTGTACTTCGATCGATTCGGCGTCGCTTTTGCGAACGCTCAGCTCATATCCGCGCACGGTGAGCTCCATCGGATCGCCCAGGGGCGCTACCTTGCGCACGCAGACCTCGGTGCCCTTGGTGAGGCCCATATCCATAATGCGGCGCTTGATGGCGCCTTCTCCGTGCAGCTTTACGATAACTGCGCTTGCGCCGACCGGAACGTCTTTCAGCGTTTTCATTTCTCCTGTCCTCCTTCAGCATCAAACCATTATTCTCATTGCCATACTCTTATCAAGAGCAATCCGGCTGTCCTTGACGGATAGGATCATATTTCCGCCCAGTTCGCTCACAATGCGAACTTCTTCTCCGACTACAAATCCAAGCTCCGCCAAATGCTGGCGAACCTCGTCGCGGCCGGTAATCTTCCGGATGATGTTTACGTCGCCTATGGCGGTCATCGAGAGCGGCATCATATGCGAAACCTCCAATTAGTGTTCACTAACTCGCGGGCAAAAATTTTAGTAGGGTAGTCGCCTCTAACCGCTGTATAGTTTAACATCTCTAACTGCGTTTGTCAATGCGGGTTTTGAGGATTTTCGAAAAATTTACTTTGCACAGCTTTGCTGTGATCAACGAAAGATTTAACTTGACCCGGTGAAGCTGTTTTGCTATAATACACGAGGCTGTGAAACAGCTGTGCCATAGACAGCGAGTGCGAAAGCGTAAACCTTAGAGGTGCTCGCCGAGGTGCAAAGGAATTGGTTTTAAAAAACATTCGTTTTTTCTGCCGCCCTTGCGCCTATGCGCAGGGGCGTTTCATTATGCCGTCAGATTGGGACGGAATGTGAGGTGTAGAAAAAATGTCCAATAAGAACATCGAAAGCAAGAAGGTTATCGTTGCCGGTATTAAAGAGAAGTTTGACAAGGCTTCCACCGTCGTGCTGGTAGACTATCGTGGTCTGACCGTAGCCGAGGATACCGCTCTTCGTAACGAGTTCCGTAAGGCCGGCGTTGAATATGCAGTTCTCAAGAACAGCATGATCGAGCTCGCCGTTAAGGATACTCCCTTTGCAGAGCAGATGAAGGAGCACCTGAAGGGCCCCACCGCAGTAGCATTTGGCTATGAGGATATGATCGCTCCCGCGAAGATCTCTTACGAATACGGCAAGAAAATCAAGAAGCTCACGCTGAAGTGCGGCGTTTGCGACGGCGCTTACCTGGATGCAGCAGGCGTTCAGGCGCTGGCAGACCTGCCCAGCAAGGAAGTCCTTATCGCTCGACTCATGGGCAGCATGATGAGCGCGGTATCCGGCTTCGTTCGCGTTGTGGAAGCGATCCGCAAGCAGAAGGCCGGCGAGGAATAATCGCCACATAACCCAATAAAAAATACACATTCAACCTTAGAATATATTTGGAGGTAACAACATGAACGCTCAGGAAATCATTTCTGCTGTTGAGTCGATGACTATTCTCGAGCTGGCTGATCTCGTAAAGGCCATGGAAGAGAAGTTTGGCGTATCCGCCGCCGCACCCGTAGCCGTAGCCGCTGGCCCCGCCGCCGCTGCTGAAGCTGTTGAAGAGAAGACCGAGTTCGACGTAATCCTCAAGGACGTTGGTTCCGAGAAGATTAAGGTCATCAAGGTTGTCCGCGAAGTCGTTGCTGGCCTCGGCCTCAAGGAAGCCAAGGAACTCGTTGACGGCGCTCCCAAGACCCTCAAGGAAGGCGTCACCAAGGAAGCCGCTGAAGAGATCAAGAAGAAGTTCGAAGAAGTCGGCGCCACCGTCGAAATCAAGTAATCAAACTTTTTCAAAAAAGAAGCTGTCTTTTCGTAAGGCAGCTTCTTTCGCATATATGAGGAAACATGTGCGCGGCGGGAGTAATCTGTATACTATGTTACTACATTATACAGCTTGCTCCCGCTGCATATGTATATGTTTTTATCCCCCAAAAAAACCAGCAACAAACGGGAATAGTTCTCTATTTCGGAGGATGTAATAATGCATGATGATGTAACAACCGTAAGCCAGCTGAAGGACGCGATTCATGCAATGTGCCTTAAAAAGGCTGGGGCGGCGAAACGGGCGTTCAGAATCCGCAGCACGTCGCCATGGCCATGACGGTTGAAATGAGCGAGCTGCTCGAGTATTTTCAGTGGCTTGATCCGGATGGCGTTCAGGCGCTTTTGGAAGGAAAAGACGAAAAACGGAAGCAAAAAATCACAGAGGAATAAACTGCTCCCCAATTGTTATTTAGTATACCATACTGTATAACAATTGGGGAGCAGTTCAAATCACGCTGCGGGCTTTTTCCGTTCTCCGATCACCAATTTCGTCCTTTCCTCTGCTGCATGGTAGACAGATTGGGCGGGATATGGTATATTTATGGTGTATCGTCCAGGGGAAGAATACCATTCACTGTCGATACGATTCCAACCGCTTGAATCATGGATCAGCAAACTGCTCTATGATTCACAATTAAGAATATATCACAGGAACCGTCCCTCTGATATACTGAATACAGAGGAAAAAATAACACTTATCATGCATATACACAATATAAGTAGTAATGGGGTGTTTCAATGCGAAAAAAGAAGCTGTTTACCGTATGTGCTTTCGCGGTTACTCTGGTAACAATTTCTGCGATCCTTTTTCTTTCGCGCAGAGTTACTCCTGTGTCCAAAGAAAATGACATCCTGATCGGCTTAACGCCCGCTTATGAGCTTATAGAGCTATCCGAGTGGGCGGAAAGCATGGCAGAAGGAGAATATCTCGGAATCAATAACACAAAAGCGTATGGCCGGGATGAATATGTTACCGATCAGTTTTATACAAGAAAGGAACCGATCCCGCAGGTTCAGGTCATCTATGAAAGCCCGATTTATGACGATGAGGGAAATATATATGAAAAGCCGGACAATGTGTACGGCGAAAAATGGGCATATGAAAACCTTGAAAAAGGCCCTCAGGATATAGAAAAAGGTATGGCTTCCGCATTGCATTTCTTAAGCACAATCCAGTTTCTTGCCTCGGAGAGGCAGACCGGCATTTATGAAAATTTTATGCCGAACGCCGACTTTATCCACTTAGCGCTCACCTATATGGACTACGAATACATCCGGACAGAGCTACCTGACGGATTCGTAATTGAGCTGATTGGCGGTGTGCAGATCAGGTTTTACGAAGATGATCAAAACGGAACTCCCTATGCAGAATTAATTGTACAGGATATCGTTAATTCTAAAAACGAACCTCTTATCCTCGAAATTAATTTACAGACAAAGCTCATGCGCGAAGGAGAGGAAACAGAAAGCCAGGTACCCGAACGCAAGAGTACGCTTATCACACAATGAGCATGAATTATGAATCAGGGGGCAGTACTTTGATTCAATCTTGAACATTCATACAGAAGCACCGCCCACGGCCTCGCGCCGTGGGCTTTTTCTGTCCTCCGATAACCGATTTCGTCCTTCCCTCCAGCAGCAAGGTAGACAGATTGGGTGGGATATGGTATATTTATGATGCAAAATAAGCTTAATGGTACTGCTTAATTCACCGGCGATCCCGGAAGAATTCGTAGGGAATGGTCCTGTGCCATTCCGGACTATCTTTAAAAATGTTTAGGAACGGCACAGGACCGTTCCCTACAAGATGGATTGCAGCTTTAGGCGGGAACGACGTCAAAAGCGCAAATTATTGAACCGATCCATGATTCACAATTCAAAAATATATCAAAGGAACCGTCCCTCTGACATACGCTGAAACAAGCCTGTTTGTCTCTTTTTATCCCACAAATAATCAAAGAAATGCTGTTTTGGAGCGGATTTTCAAGGAAATCCGCTCCATTTTCATACCAAAAGAAAATCCCAAACAATCAGCGGAGGATATAAAGCACCAA
>JAFQKQ010000078.1 GCA_017396845.1 Clostridia bacterium
CGCCCTCGTCGGGTAACCGCCAGCATTTGAATGCTGTTTGTCAAGGGCGGCGGGGCTGGGTGAAAGAAAATTTGCCAAAACTGCTTCCTGGGGCTTGACTTTTAATAGTTAGTCTCCTGCAGGTGATATCTGTATTATACCCCCAATTGAAAAAGCGCGCAATCCGTGCTTTGGGAAAAACAGCTTTTGTTTCATGCGCGTTTCTTCCGTTTCCGGCCTACGCTTTTCGCGCAAGCGCGAGATCGAGGGTGTCGCAGAGCGTGATACATCCTCCGTGGGCATTGATCGCTTCCTCGATTCTGTCAAAGAAGCGCTTCCGGATTTCTTCGTCGATTGCGATATGATCGGAATAGGTGGAAATCAGGAGAATATATTCCTCCGCCGAAAACGTGCGCGTTCTTTCAAAAAGCGCGTATTTGATATCGGTAAAGCCGTACTTGAGCGCCAATTCCGCGCGGGTTTTCGCATTTTCCTCCGTGTATTTCTCGGGCGTTTCGCTCTTTTTGCCGTAGAAGGGGTAATAGAATTCATCGTATGCCGCCTGCACCGCCTGCCACAGGGGCATGTTTCCTTCGTCCCGATACGGGTGATTGGCAAATCTTGCAAACGCGCCGCCTTTTTTCAGCATGCGGAACACCTTTTGATAGCCTGTATCCTGATTTACCCAATGAAAAGCCGCGGCGGAATATACGAGATCAAACGCTTTTTCCCGGTAAGGCGCGTCATCAAATTTCATATTTACAACGTCAAACGGGTATGCGCTGAATTTTTGAAGGCACAGCTTCGTGAAATTCCTGCCGGGCTCAAAGGCCAGAACGCTTGCGCCGGTTTTCAGAATCGGCTCCGTCGCCTGTCCCGCGCCTATGCCTACCTCCGCCGCGCGGCTGCCTTCATGAAGGTTTACATAATGAAAGATTTCCCGATACAGTTCTTCCGGATAGCCGGGTCTTATTTTGTCATACGCGTCCCAGCGGGTGTCAAACGTCCATTCCTGTCCCTGAATAATCGGCATGGTTTCACTTCCTTTTCTGTCGCTTTTTTTCGATTATAACAAATATCCGCCCTTCAATCAATCATATTCCGTACCGATTTGGGGAAAATAACGGCGCGGTTAATTTATTATGATTCGACAAATGTTTCGCATTTTTTCGCCCTTTCTTCATTGACGAAACGAACAAATTTATTCATAATACATTCGGACGAGGAGGAAAACATCCTGCGTCCGGATCGGGCCGACACCTTCTGACAGCCAATTACTGACCGGGAGATGAAAAATATGGATCTGTTCGACGTATTATCCATGATCGGCGGTTTGAGCCTTTTCCTGTTCGGCATGAACGTAATGGGACAGGCGCTTGAACGCAGGGCAGGCAATTCGCTTCTGTTTCTTCTTAAAAAGCTCACGACCAACCGGCTGGCAGGTCTTGTAACCGGCCTTGCCATCACCGCCGTCATACAAAGCTCGTCCGCAACGACGGTAATGGTGGTAGGCTTCGTAAACTCGGGGCTTATGTCGCTTACGCAGGCCATCAACGTAATCATGGGCGCAAACGTAGGCACCACGGTTACATCATGGATTCTGAGCCTTTCGGGCATAGAAAGCAGCAACATTTTCGTGCGCCTTTTGAAGCCCACATCCTTTACGCCCATACTCGCGCTTGCAGGCGTGGCGTATTACATGTTTTCCAAAAACAGCAAGAAAAAGGACACCGGCCTGATTCTTTTGGGCTTCGCGACCCTGATGTTCGGCATGGACGCAATGTCCGGCGCGGTCAAGGGCTTAAGCGAAGTGGAAGGCTTTCGAAATCTGTTTGTAATGTTTGAAAATCCGGTGCTGGGCGTGCTGGCGGGCACGGTTTTGACGGCGGTGATTCAGTCGTCCTCGGCGTCGGTGGGTATTCTTCAGGCCTTCGCTCAGACGGGTCAGATCACCTTCGGCGCGGCGGTTCCGATCATCATGGGACAGAACATCGGCACCTGCGTAACCGCGATGATTTCCTCCATCGGCGCAAACAAAAACGCACGGCGCGCGGCGTTTGTTCACCTGCTTTTTAACGTGCTGGGAACTATCATCTGCCTCATCATATATCTGCTCATCGACCTGATATTCTCCCCCGCCATACTCGGCGAAAGCGCGTCTCTTCTCGGCATCGCCGTATGCCACAGCGCGTTTAACATCGCCTGCACGGTAATCCTGCTTCCGCAGGCGGGCTTTCTCGAAAAATTCGTGTGCCGGCTGGTTCCGGACGGCAAAAAGCCCGACAACTTTTCCCATCTGGACGAGCGCCTGCTGGGCGCGCCCGGCGTAGCGCTGAAGCGCTGCCATCTGGTGGCGGGCGATATGGCGGATCTTGCGAAGGAAGCGATTGATGCGTCTCTTGCATTGACAAGTTCGTATCAGGAAGCGCCGGTAGCCCGAATCCGCGAGCTGGAGGATCAAACCGACAGGTATGAGGATGAGCTCGGCACATATCTTGTGAAGCTGAGCGCTCAGAGAATCGGCGAAAATGACAGTACCGAGGCGGCGGGATTATTAAAAATGATCGGCGATCTTGAAAGAATCGCCGACCACAGTGTAAATCTGGTGGAGTCCGCAGAGGAACTGAAGGTAAAGGACATTCACTTTACCAAAGAAGCGGAAGCGGAGCTGAATGTGATTGTAAGCGCCGTTCGCGAGGTAGTGGATCTCGCCATAACCGCTTTCAAAACAAACGACCCCGCGCTCGCCGAGCGCGTAGAGCCGCTGGAGCAGGTAATAGACCATTTGAAGGAAGCCCTGCGCACACGCCATATCATGCGCCTTCAGCGCGGCGTATGCACCATCGAGGCGGGCTTCGTATGGTCGGATCTTCTCACCGCGCTTGAACGCACCAGCGACCATTGCTCCAATATCGCCGGCTGCATCATCGATATGGCTAAGAGCAATCTGAACCTGCACGAATCCCTCCGCCATGCACGCGACGAGGATTCCGGCTATAGAAAGCTGTTTCAAGAATACGCGCTGGCGTACCAGCTTCCGGACGAAAAATAAACCGGCGGCGCAATAAAGCACACTTCGTTTGCGGGGTGCGCTTTATTTTTTCCCTTATGCGCATCTCCAAATCGCTGATCAGCGGCTTGATTCCGGTTTTTTGAAACAGAAGATGCCTCGGATAGTCCAGCAGCGCGCATACGAGGAATATGGCCGCACCCGACAAAACCACCCCTGCCATCATGACGGGCACAGGCTGCGCGGCGAGGAATTCAAACGCGCCGCTAAACAGATGCTGCCAGATGACGGGATGCACGTGAATTAAGTAGGCGCTGAAACAAAGCGGCGAAAAAAATCGGATCAGCTTTGCAAGGACGTTCGGAATACGCGAAAGCGACGAAAAGAACAGAAGAAGCGCGACGCCGCTTATATAAACAAAGGGCGAAATCTGACTGATTACAATGACGGTAGAGAAGCCGAACACGGAAAAGAAATGCACCGCAAGCGCATTTAACAATACCGACGCAATATAGATCAGCGCATACACCCATTTATGATCGACCCTGTACAGCTCATGGCGCGATATGCATGCGCCTGAGATATACATCACCGCAAGCCAGACGGCGCTGTAACCGCGCCGGACAAAGGGAATCTGCACGCCTGTGACGAGCGGAAAGATCGAAAACACGGTGAAAAGCGCCGCCATGAAAACAGCCGCCTGCTTTTTGTTCATCCGGTTTATGAAAGCATGAAAAAGGGGCGCAAGCAGAAACACAATCGCGTATCCGGTAAAATACCAGTAGGTGTTTCTGAAAAAGGGAAACAGCGAATCAAGCCACATTTCCCCCGGCATAGAATTTCCCGAAAACAGGGCGTACAAAAGCGTTATCAGTACGGAATAAAAAAGCGTTTGCAGATACAGCACAATCAGAGACGAGTATTTGTGCTTTGACCGGACGCCGATATAGCCGCTGATCAGCGCAAAGCAGTTCGCGCTGCAGTAGCCGGAGATTTCAAGCGTCCAGCCGGATGCTTTTGCTATGCTTCCGGAGGAGAGAAGATCGAGCACGCCGCCATTTTCCAAAACGTGCACATATGCAATCATGATCATGGCGACCATTCGCATAAGGTCTACGCCTAAGAGCCGCTCTTTTCGATCCGGCATATTCCCGCCCTCCAAATCATTACAAATTTCTTCTATTTGTTACTAAATTATATCATGCGCAGCTATAAATTGCAATACTTTACTGCGTTTTCTGCGTAAAATTGAAATAACCTATGGACTTTCCACGGCGCAGATGCTATAATACAGAGGATATTATACTGGTTATTGTTGTGCGCATACTGTAAGGAGGGCCGCTCCGTGCTGGAAAGATACATGGGGATCGAGCGGGAGATACACCCGTCGGTCAACGGCATAAAAAAGAGCGAATTCCATTTGGGCGACGCGCGTCAGGTTGCCTCCCGGCTCCTTGACGAATATCAGGGCAAGGTTCAGCTGATCTATCTGGATCCCCCGTTTCAGACCGGGAAGCAGTTCCAGGTTCGCGTGCGCGTGGGCGAAAAGGAATGGAAAACGGGCGGCGGTACGCTTACGCTCAACGGCTATAACGACGACCTTCCAAGGGATGAATACCTTCAGATGATGCGCGAGGTTCTTGTTTTATCGCGCTCGCTGCTGTCCGGAAAGGGTCTCATATTCGTTCATATCGATTGGCGGATTCATCCCTACATGCGTCTTCTCATGGATGAAATATTCGGAGAAGCGAATTTCCTGAACGAAATCATCTGGACATACCATTCCGGCGGCTGCGCACGGCGGTATTTCCCGCGCAAGCATGATATTATACTGATGTACTCCAAGCAGAAGGGGTATGATCTGCACCTTAAGGATGTGGCGGAACCGAACCCGGAGGGCAAGCAGAATCATATGAAAAAGCATGTGGACGCAGACGGGCGCATATATCGCTCCATCCGCTCCGCAGGCAAGGTGTACACCTATTACGACGACGACCCGGTTATTCCCGGCGATGTGTGGACGGATATGAGCCACCTTCAGCAGCGCGATCCTCAGAGAACCGGCTACGACACTCAGAAGCCCCTGCGGCTTTTGGAGAGAATCGTAAAATGCGCAAGCCGCCCGGGCGATATCGTTATGGATCTGTTCGCCGGAAGCGGCACAACGCTGGAAGCCGCCTGCATAAACGAAAGACGCTTTATCGGCGCCGACATCAATCCCCTCTCCCTTCAAACGACAAGGCGGCGCACGGAAAATTTCGGCGCGGAATATGTGTACCCGTCAAGCGAGGGCGATCCCGTATGCAAAGCGCGCGCCGAGCGCGGCGTAACCTTTACCCGCGTAAATCTCGACGCATTCGAATTGGAAAACGGGCTGATTGAGCGCAAATTGACGGGGCTTGACGCGGTGGATTCATGGGCGGCGGGATACCTTCGCGGCCAATGCTTTCACGCCTTTTCCTTCGAAACCCGCTCCAGCAAAAGACCGGCGCTGAAGGGCGAAATGGAAATACCGGTATATGAAGGGCGGCTGATGATCCGCGTGTCCGATGTACTGGGCAGAAATTTCTATTACCGCCTGATTTTATCGGATGAAACCTGATTTGGTCAAACGATCTTATTACGCCTTTTACACAGAGCGTATATAATGGATGGGAGATAAGTATGGAGCTTAGTTTGGGCGACATTGTGCAGATGCGGAAAAAGCATCCCTGCGGAAGCGACAGATGGACGATTACGCGCGTGGGCGCGGATATAAAAATCCGCTGCGAAAAATGCGCGCATGTGGTAATGATGGATCGGCCGGATTTTGAGAAGCGGGTAAAGAAAATCCTTGTGCACACAGAGGGAGCGGCAAATGGCGAAGCGGACGAATAACCGAAACGATAAAGAGATGCGTGCGCAGTCGCGCAATACCTTCCTGGCCTTCGTCATCATTTTCGGTCTGATGGCGCTTTTTACCCGGTATTTCATATTTGAAATTCATTACGTATCCACTTCCGCCATGGCGCCCGCATATGAAAAGGGCAGCATCGTAGTAATGCTCAAGCACGATGTGGATATGGACAAAATTTCCCGCGGCGACGTGGTATTAAGCTACTTCGGAAGCGCAGAAGGAAAATACCTTCGCAGAATATCCGGCGTTCCCGGCGATCTGATCGACGTTCGCGAGGACGGAAAATATCTCGTTTACACCGACGATCAGGGCATTATGCGCCAAAAGGCGCTGGGCGACGCGCCGGCGCTGGTATACGGCGAAATTCCCGAGGGCGCGTATCTTCTGCTTTCCGATAACCTGGAAGCGAATGCAGACGACAGCCGTACGCTCGGACTGATCTATCAAACGGACATCAGCGCGCGCCCGGATATCACTTTGTGGCCGCTGTAAATATTGGATAGCAATTCAAACGCATGAAGGAAGGCAATAATATGGAAAATGATAAGCAGATGAACACGATTACGCCGAACGAAGCGCCCGCGCAGGAAGAAGCGCAGTCTCAGACGCCGGATACAAAAAAGAAAAAGGGCAAAAAGGAAAAGGAACAGCTTACCGGCTGGAAACGAGTATTAAAGGAAGTGCGTGAGTGGGTGGTTTCGCTCGTCGTGGCGATCATTGCGGTTTTCATCATTAAGGAATTTATATTCCTCCCCATCCGCGTGGACGGCTCCTCCATGTATCCGACGCTTGAGAGCAAAGAGCGCCTGGGCGTAACGGTGTACGATGTAAAATTCAAAGACACAGTGGCTCTTGGCGACGTAATCATCTGCAATTATCCCGGCCGCACGAATAAGGATCCCATCGTTCACTTAATCACAATGGAAACCAACTTCGTAAAGCGCGTGGTGGGCGTTCCGGGCGATACGGTATCCCGCAAAAACAACGTAACCTATATAAACGGAAATCCCTTGGATCCCGCAAAGGAAAACCCCTTCTTTTCAGCGGATATCCTCGAAGTGATCGAAACCGCCGATGAAAACGGAAACGCGGCAAAGGCGTACCGCATATCGGTCGGCGGAGGCGAGCGCACAGTCACGGATAAGCAGATTCACGCCTACAGCGTAAACTATGAATACGTGCTGGGCGAGGATGAATATTTCGTAGTAGGCGACAACCGCTACAACAGCCACGATTCCCGCACATGGAACGGCCCGCTGGTGGAAAAAAACATCACCAACGACGCTTCCGGCGACGTAGGCCCGATTACGAAGGACATGATCGTAGGTCACGCGCGTTTCGCATTCTGGCCCATCAGTTCCATCCGCACCGTTGAAAATGACACGGAATATGTAGATCCCAGAGATCGCTGATCGGAGAGATAGCTATGAAAAACGGCAACAAGAAAAAGAAGACCGATACAAAGACGCTGATGGTTCGCGCCATCTGCATATTCCTTTGCGTGCTGCTTGCCGGCGGTTCGATTGCGAGCATTCTGATCATGCTCGTAAACGGGTATTTCTATTGATGCGCCGATTGATTTCGCTGATCCTGATAACCGCGTGCGTTTTTTCGCAGGCGGTTCTTTTGACAAACGCGGAAACGGAGAAAAAAACAAACACAAAATACGAATTTGAAATTCAAATGCTTTTGGACGCGCAGGCGCTTTCCGTAAAGCAGCGGGTAACCTATCGAAACGATACGGGCAAAACGCTTTCAAGCATACTCTTCAGCGTATATGCAAATGCATTCCGCCGGGAAAGCGCCCTCCCCTACGATAACGACTCGTTGGAAGCGGCGTTCCCCTACGGCTATGCGCCCGGCGGCATTGAGTTCCGCGAAATCTATTTAGACGGAGAAATCGCCGAATGGGGTATTCAGGGCGCAAACGAAACCTTTATTAGCGTTGCGTGCAGTCTCGCCCCCGGCGAAACGGCTGTCATCGAATTCTATTATGTACTGCTTCTCACGAAAAATCGAGCCTTCCTCGGCGCAGGCGATACCGATTGGCGAATAACCAACTTCTATCCAAGCGTATGTCCGTATGAAAACGGTGCGTTCGTTACCAATCCAATCACCCGCGCCGGCGAATTTCTGTACGCCGACCCTTCCGATTTTACGGTATACCTCACGCTTCCCGACGGCTATATCCCCGCCTTCAACGGAAACACATCCGACCTCGGAACAGATGAAACCGGCAGATTCCGCACATATAAAACGGAGATTGCAAACGCAAGAGCGCTGGCGTTTGCAATCAGCCGGAAGTTTCACATTCTTTCGGCAAAAACAGCATACGGGACAAACGTAAGCGTATACGGGCAGGACCGATCGAAAATGAAGGACGTACTGAAAGAGGCGGTATCTACGCTTGAAAACGCCCGCGAATCATTCGGCGCTTACCCAAGGGACTCCCTTTCGATTGCGCTTACGGATATGCAGAACGAAACTATCACGTCAAGCGGGCTGATATTCATGAGTTCGGACGCCGATCGGGATCTTCCGCTATTAACGGGAAGCGCCGTTATGAAGCAGTACTTCGGAGACATCGTAATGCCGAACCCCGGAAGCGAAGCATGGCTTGCAGAAGCGGTGAGCAGATATGCATGGATGCTGCTCATAGAAAAAACGGAGGGTGAAAGGGCGTTTACGCGCCTTCTGAACGCTTATGTGCTTCCGTCCCTTTCCGTGACCATACCGGGCGGTCTTCTTCCGCACATGGAAACCATGTATTTTACTTCGGGCTCGGATTATGAAGCGGTTGTATGCGCCCGCGGCTGCGCGGTGCTCAATGAAATCCGCTTTGCCATGGGAAACGAACGCTTTCTCTCATCCATCCGTACGTACTATGAAGACAATTCCTATAAGAATCCCACGACCGACGATTTGATTTTGTCCATGAACAAATCCGCCGGCGGACAATGGCAAAACGCCGTATACGGCTGGCTGAATACCGTAGACGAATATGCAGGCGAGTGGATCGGCATATACGAATAGAAAAGGAGTTTTTACCATGATCAGCATTCCGAACTTGGACGCGCTTCGCGAAAAACAGGGCTACATCTGCGACATGGACGGCGTAATCTACCATGGCAACATCTGCCTTCCGGGCGTAAAAGAATTCGTTTTCTGGCTCTACAAGGAGAAAAAGGAGTTCCTGTTCCTCACCAATTCCTCCGAGCGTTCGCCCAGAGAGCTTATGCAGAAGCTTGCGCGCCTCGGGCTGGAAGTAGACGAAAGGCATTTCTACACCAGCGCCCTGGCCACCGCCAAATTCATCGACAGCCAGTCCCCCGGCTGCTCCGCCTACGTCATCGGTGCGCCCGGCCTGTTAAACGCGCTGTACGAGGTTGGCGTTACAATGAACGACGTGGATCCCGATTACGTAATCGTGGGCGAAACCACAGGCTACAACTACGACACGATACTGAAGGCGACTTCTCTTGTAAACAAGGGCGCGCGCCTGATCGCCACCAACCCCGATATGACCGGCCCCACGGAGCGCGGAATTGTACCCGCCTGTCGCGCACTGGTCGCGCCGATCGAGCTTGCTACGGGCGTGAATGCGTACTATGTGGGAAAGCCCAACGCACTCATGATGCGCACCGGCCTTAAAATGCTCTCCGTTCACTCCGCCGACGCAGCCATGATCGGCGACCGCATGGATACCGATATCATCGCGGGCATTGAAAGCGGCCTTGATACCGTACTCGTGCTCTCCGGCTGCACATCCGAAGCGGATGTGAAAAAGTTCCCCTACCGCCCGAAGTACATATTAAACGGCGTAGGAGATATTGTGGGATAATGATGAACATGCATTTGTCCGAAAGCACAATGAACATCCTTCGGAACCGCCCGCTTTTCAGGGAAAATCTCGGGCGCTCGGGCGCCGGGGTTTGGTACGCGGGCGATGATCTTGTAATTAAGACGAACGCGCCCGGAACGCTAAAACGCGCCTATGATATGCATTCGTTTTTGTTTCCTTCAGGGCTTTCTCCCGAGGCTCTGCATTATGAAAGCGGCGAAACAGACGTGCTCATTCTGCGCCGCCTGGAAGGCGAAAGCGCCGTATCGAAAACGCATTTGTCGGACCCCGAAAGGCTGTCTCATGCGCTTGGCAATGAAGCATTTCGCCTGCACGCCGTATCGGCGGAGAACTGCCCGAAATACTATCTTACAAATGAATGGAACGAAAGATTTTCCGCAAAATCGTTTGATGAGTTGGAATTCGATCCGTCGTATTCGTCTTTTCTCGGAATAACGGAAAAGGATCAGGCGTATGAAATTGCGAAAAACGGCATAGCGCATCTTTCTCAGGATACCGTACTGCACGGAGATATGTGCCTTCCCAATTTTATGCTCAATGATTTTCGCTTTACGGGCTTTATCGATCTGGGCGAAGGCGGCATAGGCGATCGGCATTACGATCTTTTCTGGGCGATGTGGTCGATGAACTACAACCTGAAAACAAACAAATGGAGCGAAGCGTTTCTCTCGGCCTACGGACGGGAAAAAACGGACATGGAGAAAATCCGTGTATTCGCATCTCTCGTCTCCCTCGGGATTTGAATTTGTTAAGTGATAATGAACTATATTGACAACCGCTTTTGTTTGTGTTTAAATATACGAAACCGATGAAGAAGAAAAGTACCTTCCGACCGGAGATCAAAGCGAGCTGCGGACAGTGTAAGCGCGGTATGGACGGCGAAAGGGAATGGGCTTTTGAGGGCGAACAGAAAGGCCGGGGCCGAGTATGCGAGACGGAGAATCCTTCGTTACCAAAGATTGCCATATGATGGTATGGTTGAGGAGGGCGCACAGCGCGTCAAGCCGGGTGGCACCGCAGGAGTGATATTTCATCCCTGTCCCAGCAAACTATTTTCTGGGGCAGGGTTTTTCTGTCCCCGACAGGATCGGAAAGGAGCAAAAAACAATGGCAAAGGAAATCCCGTACAAGATTTATCTGGAAGAAAATGAGATGCCGAAATATTGGTATAACGTCCGCGCGGACATGAAGAAAAAGCCCGCGCCGCTTCTGAATCCCGTAACGCATGCGCCCATGACGCATGAGGAGCTGAGCAAGGTATTCTGCGAGGAGCTGGTAAAGCAGGAGCTGGACGAGACCACGCGTGAATATCCCATCCCGCAGGAGATTCTGGATTTTTACAAGATGTATCGTCCGTCTCCCCTGGTACGCGCTTACTGCCTGGAAAAGAAGCTGAACACCCCCGCGAAGATTTACTATAAATTCGAAGGCAACAACACCAGCGGCAGCCATAAGCTCAACAGCGCCATCGCGCAGGCTTATTATGCCAAGAAGCAGGGCCTTAAGGGCGTTACCACCGAGACCGGCGCAGGTCAGTGGGGCACCGCGCTTTCAATGGCCTGCTCGTATTTCGAGCTCGACTGCAAGGTGTACATGGTAAAGGTATCCTACGAGCAGAAGCCCTTCCGCCGCGAGGTCATGCGCACCTACGGCGCGTCGGTCACGCCCTCGCCCTCCGATACCACCGAAGTCGGAAGAAAGATTCTCGCCGAATTCCCCGGCACCGGCGGGAGCCTCGGCTGCGCAATTTCTGAGGCCGTAGAAGCCTCCTCCAAGCTCGACGGATACCGCTACGTGCTCGGCAGCGTACTCAATCAGGTGCTTCTGCATCAGTCCGTCATCGGCATGGAGTGCAAAATCGCCATGGATAAATACGGCATCACGCCCGATATCATCATCGGCTGCGCCGGCGGCGGCTCCAACCTCGGCGGCCTCATCTCGCCGTTCATGGGCGAAATGCTGCGCGGCGAAAAGAAGTATCAGTTTATCGCCGTCGAGCCCGCATCCTGCCCCAGCCTTACGCGCGGCAAGTATGCATACGACTACTGCGACACCGGCAAAGTTTGCCCGCTTCAGAAGATGTACACCCTCGGAAACGGCTTCATGCCCGCCTCTAACCACGCAGGCGGTCTGCGCTATCACGGTATGAGCAGCGTTTTGTCCGAGCTCTATGATCAGGGCCTCATGGAAGCCAGAAATGTGGAGCAGACCAGCGTGTTCGCCGCCGCAGAGGAATTCGCCCGCGTAGAGGGCATTCTCCCCGCCCCCGAAAGCAGCCACGCCATCAAGGTAGCCATGGACGAAGCCATCAAATGCCGCGAAACCGGCGAAGAAAAGACCATCCTCTTCGGCCTGACCGGCACCGGTTACTTCGATCTGGTGGCATACCAGAAATTCAACGACGGCGTAATGGTCGACTATATTCCCACGGAAGAAGACCTCGCCAAGGGCTTACGCAGCCTGCCGGTGATGGAATAATAGAATATAAACCACTGAAAAGGCGCTGAAGCGAAACCATGCTTCAGCGCCTTTGTCATAATTCAATTTTGAAATTTTCGCCGAACGGAATCAGGGCTCCCCCTTTACGCGTTTTCCGTTCCATACCATCTTCCGCCCTGCTTCTTTTCAAGGTCGCTCTCCAGAAGCTGCTCGTGGTTCAGAACTACTTTTCTAAGCGCGCCCGCGTAGATTTCGATCCATTCCTTGTCGAAATGCTTGAACCACGGGATGGAGAAGCATTCGTATTCCTCCGAGCGCTTTAAATGCTCGTCGTCGAGGCGCACATCTCTTTCGTTAAAGGCGATTCTCGTGGGCATTCCCATGCCGAACAGATCGAAGGTTTTAAAGAAGGGATGCGTATGTAGGCAGAAGTTGCCGCCGTCCCATGCGCCGACAAAGCCCTCGGCTCTGAGCGCCTCGCAGAATCGCTTGACGGATAAGCCGTTTAGCTCCTCCTTCACATACAGCCCATGCGGTATATACCAGCCCGCCATATTGGAGCCTTCCTTTTCATCTACGCGGATGGCGCGTATACCGGGAAGATCCTCGGTGATATCCCAGAAATAATTCATCGCTTTTCTGATTTCTTTGCACCTATCATCGTAATACTTCAGCTGTACGCGTCCGATGGCGGAGCAAAGCTGGTTGGCGCGTCCCTTCATGCCGCCAAGGGCGATATGGAAATAGGGTTTTAATTCGTCGGACTCTGTGATGTATTTTTCGTTGTTGCGCTCATAGTGACCAAACGCCATTGCGCGTTCATACAGCTTTCTGTCGTCTGTCACCAGCATGCCCATTTCGCCGCAGGCGAAGGATTTTCCGCTCATCAGGCTCATCGCGGCGACGTCGCCGAAGGTGCCGAGCTTTTTGCCCTTATACATGCCGCCCTGCGCATGGGAGAGATCCTCGATCACCTTCAGATTGTGCTTTTTGGCAATCGCCATGATCGGATCCATGTCGCACGGATATCCGAAGTAGTGAACCACCATGATCGCCTTGGTCTTATTGGTGATGCAGCGTTCTAGATCGTTCGGATCCATTGTCAGCGTTTCATTGATATTGCAGAACACGGCGGATGCGCCGAAATTGATCGCCTGAGAAACGCTGCCCCAGTAGGTCTTTGTGGGGCATATGATTTCGTCGCCCACTCCGAGCCCGATGGCAAACATGGCGGCGGTCAGAGACATCGTGCCGTTGCAGTAGGCGATGGCGTATTCCCGCCCTTGCCATTTTGCAAATTCCTCCTGGAATTTTTCCGTAATCTCGGTTCCGGAGAAGCGGTTCCGGCGGAATACATCCATCGCCGCGTCCTCATCTTCCTGCGTAAATATCGGCCATTTGAACAGGGAATCATCGCTCTGCTTGTTAACTGCGGGCGTTCCGCCCAGAAGCGCTAATCTTTCCATCGTCCATCCTCCTGTTTCATATGTTTTATGCCTTTTCAAGCGGCAGCTTTAATAGGTCAATGGCGTTGTTTCTGACAATTTTCGCATAATTTTCTTCCGAGATCATGCCCTTGGCGCGCATATCCGTAAGAAACGCATCGAATTCGAACTGATGCGTGTTGATCACCGCGCATATGTCGCAGCCGTAGAGCAGGCGATTTGAAAACTCCTCTATGAATTCCGCCGCAAATTCGGCATCGCGTCTCAGGGCGTTCATGCCGCTTCCGGCGGAGAGGTCGCAATAGAGATTGGGATATTTTCTCAGCAGATATGAAAGCCGCCCTTCCTTCACCTTCCCCTTCGGGTAGCCGCCGCGCGTTTCCTCCGCAGCATCCGCCGAAATTTCCGCCCAGAACGGCTGCGAATGCCCGAGAAGGCGAAGAGACGGATGTTTTTCGAGCATTTTTTCAATCGCCGGAAGCCCAAGAGAATCGATAATCCCATATCCTCCGCCGAAAGTCGGGGAAATATGGATGGTTACGGGCATGTCCAGTTTTTCAAGGTGCGTAAACAGGTTATCAATCAGGGGATCATCCGCAGGGATGTTTGCGGTAAGCTCGCCAAGTCCCTTCGCGCCCATTTCCTTGTAATGCGAAAGGAAGAACGATAAATCAGCGTCCTTTGTGTTCCATCCGGCGCGGGGATCCACGCCGCAGAACCACAGAAATCTATCGGGATGAAGGTCTGATAAATACTTGCAGCTTTCGGAGGAAATTACAGAGCACTGGCCTTCCGCAGCGGAAATCGGCAGAAGCACACCCATTTCAATGTCCAGCCGGTCGTAAAAACCGATCAGCTCTTCGGCTGATACCATTCGGTGCTTCGACCAGAAATGCTTCGGGAAATAATCCGGAAAACAGGTCGCATGCGCATGAATGTCGATCTTTTGAATTCGCTTCAAGAAACTGCGCCTCCCTTTATGTACTTGTTGTTTTCTAAATTATAACATATAGATGCACATAAGACAATGCTGCTAATTCAAAAGGCTCAATTGACATACAGATCATTTATGCTATAATAGATAGTAAGTAATTATGTGCAAACGATGCGCATACCATCAATACATATAAAGGAGACGGATGAAATTGAGATCGGTTGATAAGAAATACGAAGCGCTGTTTACTCCGTGGTCCATTGGAAAGGTAGAAATCAAGAACCGAATCGTTATGTGCCCGATGGGTGGAACCTCCCTGTTCGGATGGTTTGAATTGACCGGCAGCCACTTCGATAAGGAAGCCGCGAAGCTGTTTCTGGAGAGAGCAAAGAATAATGTAGGCCTGATTATCCCCGGCATTGCGCCGCTTAAAAATACGTTCTGGGGCCGCTGGCTCTGGCAGAACGAAAAGATGTTTGAGGATCTGAAGGAGTTCATGAAAGAGATCCACAAAACCGGCGCAAAGCTGTTTATACAGCTGACCGCCGGCATGGGTAGAAGCTGGGCAATTACGGATTTGATTGCGCCGCTTCACAAGAACAAGTTTACCCGCGCCGTATTAAAGCCCGTCCTTGACACGTCGCACGAGCTGGCAAGCCCCAGTCCGCAGCCCTCCCGCTGGGCGCACGACATCATCTGCCCCGAAATGACGGTCAAGCAGATTCATGAAATTATCGAAGCGTTTGCCAAGACCGCTAAGCTCTGCAAGGATGCGGGCGTGGACGGCGTTGAGGTGCACGCGGTGCATGAAGGCTATCTTCTCGACCAGTTCGCCATCGAGTTTTTCAATAAGCGCACGGATGATTACGGCGGAAGTTTCGAAAACCGCTATCGCTTTGCAAAGGAAGTCGTAACCGCCATCAAAAACGCGTGCGGAAAGGATTTCCCCGTTTCCCTGCGTTATTCCGTCGAATCGAAGCTCAAGGGCTTCTGCGAAGGCGCGATGCCCGGCGAAAAGTATCACGAGGTCGGCCGCAACATGGCGGAATCGGAAAGAGCGGCAAAATACCTGGAAGAAGCCGGCTACGATATGCTCAACGCCGATAACGGCACCTACGATTCCTGGTACTGGGCGCATCCGCCGATGTACATGCCCGAAAACTGCAACCTGGACGATGTCGCCCACATCAAGGAGTTCGTGAACATCCCCGTCGTATGCGCAGGCAGAATGGATCCCGAAACCGGCGCAAAGGCTGTAGGCGAAGGCAGAATCGACGCAATCGGCGTCGCCCGTCAGTTCCTGACCGACCCCGAATGGGTGACGAAGCTGATCGAAGACAGGCTTGAGGACATCAAACCCTGCATCTGCTGCCACAGCGGCTGCTTCAATTTCTCCTCTTCCAAGGGACATGCGAACACGCAGGATCTGACCGACACCATGGGTCTTGCGCGCTGCGCTTTGAATCCCAGAACCATGCAGTCGAAAAAATACGATATCGTGAAGGCGAACAAGAAAAAGAAGGTCGCCGTCATCGGCGGCGGTATCGGCGGCATGGAGGCGGCGCTGGTTCTCAAGCAGCGCGGACATGATGTTGAAATCTACGAAAAGTCCTCCGAGCTCGGCGGCGTGTTCATCGCGGCGGCTGCGCCCTCGTTTAAGGAAAAGGACCGCGACCTCATTAAATGGTACAAGCGCGAAATCGCGAAAAGCGGCGTTTCCGTACACCTGAATACCGAAATTACCGATATCAGTCAGCTGAAAGCCGATGAAATCATTGTCGCAACCGGCGCAAAGGCGAAAAAGATTCCCGTAAAGGGCGCAGAAAAAGCCATTGAAGCGGTGGACTTCCTGCTTGGAAAGAAGGAAGTCGGAAACGACGTCGTGATCATCGGCGGCGGACTTACGGGCTGCGAAATCGCATACGAGCTGTTCCTTCAGGGAAAGAAACCGCAGATCGTGGAAATGCAGGATGATCTGATTACGACCAAGGGCGTGTGCCTTGCCAATACCAGCTACCTGCGCGACTGCTTTAAGACCAATAAGGTTCCCGTACATCTGGAAACCGCGCTTTGCGAGATTACGGACAAAGGCGTAACGGTCAAGGGCAAGGACGGAAATACCTTCAAAATTACGGCGGACAGCGTAATTATGTCTGTCGGCTACAATCCCGCGCCGGTATTTGCCAAGGGAAAGAACGTTCACGTAATCGGCGACGCTTCTCAGGTCGGAAACCTTCGCTCCGTCATCTGGGGCGCATGGGACGTATGCATGAAGATCTGACAAAGATACTGTAGTTAGGAGATAGCATATGATACTTACAAATGAACAGAAAGCCATATTAAACGGCGAAAAGGGCGAAACCATGGCCAAGGTGATGAAGACCATGGTCATGTACGGCGAAGCGTTCGAGGCGGAAAAGCTGGTGCCCGTCACATCGAAATACAACCATCTGGTTACTTCCTTTGGCCTTAAGGTGATGTCTCCCGTGTACGATCTGATGCAGAAACTGCTGGACGCGGGCGTATCCTCCGGACAGAAATTTTCAGTCGATCCGAGACCCTTGGACAAAAACGTCCCCGCAAATTTTCTGCAGAATTTCGTATTCAAGCATCTGATGTACACCAAGCAGGATTTCTACGAGGAGCAGCTGAAAAAGCTGGGCCTCTTAAACGATAACGCGTTTACCTGCACCTGCTATATGGACGAGGTGGGCAACAAGCCCAAGAAGGGCGACGTGCTTTCCTGGGCGGAGTCGAGCGCCGTGGTATATGCAAACTCGGTGCTGGGCGCAAGGTGCAACCGAAATTCCGGCATATTGGACATCATGGGTTCGATTGTAGGCTACGTTCCGTATTTCGGCCTTCTGACGGACGAGGGGCGCAAGGCGACGTGGGTGGTAAAGGTAAAAACCACCAAAAAGCCGGAAGCGCAGCTGCTCGGAAGCGCCATCGGCATGAAGGTAATGGAGGATGTTCCCTATGTCGTCGGGCTCGACAAGTGGATCGGAAATGAGCTCACGGACGAGGCGTGCGCATACCTGAAGGATTTCGGCGCAGCGACCGCTTCAAACGGCGCGGTAGGTCTTTATCACATTGAAAATCTTACGCCTGAAGCGATCGAGATGGGCGAAAAGCTGATTCAGGAAGGCGCGAAGGAATATGTAATTGATGATAAAGAGCTTGAACGGGTGAAAAACAATTACCCTGTCATGTGGAAAAATCCCGATGCATCACCCAAGCTCTGCTTTGTCGGCTGCCCGCACCTGTCGCTTGAGCAGCTGACCGAATGGACCCAAAAAATCGAAAAAGCGCTTGAACAAAACGGAAACAGGAAAATCGTCATCCCCACGGTATTTACCGCTGCGCCCAAGGTGCTGGAGGCGTTTAACAAGACAGAATATGCGAAAAAGCTTGAAAACGCAGGCGTCATCACAAGCTACATCTGCCCGCTGATGTATATGAATAATCCGCTGTGCAAAAAAATGCCGGTTATCACCTCGTCCAACAAGCTGCGCACCTATACCAGCGCCAGATACTATACGGACGACGAGATCCTTCAGGCGATCACGGGAGGGAAGAAATAATGAAACAGTTTCAAGGAAGAGTAGTAACCCCCGGCGAAGTGACCGCCGAAGCCGTAGTGACTACGGAAGGCTTTAATACACTTGCGTCCCTTCAGATGGCGCTGCAATTCGGAGATAAGGAAGTAAAATGCGGAGATCAGAACAATCCCCAGCTTCACGGAAAGCCGCTTTTCAATAAGGCGCTCTGCCTTCCGCAGACCATCGGCTCCACCACCGGCGGACTGGTACTGTACTGCGCATGCGCAATGAAGAGAAACCCCGCCTGCATGCTCTTCGCCAACCATATCGATTCCCTGGCCGCCGCCGGCGCAGTGCTCGCGGACGTGTGGGTAGACGGCGTTTCAATGCCGGTCGTAGATTCTCTGGGCGATGAATTCCTGAATTATGTAAAGGACGGAATGAAGATCACCGTCAAGGCAAACGGAATCGTAGAAGTGGAATAATATATAACGGGGATGCTGCAGAAAACAGAACTCTGCGGCGTCCCCGTTTCATATAGGCAATAGCAGAAAGCTTTCAGTGCGCATCTCCCCCTTGGGCCGTTTCAGAATGCGAAAAGATGCGCAAAAGAAGAACTTGCCGACTGACAATTCTTCCATTTTGCGATTTCTCTTTCTCAACATCCCCCGGCGCGTTGGCGCCCGAGAGGGCGTTTCTCATCCAAATATCCGCGCGGCAAATCGATATACCGCTTTTTTGCACGGTGTACATTTCTGCTTCTCAACAAACAAGGAGACATCCATGAAAACGATAACCCTATCCGGCAGCATGCGCTTTCAAAGAGAAATGATGGAAATCGCCTATTTTCTTGAAGCGAAAGAGGGAAACTGCGTTCTTTCATGCGTTTACGCGCCGGAGGGCGAAAGCATTACGGAAGAAGACCTCAGACGTCTTTCGCAGGCGCATTTCAGAAAGATCCGGCTCAGCGACTGCCTGTACGTTGTAAATATAAACGGATATATCGGACAAACGACAAAGGAAGAAATCAAATACGCCCGGGCGCTCGGAAAAGAAATCCTGTATCACATATAAATGCAAGCCGATCGGCAATATCAATTCGGGAATACGAAGCATCGCCTTTTTGAACGAAATCATTTCTTTCAGACTTTCTTTATCAGGCGGAAGAATTTTTGATCTTTAAGGTGCGCCTTTTATCCGGCTCTTTTGAAAAAAACCTGCATTTTTGCCGTTATGCGCTAAGATATGCATAACGGCAAATCCAGAAAGGAGCATCCATATGTATCTTTCCCATATGAACTATATCGAAGTTCAAAAATCTCTCGAAAAAAACGACGGTATCATCATCCCCGTCGGAAGTCTTGAAAATCACGGACTTCATATGCCGCTGGGCACGGATTCGATCATACCGGATAAAATCGCGCAGCTCATCAACGATAGGAGCGATCTTCTGATTGCGCCCGCCATCAATTACGGCGCGACGGACGACCTTTCAGGCTTTCCGGGCACCGTATCCATCGGCGTTGAAGGGCTGATTCATCTTCTGAAGGCCGTATGCGGTCAGCTGTACGGACACGGCTTCCGCCATTTTCTGATTTTGAACGGCCATGGCGGAAATACCGCCGCCATTCAGAGCGTAGGCTCCTACCTCTATACAAAGGGCGCGTATCTGGCCATTCTCAATTGGTGGCTGATGGCAGGTCAGATCAACCCCGATTGGGCGGGCGGACACGGCGGCGGTGAGGAAACGGCAGGCATTATGGCGATCGATCCGGCGCTCGTGAAATACGAATACCTGAATCTTCCCGAGGGAATAAAAAATGATCTGGGCGACAGCCTCCCCTACGGCGCGTGGACGAACATTTGCTATAAGGGCGTAAACGTCACCGTTCCCAGACAGATCAGCGCAATCACGTCAAACGGCTATCTGGTTCATTCCTTCAAAGGCGACGTCCCCACCCGCGCAAAGCCCGAATGGGGAAAGGAAATGCTGAGCGCCGTCGCCGATTATATCATTGATTTCAGCCGTGAATTCATAAAAGCAAAACATCCGGGGGCGCGGGCAAAATCCTAATCCAAATGCCACGTCCTGAACAATTCTCTGTACACATCCGTATGCGCTTCACAGTCCAAATAATGCGCGAAATGCTGTCTTAGGCGAGGATCGGTTTCGCCGCCGATGCAATTGTATACGCTGTCTTCATAGAGCTTCTGAACAGACTTGCAGAAATCCCTCCAGCCATCGATCCAGGTGCCGTCTGCGAGGGATTGATTTCTCTTTTCCATATCCTCCATGATCACCTGTTTTTCTAAAGCTCCGGCAAGGCGGATTCCGGTATCGGTTGAAACAACGGGAATCAGTTCAAAGGAAAAGCCTTCGCCGTTTTCTTTGAAATCGAGCGCCGCCATTAGCCCTTCGTTCCAGGAGGGCTCATCCGAGTATTCCAAAAAATGGAAATTGCCTGTGCCGTATACAATGGGCTTGCCTTCATAATATTCCATGCAGCCGATAATGTGGCTGTGCTGACACAATACCGCATCCGCGCCCAGATGCACCATCGCGCGGCAGGCTCGCATGAGCCGCGGCGAAGGATAACGGCAGTGCTCCTTGCCTCCGTGATAGGTGACGACAACATAATCATATTTCCGTTTGGCGTCGTATACATCCGTAAGCGTTTCAAACGGATCGAACGGGCGCGAGCCGCTTCTGTTTTCAAGCGCGTAGCTGTATTCATGTTCGCAAACAGCGATAACGGCGACGGTCTTATCGCCCGCCTGCATAACAAGCGGTTTTCTCGAATCCTTTTCGTTTTTGCCAACGCCGGTTGCATTGAGTCCGGCTTCCTTTATAAGGCGTATTGTGTCCCTGAGTCCTTCCGTGTTAAAATCATATACATGATTGTTGGAAAGTCCACAGTCCGTAACGCCCGCCTTTTTCAGCGTTTTTGCACTCTCGATGGGGCCTTTCAGGTTCGGTCCGAACTTCATAATCGCGCCGTTCGTGTCCGTAAGCGCGCATTCGAGGTTCACAAGCACCCGATCCGCTCCCTGAAACACGGGAAGAACATCCGAAAACAGCGCCTGAACATCCCCCTCCCGAAACGCCCTTTCGCTGGCTTCGGTGGGTACGGTATCGGAACATATGATAAGCCGCATTTGATCATCTCCTCATTATTAAATTCCGCAGCCTTCTCCGGCTTCGCGGCCGGGGGCCGTTGTAAAATGCAAAAAAATAAAAGGTTCTACGCGCTGACCAATATGCCTCTTGCCGCCCTCCCGATAGGAAGGCGCGCCGCGTTCAGAAAGGGCGCCCGGAGGCTTGTAAATCAACAAATTCTTCTTTTTCGCAGCTCTTCGTTTCGCGTAAGTCTCCAAGGGAAATTGTTAATGCCTATTGGGTTGACAGCGCCTATTCCAAAACACTCGCGCCGGCATGCATACTTCTACATGCCGGCGCAAACTTTATACCTCTATACTCGACCAGCGTCCGCTTGCGCCGCAGGGAAGCACGCCCCCCTGTGTTACGGGCAAAACCACTTCCTCGGCGGAGAGCACGCCGCCGAAGCGGGCGGAAACAGTCATTCTCAGGATGTTGGAAAGCACCGCGGGCTGAAGGCCGGTGGTGTAGCTGTTGACCAGCACGAAAAGCGGCTTTTCCGAAAGCACGCCCGCGCATGCCTCCACCAGGCGGAAAAGCTCGTTTTCAAGCTTCCAGATTTCGCCGCCGGGGCCGCGTCCGTAGCTGGGCGGATCCATCAGTATTCCGTCGTAGAAATTTCCGCGCCTTGCCTCGCGGGCGACAAATTTCAGCGCATCGTCCACGATCCAGCGTACATTTTCCTCGGGAATTTTGCTGAGCTTGCGGTTCTCGCCCGCCCACTGCACCATGCCCTTGGCCGCGTCCACATGGGTCACATGTGCGCCGGCCTTTGCGCATGCCAGCGTCGCGCCGCCGGTATAGCCGAACAGGTTCAAAACCTTCACGCGTCCGCCCCGTTTCTCAATCAGGCGGCGCATCCAGTCCCAATTTACCGCCTGCTCCGGGAACAGACCCGTATGTTTAAAGCCGGTCGGGCGCACGTAAAACGACAGATCCTTATAATTTACCGTCCATTTTTCGGGAAGGCGCTTAAAAAACTCCCACTCGCCGCCGCCGTGCGTACTGCGGTGATAATGCGCGTCCACCTTATCCCAGATCGCGCTCTTCTGCTTGGGCCAGATTGCCTGCGGGTCAGGGCGGCGGAGGATGACATTCCCCCACCTTTCCAGCTTTTCGCCATCGCCGGTGTCGAGCACCTCATAATCCTTCCAATCCGATGCTGTGAACATGATATCCTATCCTTTATACAATTCTTTCTTTTACATCGTCTCCGGGAGCATGCGCATGAACTGCGGGAAGTTCGCCGTCTGACGGCTGAAGGGGCGCATGGTAAAGGCGAGTACCTTCTTTTCGTTCAGATACAGCTTATACTTTTCCTGAGGCGCGGGGCCGCAGCTGCCGCTTCCGATGCCGCCCATGCGGTAATCGATGGAAACCACCGTCGCCTCGGCGCATTCGATCTCAGGCGTATGCTCGGCTTCGTTGAGCTGGAAATCCGTATAATCGTGCGCGGTGAACGAAAGTCCGTCGCCGTCCGCCTTTTCACTGATCACCATCACGCCGTTTCCGAGCACATCCAGAACCGCGAACGCGCGGGTATCGGCATGAGCGCCGTTTTCCTGCGGACGAACGTACGGCTCGTGAGTATCCTCCACCATCTTTTCATACATGCCTACATATGCATGCGCCTTGATGTCGGGATAGCTCTCGCCATCGCCTCTTCCGTACCAGATCAACCGGTCATACTGCGCAGGCAGCATCATATTAACGCCGAGTCTCGGAAGCGCAGGCAGATTCTCCATGATGCTGCCAAATTCCGCTTCCACGCGGATATCGCCGTTTCCGTAAACGGTGTAGGTGATTTCCGTCTCAATGAAGGGGCGAATATTGCTCGAACTGTATACATGCTTGGCCGTCACGCGGATACAGCCGGGTCTCAGGCTTTCCACATGGAAAAGCGTGCATCTCGCCTGAAGGCTATCCAGCTTATACCGGTTCCATGCATCCTTAAACGGCTTATCGTTATCGGTAAGCGCACGGAAGAAGTTTCCGGCGATACCCGCTTCGATCAGCTCGTTGCCGGCGGATACCCAGGATACCATTTCGCCCTTACGGGTATCGAACCATACGTCAAAATCGAGACCCGTGATTAAAAGGAGCTCGTCGTCCTCGTCCACGGTGAGGGCAGGCATGTCCTCTTCCTTAAGGATTTCGATATCCGGCTTTACATCCAGCTTCAGCTGCGCGCGCGCCACCTCGTGACCCGCCTTCGCCCATTTGCGGTCAAAAGCCTCGGTGACGGAAATATCGATAAAGCATTCTCCGCTTTCAGGCATTTCAAAGGGAAGTACAGCTTCCTTTTCGCCGTATGGCGCGATTCCGGAAAGATCCAGCCTTCCCGCCTGAACTGCTTCGCCGTCTTTCATAATGCGCCACACAGCATTCAGGTGATCGGCGGATGTAAATGCGTACAGATTCTTGATTTTAATACTTCCGTCGTCATTCAAGAAGAATTTGATGGGCTCAATCGCCTTTTTCAGCGCCCACAGACCCGTATGGGGGGTGCGGTCGGGATACGTAAGCGCGTCTACGCAGAAGTTGCCGTCGTTGGGCGTATCTCCGAAGTCGCCGCCATAGGCGTAATACATATCGCCGTCCTCGGTTAAAACCTCCATGCCGTGGTCGACCCACTCCCACACGCAGCCGCCGATCAGGCGCGGATACTGATAAATCGCATCCCAGTACTCCTCCAACGAGCCCGGGCCAATGCCCATCGCATGCGCGTATTCGCACATATAGAACGGGCGGGGATCCGAGGATTTTCCCTCTTCAATCACGCGTTCAACCGCCGGATACATCATACTGACAACATCGCTGGAGCGATGATCCTCGTGGTCGCCCTCGTAGTGAATGGGACGGGAGGCGTCGATTTCAAGGATGCGCTTTCTCATTTCCTCGTGATTCGTGCCGTAATACGATTCGTTGCCCAGCGACCAGAATATAATGCTCGGATGATTCCTGTCGCGCATCACCATGCGCTCCGCGCGGTCAACGTACGCCTTCGTCCACTCAGGGGAATTCGAAAAATCGTACACCATGTTTTCGTCGCCCGTCGTCCACTTGCCGTGCATCGCGCCGTGGCATTCAAGGTCGGCTTCGTCCACCACATACAATCCGTATTCATCGCAAAGATCCAGAAAACGCGGATCATTCGGATAGTGGGACGTGCGGACGCAGTTCACGTTCATCTGCTTCATGAGCGTAACATCCCGAACCATAGACTCTACCGGCGTTACATGACCCAGCTGCGAATGCGTATCATGGCGATTCACTCCCTTGAGCTTAATCGAAACGCCGTTTACAAACAGCTGCTGATCCTTGATCTCGACCTTCTTAAAGCCGACCAAAACCTGCTGAACCTCAATCAGCTGATCGTCTTTTAAGAGGGATGCGGTGAGCCTGTATCTGTTCGGCGTTTCCGCCGTCCATTTTTTCACATTTTCTACCGTAAAGAGCGCCTTCGTGCATGCATCCGCCGCCGCTTTCTTTGCGCAGACGAGCTTCTTTCCGTCATAGAGCTTAAATTCCACATCTGCGCCCTCAAAGCCGTCTACATCCGCTTCCATTGAAAGCACGCCGTCTTTATAATTGTTATCAAGACCGGCATCCGCGCGAAGATCGCGGATGTGGGTCTTTTCAACGCCCAGAAGGTATACGTCTCTGAAAATACCGCTTAAGCGCCAGAAATCCTGATCCTCCAGATACGTGCCGTCCGACCACTTGAACACCTTCACCGCAATCAGGTTGTCGCCCGCATGCAGGTAGGGCGTGATATTGAATTCCGACGGCATGTGCGTAACCTTCGAAAAGCCCGCCATTTCGCCGTTTACATATACATAGAACGCGCTGTTCACGCCGTCAAAATTGAGATACACATCTTTTCCGTCAAAGGAATCCGGCATACGGAACCAACGGCGGTACAGGCCTACCGGGTTGTCATCCGGAACGAAGGGCGGATCCAGCGGGATGGGATAAACGACGTTGGTATACTGCGGTATGCCGTAGCCGCTCATCTGCCAGTTGCCCGGCACATCCAGTGCGTCCCAGTCGCCTGCATCATAATCAACAAGCTCAAAATCCTCGGGGCAAACACCGTCGGGCGCATAGTAAAAATCCCAGCTTCCGTTTAAGCACATATAAAAAGGACTCAAAACTCTCTGCTGCTTCTCCGCCTGCGCCTCGGTAAGATAGGGAATTAGCGTAGCGCGCGGCTTTTCGCGGTTAATGTGCATTACAGAAGGATTCTGCCAGTCCGGATAATTCATCATATTTTTGACCCTCCATCATTTGCTGCATTACCATTGCATGCCTATTATATCTGAAAATGCGCGAAATAACAATGATTGTTTTTTCTTAAAAATGCGACTTTCTCAGCGCTTTCACAATCTTCTTCGCGGCGCTTCTGTGCGCGTTTACGCCGGGATGCTGCCGTGAGCCCATATGTCCGCGAACCGCGTGATTGAGATCCAGCGCGATCTCATGCAGTACGGGAATTGATTTTTCGCGGGCTCTTGAAACCGCATCGTCAATGGCATTCACAATCGGCCCGCTTCCGAAAAACGATACCCAAAGGATTTTCGCGCCCGGATTCTTTTCATGGACAAACTCGATAAACGAAAGCGCCCGATCCGTCCACATGGGCATATCGTTTTGCGTAAGCTTGTACGCTTTTCCGGTAACGGGATTCATAAACGCAGGCTGCGAAAGCGCGTTCCGGTCGTTGGTGCCAAGCGCGATCACCACATAATCCGGATGAAAAGAGAAATCGTAGCTTTCGCTTCCCGCCTGAATCTTATCGTAGATCGACGGCATATTGCATCTTTCTTCGTTGTTCCACGCGCACACCACGCCCCAGCCGCTCTGCGAAACCGCCTGATATTCGGCGTTCATCATATCGGAAACAAACCTTGTGTAATTGTCCGTAGACGAAAACATCATGGGCAGCCATTCCTGAAAACTCACCGGCCCGCGGCAGCCTTCGCCGGATGTGATGGAATCCCCGATAAACTCAATACGGCAGGCTCTCTTTTCGGGCGCTAAGCATTCGCCGTCCGTATACACCTTCTGAACGGAAATCTTCGCGTCGTTTGGAAACAGCTGCGTCTCCAGCGTTACGCGCACATCATGCGCCTTTTCGGGATTCATATTGCAAAACACGGTATACCTGTTTGCGCCCTTAAGCGGCGCAAACGTCTGCGAGCGAAGGCCATCCACTTCAAAGGACACATACGGACGAAGGGACGTATATTCACACTCGATTTCGATGTCAAAAAAGGATCCCCTTACCTTTATTTCGAAGCCTGAGCCCGACCAGTTGAGGGGAAGCCCGGGCGCTGTTTTATCAAATCTTCCGTTCAGGCGCGCCTCCTTCACCATGCGTATATTGGCTTCAACCATTCTTCTTCCTCCCCTTCGCCCTTGTAAGCTGATAGCTCATATCGATTAGCAGCCGAATCAGCCCGTCGTCCGCGCTTCCGTCCAGCGCGAGCGTGAGCCAGTGCTGCTTGTTCATATGATAGGCTCTGTAAACGCCTTTTTCACCGATAAACGAGCCCAGCGCAATCGAATCGCATTTTACATTCATGATATCGATCTTCTGATCGCCTTCAAGCCCCAGCTTATCGGCGCTCACCTTCATAAGGATTGCAAACCACTTTTTATTCGCGCCGTGCCGGAACACGCAGGTCACATCGTCTCCCTCCCACGGAAATTCGGGAGAGGATAAGTAAGCATCCGAAATATATGCTGCCGCTTCTTCTCTTGTCATATCTTTTGCCAGCTCGCCTTTTGATTTCTTACAAAAAAGAGCACTGCATCTTACAAGCGGCGCTCTTTTTCTGTTGAATCGCTGTTTACTTCACAACGCCCTTTTTCAGTATGATATTGGCGTACAGCGCGCTTTCGCCGGTTGCGACGACGGCATAGCACTGCTTCGCTCTCTCATAGAAAGCAAATCTTTCGACGTTTTCGATCTTCTTTTCGCCCTCGTTCTCCTTGATTACGCGCTCGTAATCCTTCCAGATAACGGGATCTACAGTATCGCCGGGAACGATCTGCATCAGCGCTACCGGCGCTTCCACATAAGTATCCAGCGGCATGAGCTTGAGAATCGCATCCAGAATCTCGGTAACGCCGTGTCCGTCCAAGCGTACCAGGCGCTTTGCCATGGAGGCTGCCGGGAAATTGCCGTCGCCGATGCAGATTTCATCACCGTGACCCATTTCCATGAGAATCTTGATAAGCTCCGGGGAGATGATGGGAGAAATACCTTTTAGCATGCTGATTTCCTCCTGTATAATAATTTTTATTTCATTCAAGGGGCATTATTGCTGCTGCTCCGCTTCCGTTCGAATCGGCCGCTGGCGATGCTTTAAGCGAATCACCGGCTTCGAAAGGCCGTCTTCCCGGAAAGAACGAAGTCTCAGTGCATTGACGACCACGCATATGCTGCTTAAGCACATGGCGAGCGTTCCAAGCGCAGGGCTGAATTCAAGCCCGATTAACGGATACAATGCGCCTGCGGCAATCGGTATGCCGATGACATTGTAGAAAAACGCAAGGAACAGATTTTCCCGAACGACGCGGATGGTCATGCGTCCGAGCTGGATCGCCTGCGCGACCAGGCGCATATCCCGCCTCAAAATAACTACATCCGCAGACTCTATTGCGACGTCCGTACCGCTTCCGACGGTTACGCCCAGCTCCGCTCTTCCAAGTACCGGCGCATCGGTCGTTCCGTCGCTGACCAGCATCACCTTTTTCCCGTCCGCCTGAAGGATTCTGAGCATTACATCCTTATCTTCGGGAGACAGCCCCGCGTGCACCTCGTTCACGCCCGCCTGCGCGGCAATGGCGTCCGCCGTGCGCTTGTCGTCACCCGTCAGCATCAGCGTGTTTACGTTCATCTCAGTCAGGCGCCTGACAGCCTCGACAGCGGTGGGCTTCAGCTGATCCCTCAGTATAATCAGCCCGCGGACGCGGCCATCGGCCGCCACATACACGGCGATTGCACCGTCGTCGGAAAGCTTATCGGCGCTGATCCGCCAATTGGATATATCCTGCGCGCTCTTTTCCATCAGGGTTACACTTCCCACGAGCACGCGCATTTCGCCGATTTTTGCGCGGACTCCTAGTCCCATTTCGCCGCTGATCTCCTCCGCCCGGTCGAGCGGAAGCGCCATTTCATTCGCCTTTCGAAGTATAGGCTCCTGATAGATATAGCCGGAGCCTTGCGTGCAGGAAGCCGCCAGCGCGATCAGAGAGCGGATCGAGCTGCCTTCGGCAAGCACGCAGCCGGTTACCTGCATTTCTCCCGAAGTGAGCGTACCGGCTTTATCAAACATCACCGTGTCGATTGCGCTCAGCTTTTCAATCGCCGCTGCGTTTTTGACCAGTATTCCCATTTCCGCGCCCTTGCCGGTACCCGCCATAATGGCAGTAGGCGTTGCAAGCCCAAGCGCACAGGGACAGGACACCACCAGCACGCATACGGCGGATTTGACTGCAAAGGCTGTGCTGTCGCCGAATACCGCCCACAAAACGCCGACCGCAATCGCAAGCACCAGCACCAGCGGCACGAATATACCTGCCACGCGATCCGCCATGCGGGATATGGGCGCTTTGGTGTTCGCAGCGGATTCAACCATGGAGAGAATCTGGCTCAGCCGCATCTCGCCCGCAGGTTTCTCCACGCGCATCGTAAATTCACCCATCAGACAGCGGGTTGCGCCGGTCACGGCGTCGCCCGGTTTCACAGGCAGCGGCGCGCTGTCGCCGGTAAACATGGATGCATCCAGCCGTCCGCCGCCCTTCACGATCACGCCGTCCGCCGGTACGATATCGCCCTTTCGAATGACGAGAATATCGCCTTTTCGAACGGACGCTGCGCTTACGGTGCTCTCCGTATCGCCGCTTACCAGCGTTGCCGTTTCCGGACGCATTTTCGACAGGCGGGACATCGCCTGATTGGCCCTAAGGCGCGCTCTCGCCTCAAAAAATTTCCCAAGCGCCACCAGCGCCAATATCAATGCGGAAGTATCAAAATACAAATGCATTTGCACTACCGCCTGCTCGCTTAACAGCCATGCGCCGCGAATGAGTTCAAATATGCTGTATGCAAAGGACGCAAACGCGCCCAGAGATATCAGCGTATGCATATTCGGCGCGCGGTTTTTCAGCGCCTTCGCGCCGCCGGAAAACACCTCGCGGTTTAACAGCATCACGGGCACCATAATCAGCATCTCAACGATTCCGGCCGGAAGCGGATGAGACAGCGCGCGCGCCATCGGCAGCGGATAGTGGCTGGCCAAAGATATATACAGTATCAGTATGCTCAATAAACAGGTCAGCAAAAGCCGCCGGAAAAGCTGACGTTCTTCGCTGTTCCGGTTGAATCTGCCGCCCTCATTTTTATCTGTCAGACGCGCAACATATCCTGCATTTGCCACATTTGCTATAACGTCTTCCGCTTTTACCTTTTTTTCATCAAAGGATACGCGCATAACGCCCGTAACAATGTTTATGGAAACATCGTGCACGCCCGAAAGCGCACGTACGCTTTTCTCCACATTGGCCGCGCAGATTGCACCGCTGAGCTCCGTGACCATAAACGTTCGTTTCAATTCGCCGCCTCCCGAACATTGGAAAACAACCGATCAATTAAGGCCGAAACGGCACACATATTCATATTATATTGTAACAGATTTTATCAAGGTCTACAAGATGCATCCGCAATGAAAGCAAAAAAAGAAAGAAACGCGTTTTTACGCGCCACGCCCCATATTTCAGATACGAAGGCGCCCTTGTTATGCGCCCCTTCGGAATTTTCGGCGTCAGATGCTTTTATATAAGCTCCTGTATCAAGCCCATATGGCACAGGATCACGCCGGTAAAAATGCAGCCGGAACCGTTGTAAGCGCTAAAAAGCGCCTTGAAATTTTCCCGGCTGCATTTACATGGCTCGCCCTTTCCTTGAAGGCATGGATAAGCGCTACTTTGCCTTCATTACAATTTCAATTTCTCCGCCCTCTGACGGAAACACAAACGCCTCGATCACCGCCTGAAAGCCATCCGGCGGCATGAGCACATGAACCTCGTATGCATATTCATCGCCCGTATACGAAACCAAGCCGTCGCCGTCCGAGAAAAACACCATGCATACGCGGTCGGAACACATCTGCGTCATAACGCCGGTCACCGGATTTCCATTCTCATCCCGATAGCGGACGGCGTATGTTTTGCCGACCGCATTCGAATCCGGCGTCTTTTCCGGCCCAATTGGGAACTGCGCTATTCTGCCGTTTCGCGCGTCGATCACAGGCGCTTTCTGTATTTCATTCGCTTTCGGCATTTCATCGGTCAAAAGCGATTCGCTGTAATCGCTCTTCAGATACTGTGTAAGCAGTGAAACCGGCGCACTTTCATCCGCGCTGAAATTATTATCCAAACAGCATATCACGCCGTATCTGTCAATCAGAACGTAAAGAGGAAGCGCTTGATCCGTCCACTCAAAGCGTTCGAAAAGGCGGTTATCGTCCGATCCCATCAAAAGAAGGTTGAGCGACAATTCCTTTTTTAGAACACTCAGCTCCTCCTGCGTCTGTCCGCCCGTAAACAGCACAGATACAAGGGGGTCTGCTGCCAATTCTTCGCATGCCATCTGAAGAAGCGAAAGCTCCTCCTTGATGCGTTCGTCGATCGTCTCTATAAACACTACTAAAAGCGCGCCGCTTTTATTGATGATCTCGGACATGGTTATATTCGTTTCGCCAAGCACATTCATTTCAAAATCCGCCGCCGCGTCGCCCAATCGATATACCGGGTTTTCTTCCGCTATAGCCGCTGCAGAAAATGCAAGCATTACCGTAAGCAGCAAAGCAATGATTTTTTTCATCCTCTTCACCTCTTTTAATGGTTTATTCCCTGCATTGATTATACATTGCCGAGTCGCATCTGACAACCGTATATATCCGCATTCCCCTATAAAGAATTCTTAATTGTGTATGCCTCGGCTGTGATTTCCAAAGGTGCATTGGCGCTGTAGCGGATTTTCCTCGTTTCACCCGGAAGGAGACTGAAGCAGTTGTCTTCAAACACCGTTTCCCCTTCCAGTTCCACCGCGTGTACATATGTATCCGCATGCACGATCACGGCGCATTCATCCGCAAGAACCTCCGTATGCACTTCCTTTTTCTCGATATAGAGCGCTCCGTCAATAAAGAATGTGCGGTCCCAAAGATCATCCGCGTTCATTTCAGCGATCAGCACTTCACCATTATCCAAAGAATCCGCGCATGCATATATTTCAGTTGCCTGTCCTGCCGGTACGTCAACGGTGAAAGAGTCTATTTCACGAATGCTTCCGCCCTTAACCTTTGCAATCCGAATATCCGCGCCCTTTATTCCGCAGCCGGTATTTGATACGAACAATCCGATTTTGCCGCCTGCCTTATCAAAGGACAGTACGGCGTTTTTCGCGCACCTTTTAAACGCATACCATGCGTCCTTCGGCTTGTTGTAGTAATCCACGAGCGCCCAGCCGGATGCGGCGGGCCAGCAGTCGTTATACATCCAGTAAATCAAACCCGAGCAGAACCACATTTCGCGCCGCAATTGTTCCATCGTAAAGCGCACCCACTCGTACTGCAGATAGCGGAGCTTGAAATTTCTGTCCGCAGGCGATATAAATTCCCCAAGCATTCTTTGCGCAAATGTAAGAGAAATATCAAACAGATGCGTGGAAAGCCTGGGATTTGACTTTGTATGATAGCGAAGCATGGTATCGTCATCGGCGAAAATATCGTCGCCGCAAAGGAATTTCCGCATGCTGCCTACGGAAACCGCGCCCAGCTGCGGTTCCTCCGCAATAAAGCGCGCCCGGAACTTTTTCCATGCCTCGCGGTAAGAACCCACATCGCCCGAAAGTATATAGGGAAATATGTCGTTTCCGAGAAACTGCGTATTGTGCGTAGTTCCTACGGTATTCGATGCGTATCTGTCTCCGCCGTAGGGGCTGGAAGGAAGGAATTCGCGCATCGGATCCAGTTTTTGAAGCACCGGCGCAATACCCCGATAGGCGCTTCGCCTGCCGGTATAATCCGCCTGGATATCGCTTCCGTTTATCGCGTTTTCGTTGTCGCCGCTCCACCACATCAGACACGGCTGATTGCGGATATGAAGCGCGGCGTACTCCGCCTCCCTCTGAAGGCTGTCAATAAACCAATCCTCGTCCTCCGGATAATGCCCGCAGGCCATCAGAAAATCCTGCGTAACCATTATTCCAAGCCGTGAGCACTCGCTGTAAAAATGCTTGGTTTCAAACGTGCCGCCGCCCCAGATTCTAAGCATATTGAGTCCCGCCTGCGCCGCCAGGGTGAGCGCCTGCGTAATTTTGCTGTCGGTTTTCCCATTATAAAACGGCTCGCACGGAACCCAGTTTGCGCCCTGACAGAGGATCTTTTTCCCGTTGACCTTCAATATAAAGCCGGAGGATTCCGCATTGAAATCATAATGCGTATTTTTGATTTCGCGGCACTTCGCCTCTTCTAAACTGCCTTTTTCATCGGGGAGCTGCATGATCTTCACATTTCGAATACCGAAAGTGTCCGAATACACCCTGTTGCCGCCATCACGGATTTCAAATGCGTATATCGGCTGTTCTCCGTATCCCAGCGGGTACCACAGTTTCGGCGAAACGACGTCGAGATTGATGTGCACAAAACTTTCGCCCAAATACTTTTGAACGCTTCTTACTATCTTTCCCTCCGGGGAAAGGATTGTAAACGTCAGAATTCTATCGGGAATATTGCCTGTAAATTCGATATCCGCCGACACCTGCGCGGATTCCTCATCAATGTTTTTTGTATATATGTATGCGCTCTTGACAAGCACTTCATCTTTTTCAATTTCCGTCACGCAGGCATTTCCCGAGATTCCGCAGCTGATCAGGCGCGCCACCCAGTCCCAGCCATAGGTGCACTGCGTCCTGCGCGTATACAGTCTTTCCGCAGTAAATTCGCCGCTCCTTTGGGGAAGCCCGTCCGTTCTCGTTATGGGTGAATCGAAATGGATGACGACTGCGTTCTCACCGCTAAAAAGCACGTCCGTCACATCGAATTCATGAGAAATGTGCTCATCCTCGCATTTTCCGATGAGCCTTCCGTTCACGTGGATATCCGCATATGTATCAAGCTTTTCAAATCGCAGCATATATTTTGCGCCGGGTTTCTTTTCAAAAATGAATTTTCTGCTGTATTCGTATTCCGCGCGCTCATATATATAAACCTTTTCAGCGTTATCCCCTGAAAAACAGGTCTTTATCCAGCCTTTCCGCCCGCATCAGGTCCGATATTGACGAACCGGGAACCTTTCCTTCCATCATAAACGTTTCGCCGGACGGCATAATGCAAAGCGCATCCCAGCGCCCGTTCAATGAGAATTCCTTCATTTTGTCAATCCCTCCAGGAAATTTAAGTCGTATATGCTTCCTATTTAAATCAATCAGCAGCAGAGGCTTCTTGCAAAAATTCATCAGACAACCTTTTGCTGGAATTATGAACATACACATTTCGGGACGGATGACCCGTCCCGAAAGCTTCCCATACCTTTGTTCTGAATATGGGTTCTCTATTTATCTGAATCAAATCTGCGTTTTACTTCTTCATAGCTTTCAAGATCGCCTACATCGTATCTCTTTCCGGGCATTTCATAGGCGTATACATCTTCGTTTTTGCTGAGCCACGCGGCAAAGCTTCCGGGCGCATCGGCATTCATGCCTTCACAAAGCGCTTCCGGAATCCTTTTTATATCTCTTTCCGGATACGCATAAAACGGCGGAACGGCGTGATTTCCCTTCGGAACCGCCGGTTTTTCCTCATAGGACGTGATAAGGCCGTTGGCATCTTTCGTAATTATGGCGGTTTTTCTTTTTTTCGCCGGATCGTTTTCTTCGTGGCACATCACGCACGATGCACCCTTCTCCTTTGAAAATTCCAAAAAACCCTTCAATGAGAAATCGAGCACGTTATCGCCGGCAATCACAAGCACATCATCGCAGATATTCATAGATTCCACCGCAAACAAAATATCCCTCACCGCGCCAAGCCGCGTTTCATTGGTCATTGTGCCGTCGTCTATGACGTGAATCGTTTCGCGTCTGGTATCCGACCACTTCGAAAAATGCTCATAAAACCTGTGATTGGATATGACAACGTATTCGTCGATAAAGCCGGTTGATGCGATATCGTCTATCAGCATATCCAAAATGGTGCTTTTCCCAACCTGTAAAAGCGGCTTCGGAAAGTTTTCCGTAAGCGGAAAGAGCCGCGTTGCATACCCTGCGGCTAAAATAAGACATTTCATTTATATGTCCTCACAGCTTCACACCGTCTGCGCTTCTGCACAGATGGAACGAGTATTTCCCCTCAAGCGCCGGGTATATTTTAAGGTATTCCCTTTCCACTTCATCCCGGATCTTTTCGGAAAACGCCGGATCGATCAGCGCCATGCAGCAGCCCTTGAAACCCGCGCCCGAAAAACGTCCGCCGTAAATGCCATCTGTGCGCCGCATGATTTCATACAGCGTTTTCAGCTCGTCGGAACCGCTCTGATAAAACTCGATCGACGATTTTCCGCTTTCAAAGCACAGCCGGCCATACGTGTCCAGATCTCCTCTTTTCCACGCCTCAGCGCCCTCTTCCGCGCGGCGAACCTCGCCGTAATAATGCTGCGCACGAAGCCGCCATATGTCCGGAAGCTTATGTCCGTATTTTTCAAACACCTCATACGGCACATCCCGAAGGCGCGTGTCTTCATATTTACCGTAATCCATGCCGGCATAAGCCATCAGCGCAAATGCGGACGCCTTGCATTCGTCCACACGCACATTATATTTGGACACCGCGAGCGAACGTTCAAGCCCCGAAAAGAACACGGCAAACTGATACGGCTTCATATTTTCACTGGTTGGAATCAGCGTAAAGCTGTCGTCCTTCGTATCCAGATACAGCATATGATCCTTTTTGGAAAGCACCTCGCAGAATTGATCCAGCTTTCCGCAGGAAACGCCCACATATCTGTTTTCCGTCGCCTTCGCCATCATAATAATCTCAATCGGTTCAAGCCTGATGCCGTTCACCCTGCAAAGCCCCGAAAGAAACGCTATGATTACAGCTGCCGATGACGAAAGCCCGCCGATCGGAAGACTCCCCTCAATTACGCCGCAAAGTCCTATACGAAGCGGATACTTCTCCGAGAGCATCATCACAGCGCCCCTCAAATGATCCGCCCAATCGCCAACCTTATGTTCCGGCACATCCTTCACATGAAACTGCGCCCGTTTCGGAAAATTCAGCGACGTAAGCTCAATTACTCCGTTGTATTTCGCGCCATATGCAATATGAATCCCCTTATCAATGGCAAACCCATTGATCTTTCCAAACTGATGATCCACATGCGCTCCCATCGGACAGATTCTGTACGGGCAGAAAGCGACATCCAAAGGAGAACGTCCATATATCATTTCAAACGACTGTACACAATTAAGCAATCGATTAACTCCCTTCCGGTACAAATCCTGCATAACGGCATTCATACCACCACCCGTATATTATATCATCCGCTATACTGCGATTCAAGAAATAATTTCGTTTAACGTATGTCATTTCGCACCAGATGTCAAAAAAATGCCGTGCGAAGCGTACGCTCCGCACGGCATTATTCTTTTTTCGATTACTTCATCTCAGACAGACTCGTGCAGTTGGCAAACGCGCGAACACCAATCACCTCAATGCAATCCGGGAGGTCGATGGAAGTAAGCGTAGTATTGCCTTCAAAGGCAGAATCGCCGATTTCCGTTACTGTATAACCTTCTACCGATTCAGGAATAGTAACGACGGCAGCAGTGCCTTCATACTTAGTAACCTTAAGCGTGATGGTGTCTTCTTTAATTACAAAGACATACTTCACATTATCAACCGTAAATCCGTTCACCGCCGTAAGTACGGCCGCTTCAGATGTTACAGCCATTCCGTCCGCACTTGTTACAACGCAGCGATATGCGTAATTATTCAATTCTTCAGCAACCACTACATCTAACGTGCTGTCCACTGCTCCGGCAATAGCCGTCCACTCTTCGGAATCAGCAGCCTTCATTTCCCACTGATAAGTCATTTCAATGCTGCAAGTCGCAGTAACAGCAAATTGTACGGTATTTCCGACAATCGCTTCTGCATCAACCGGCTGCGCCGTAATAACCGGCGCCACCCCTACCGTCAGGATCGCCTCGTCAGAATAACCAATGTTGCCATTTGCATCGGTAATCTGGCAGCGGTACTTATAACCGTCTCTGTATGCCTTTACAGCAATTGTCATAGTCGCGGTATCGGATCCGGTTGAGCTGGTGTCGATCCAGTTCTTTGCCGTCTCTCCCGCCCAGTGCTGCCACTGATAGGTAAGACCTTCGCCCGTTGCTTCTACTGAGAATACTACGTCCGTTCCGACCACAGCCGTTACATTCTCGGGCTGCTTGGTGATTTCAATCGTCACCTCAGGCTCGCCGACCGTAAGCAGCGCTTCGCCGGAATATGCCGTATTGCCATTTGCATCGGTGATCTGGCAGCGGTATTTGTATCCGTCTCTGTACGCCTTTACAGCGATTGTCATATTCGCAGTATCGGATCCGGTTGAGCTGGTGTTGATCCAGTTCTTTGCCGTCTCTCCCGCCCAGTGCTGCCACTGATAGGTAAGGCCTTCGCCCGTTGCTTCTACTGAGAATACTACGTCCGTTCCGACAGCAGCCGTTACATTCTCGGGCTGCTTAGTGATTTCAATCGTTACCTCAGGCTCGCCGACCGTAAGCAGCGCTTCGCCGGAATATTCTACATTGCCATTTGCATCGGTGATCTGGCAGCGGTACTTGTATCCGTCTCTGTACGCCTTTACAGCGATTGTCATATTCGCAGTATCAGATCCGGTTGAGCTGGTGTTGATCCAGTTCTTCGCCGTTTCTCCCGCCCAGTGCTGCCACTGATAGGTAAGGCCTTCGCCCGTTGCTCCTACAGAGAATACTACGTTCGTTCCGACAGCACCCGTTGCATCCTCGGGCTGCTTGGTAATTTCAATCGATACCTCAGGCTCGCCGACCGTAAGCAGCGCTTCGCCGGAATATGCTACATTGCCATTTGCATCGGTGATCATGCAGCGGTACTTATATCCGTCTCTGTACGCCTTTACAGCGATTGTCATATCCGCAGTATCGGATCCGGTTGAGCTGGTGTTGATCCAGTTCTTTGCCGTCTCTCCCGCCCAGTGCTGCCACTGATAGGTA
>JAFQKQ010000079.1 GCA_017396845.1 Clostridia bacterium
AAAATCCGGGTACTGAAGCCCCACATCGGTAATGGGCATGTGGCTGTAATCCAGTATCCTGCCTTTCAGCTCCCAATGAAGGAGATCCTTTGAAACCGCCATGGACAGAACCGTTCTCTGATGCGCGTGCATATCGGGATACAGCGTCTCGTTTCCGAGCATGATGTATTTTCCGCTTACTTCATCAAAATGCACATTGAATTTGGACGAGCACGCAAGCGGCGAGGACACAAACGAAACAAATTCCATAGGCGCGTCATGATCGGCGGTATTGACTTTGTACAGTATGCCCCCACACATAGAAAAGATACAGATACTGCCATTTGAACAAGGAGATAAATTCGTCCGCCTTCTCCAGAAGATTCTGATTGTGATGGCAGGTGCCCTTCCAGTGAAGAAGATCCTGAGGCAGACCGAAATTGCCCGTGGTTTCGCCCTCGCGCGCATAGCGGATGCCCGTAAGCGGCAGAAGAGCAGTGATCTCCGGGCTCATCGAGCGGTTGGGGTAACTGAGCCCGCGAACGGGATATCCGACGGCCGCCTCAAGCGCCTTTCTGTCCCCCAGAATCTGGTCGATCACCTCGGTAACCGGGCAGCGCGCGATTGTCGGATGCGTTCTTGTATGACAGGCGACTTCAAATCCTTCATACATGCGCTTGATTTCCCACCGGTCGTCATCATAGGGATAAAGCCCGCTGTTCAGGAAAAAGGTGGCCTTAATACCGTATTTCCTGAAAATCTCCATCAGCCTCCGATTGGATTCGGGCGAATTGTCGTCATAGCTCAGTGTGAGCGCCTTGAATTTTCCGCCGGGGAACACGCAGTACACGCTGTTCATGCTTTTTCCTCCGTTTATCCGCCGATGATCTCCTTCATTCCGTCAAACACGCTTCTCGCGCCGTCTCTTACAAAGCCGGTATCGTAGCCGGCAAACAGAATCTGCGCGCCTCTTTCCTTCCATGCCTTCAGCGTTTCGGGATTATAGCCCACGGACACGCCGTAGGGCTTGTTTTTCTTATAAAAAACCTCCGCGATTCTGTCGTACGCGTCCAGCACCTCTTTGTGATGGAACTCGCCCAGAACGCCCATGGAGCCCGTAAGGTCGTTGGGGCCGATGATGAAAAGGTCTGCGCCCTCGGTATCGGCAATCCTTTCAAGATCGTTGACGGCATTGATATCCTCAATCTGAAGCGCGCGGATCATATCCCTGCATTTATTATGTACGTATTCCGCCTGAGAGCACTCGCCGAACATGGCCGCGCGCTGCGGGCCGTATCCGCGGATGCCCTTGGGCGGGTATTCGCAGGCTTCAATCGCTTTTCTTCCTTCTTCAGCCGTCCGGATATTCGGGAAAAGCAGAATATCCGGCCCCATATCGAGAATGGGCTTTGCGAGAATGGGGTCGTTCCACGGGATGCGGACAAGCGACGCCGCGCCGCCCGCGCGAACGGCGATCACGTTATTGAGAACATCCATGCCGCTGAAGGGCGTGTGCTCCATATCCACCCACACAAGATCGTAGCCGACCGAGGAAATCAGCTCGGACAGCATGGGAGATCCGGCAAAAATATGGCTTCCGATCAGCGTTTTTCCCTCTTTCAGCGCCTGACGAATCCACAGCGCGTCCTTTTTCAACTGCATCATACGTTTTCATTCACGGGCATCATCCGGTCAAGCAGCTCGTCCGTGATCTCCTTTCCGAGAATGTAGTATTTTCTCTCGGGATACCAAAGCATTCTTTTTCCGTTCCACTCGGTAACCGCGGTATACAAAGGCGCAGTACAGCTTTTCTTTCTGAAGCCGACCGAAACATCGCCGGAGGACATGAACTCATAGGGCTTAGAAAAACGGATGGGCTGTTCTCCGTCGGGGTCAAACACGCCGACCATCAGGTAGAGAGGATTTCTCACAATATAGCCGGAAAACGGCAGGCAGTTTACATCCATCCAGTCAAAATCACCGCGTTTGTTGGGATTGTTGTTCGTAAGGCACAGATAACGCCCGTCCTTCAGGCGATAAATCGGGCACGGTGAAAGCGGATGCGGCTGCGGCTTTCCGTCGTAGCTGATCACGGGCTTCGGATCGCTCCACGTTTTTCCGTCCCACACGGTATACTGCATAAAGCCCGACATATTGCGCATGGTGGCAAACATTCTGCCGTCCGGCAGAAGCACGGGCGCGGCTTCCTGCGCGACCGAAATTTCCGGGAATGTGTAATCGGGAACGGTAAGCCCGTCGTTCGGGGAAATGCGGATTTTTACCTCCGACGGCTCGGGATCATCGTCTATGTTGTCAAAAAAGATGAATGCCGCATGCGTATCGGAATGCGGATAAAGCCTGCGCCCGGGCATGACGCCGGGGCTGGTTTCGATGGTAAAGCCCGCCACATAATGCCCCTCGGCGTCGCGGATGGGCGCCTGGAACGACCACCAGTTTTTATCCTTCGTTTCATCGGGATTGTCCCATCTGCATCTGGGCATGGGAACCGTGCCGTAATCGGACCAGGTAATTCCGTCGTCATCGGAATACATAAACGCAAGCTCGCCCGACTGCACGCGGCCAAGATCGTAGTTTTCGGTTTCCTTGATAAAGAAAATATACAGTCTTCCGCTTTTGGAGTACATGGGCATACCCCATGAGCTTTGCTTCGGATCTTCCTTGCTTGCGCCGATAATGACGTCGGGCGCAGACCAGTTTACGCCGTCCGACGTTCTTGCAATCACGATGCGGTTGTTTCCGAAGCCTTCGGCAGAGCTCTGTGTCCAGATGGCGATCAGTTCTCTGTGATCGGACGTTTCCGTTACCGCAAGAACGCAGTTGTCGCAGTCATCCTGCATGTCCTCTTTGGGAATATACACCTTTACATCCGGATTTGTACGCTGCCATTCCACCTGCGGATCGCC
>JAFQKQ010000080.1 GCA_017396845.1 Clostridia bacterium
AGCAGCCGGCGTTTTTCACTGCCGTATGTATCGGCGGAAGCTGCTGAGATCATTCAGATGGTGGAAGCGGAGACGGGCGACAGCCAGCTGGCGCAGAGCCTGCAGTTCAGCCCAACGGCGCTTACCCATATTAAAAGAATGCTCGCAGCCGGCGGAACGATTGTCGCTGATACTCAGCTTGTTGCGTCAGATGTGGATCAGTCCCTGCTCGGAAAAAGCGATGCAAAGATAGAATGCTTTATCGAAGATCCCAATGTTCTGCAGCTTGCGGAAATCCGGCACACTACGCGTGCGGAAATTGCCGTAGATCTCGGTCTTTCACTGCAGGGTCCCAAGCTTATGGTCGTAAGCTCGGCGCCTGCGGCGCTGAATCGAATTCTTGCCAGAAGAAAGCAGGAGCCTTTGAGCGATGTATGCGTTCTCGCCGCGCCTGCCGGATTTGCAAGTGTTGTTCAGCTGAAGGAAAAGCTTCGGGAAAGCGATATGGCGTATATAGTCGTTCGAGGCAAAAAGGGCGGCACTGCACAGACGGCGACAATTTTAAATGCAATCCTTAGAGTTATTCAGAAAAACGCAAATGAGTAAAACGCACAGAAAAAGCGATCGGAATCGGCCGGTCGCTTTTTCTGTGCGTTAAGGTTGCGTATAGAGAGGCTGTATGTTATAATTATGTTTGGTATGATGGATATATTTTCTTTTCAGGCGCTTTTGCGCATGCGTTTTTGATTTCGGAAAGGAAACAGATATGGGTATTATACAGGAATTTTTATGTCCCGGCAGCGAGTTTACGCCGTTTCCGTTTTGGTTTTTAAACGGCGATCTTCGGGAAGATAAAATTGAGAGACAGCTAAAGGATTTTAAAGATAAGGGCATTTCGGGCGCGGTGCTTCATCCTCGCATAGGAATTCCCAGGTCGCTTGAATATCTATCGGATGCGTTTATGGATAAAATCACTTTTGCGGTAAAAACGGCGAAACGCCTTGATATGAAGGTGCTTCTCTATGACGAGGGCATGTATCCTTCCGGTTCCGCGCACGGCAAGGTGGTAAATGAAAACCCGGAATACGCCGCCAAGATGATCAGAATGCTGAAAGAGGGCGAAGAAGCGGGGGAAGGAGAAAGAATTCATTCAAGGTATGCTGTCGTTATGACGGGAAAGGACTCGTACAAATGGGGAAGCGCGCGCATACTGACGGCGGATGAAGATATACAGCCCGGCGAAACGGAGATCCGCCTAGCCTGCGGGTTTTCGAAGGGAACCATTCGCGGCCTTCATGAAGAAGAGGACGACGGAGAAAGGTTTGCACCGAAGGCAGGAGATCTTTTAAACAGAGACGCGATGCAGGCGTTTATCAGGCTTACCCACAATCGGTATTACGAGAGAATGGGCGAGGAATTCGGCGATACGATCATCGGCTTTTTTACCGACGAACCGAGCCCTGTGGGTCGGTGTGTGAAAAAAGGCATGCAGCCCTGGACGGAAGGGTTTGATGAAGAGCTCGTTCAAGGAGGCTTTGACATGGCAAATCTTCCGGCACTGTGGTTAAGCTGCTGCGGAAGAGAACGAGCGATTCGGGCACTGTATGACAGAATCGTATGCAATCGAATGATTGAAACCTATTACCGACCGATTTCCGATTGGTGCAAAGCGCATTCCGTCGCTCTTTGCGGGCATCCGCATGCGCCGCAGGATTCATCGGTGCTCACATGCTTTCAGATTCCCGGTCAGGATATCGTATGGCGCTGGGTTGCGCCTGAAAACGATCTGTCAATCGGCGGAAACGAGAGCGCGCAGGCGAAATGCGCCTCGGATATTGCCCGGCATATGGGCGCAAGGCGCAATTTAAATGAATGCTTCGGCTGCTGCGGTCCGAACGGCGAGATGTGGGCGTTTAATGCGGACGATATGAAGTGGTATCTGAGCTGGCTGTTTGTAAGAGGCTGCAACATGATCCTGCCGCATGCATTTTATTACGAGGTCAATACGCCGCTTCAGATCGATCGTCCGCCGGATGCGGGTCCCAACAACATATGGTGGCCGCATTATTCTAAGATTTCCGATTACATCAAGCGCATGTCTCTGATCAATACGGACGGAGTGAATCAGGCGAAGGTGGCTGTGCTTGCAACGGGTGACAAAGCGCCGGTGGAAGCGGTAAGGAAATTATACGAAAACCAGATCGAGTTTAACTATCTCACGGATGATTGGCTGATCAAGCATACGAATATGAAAAACGGAAGGATGGTCGTCGGCAGACAGGAATATGAAGCGCTGCTTCTTTCCGACTGCTTCGACTATAATCCGTGCGCTCTTTCAAAAATCAGTGATTATAAAAAGGCCGGGCTTAAGGTGTATCACATGGCGGGAAGAACGCTTGAAAGGTATAAAACGGCGCATCTATCCGGCAGAAAGCGCGATATACGCGTAAGCTATATGGAAAGAAAGGGCGAAAAGATACTTCTGCTGTTCAACGAAGGCGAAAAGCAGTATTCGGGAGATATAAAGCTGCCGTTTTCGGGGGACATCGCCGTAATGACGCCGTGGACGGGCGCAATCGAGAGCGCGTATGCAAAGGACGGGAATATGCATATAACGCTTGGACGGCGCGAAATGAAGGTTATCGCAAATGTGAAAGCGGAGGGCTTTGAAAAATACCGCCCGCATCCGCCGAAGGCCGTTTACGCATGCTCCATGGACGCCAAATGGACGCTGTTGCTTCCGGACGGCAGCGAACATAAGGGAACGGGAGACTGGCGCGAAATAGATGCGGTCTCTGTGTTCTCGGGGACGCTTGCCTATACGGCAAACGTTGCGCTTTCAAAGGTGACGGAGCATATCGAAATAGACCTTGGCGACGTGCGCGAAATGGCGGAGGTGTTTGTAAACGGTAAAATGGCGGGGGCGCTGCTCGCGCCGCCGTACCGGATGGAAATCGGGAAATACCTTCATGAAGGCGCAAATGAAATCAAGGTTTTGGTGACCAATTCGCTGGTTTCCAAATATGAAAACAAGCCTTGGATAAGCGGAATGCTGGGTGGAACGAAGCTGATCGAATATGAGCGGGCGGAGGAATGATATGTCGGAATTTGATTCGTTTGTAGAAAGACATGGATTCAGGAAAATTGGCGAACGGTACGCGGGCGTTTATGCCGATATGCATCTTACGCTTCTTATGGAGGAGCAACAGCTTAACGCGCATCTGTATCTGGATCTTCCGGGCGCCGGAAAAAGAGAAAAGCTGTTTGAAATTTTCCGCGAAAAGTCTCAAAGATACGGCGTGAGCGTTTCTGAGAGCGAAAACAAAAATGTGATTCGATTTCTGTTTGACAATCCTTTAAACGCCGTTTCCAGAATGGAGCGATTCCTTTCGGAGTGCGACAACGACATCCGTCCCTACGGACGTGAGATGGGCATTCTCTGCGCGAAATGCCGAAGCGAAATACAGCAGGATGCTCTTGAATACACGGAAACGGACGGAGAAATTCTTCCGATTTGCAAAGCGTGCATAAACGATCCTGACAGAAAGATCGGGAAAAACGAAAACCGCAGGACGAATGCGTCAAAACGCGCGAAGAAGGGCATGCTGGGCGCTTGTACGGGCATGTTGGCCGCAGCGGTTTTGTGGGGCGTATTTACGTACTTCGGCGTGTATTCCTATTATATTCCCGCAATGGCGATTGCTTTGATTGTGGATTATTTCTATGTGAGATTCGGCGGCATTTCGGACAAATGGCGGTTTTGGGTGGTTTTCTTGTTCTCCGCACTTGCGATTTTATTGGGGTACACGGGAAGCATGATGATCAGCACCTATGAATACTACAAAGCCATAATGGACAGCGTAAGCGCTCTGGGCGAGGAGGCGAGAGTGTTCTATGAGTCGTTTTCGTTTGCGGACGCGTTTTCCTCGGTGTTCCACATAAAGCAAACGATGATTGCGCTGTTTCCGTCGTGGATATTTGCCGCAATCGGCGCGTTTGTGAGCGCAAGAGGAGACTTCTTCCGCAAGAAAATGTGAGAATGATGGACGAATAATGACCGAACACAATAAAATCATCGAAGAAACACACATAAAACAACAAATAACAATAAAATAACTCACAAAAACAACAAATAACTATAGCCTTTAGATGGGTTGTGTGGTACAATACAATCAGCATACGAAGGGAGTGTGTGGTCATGCTTGCAGTGGAACGCAGAAAGCGGATATTATCGCTTCTCAGAAACGAAAAGCGCGTATATGTAAATGAGCTCAGCCGCACGTTCTCGGTATCTGAGGAGACCATTCGAAGGGATCTTGAAAAGCTCGAATCGGAAGGCTATGCGGGACGAACCTACGGCGGAGCCATCCTCAAGGAAGACACCGGAGAGGATACGCCCTATGACATCAGAAAGCGCGCGGAAATCAGCGAAAAGGGCGCGATCGCGCGTATGGTTTCCACATTGATTTCGGACGGCGATTATATCGTCATGGACGAAAGCTCTACGTCCTATTACATCGCAAGAGCCCTTAAAAACAAGAAAAACTTAACTGTGATCACCAATTCCATGGAGATTGTACGCGAAATCGCATCCGTTCAGGGGTGGAATGTCCTCTGCACGGGCGGTTCGCTTCGTTCCAGCGCACCGTCCTTTGCCGGCCATCAGGCGGAGAGTATGGTGCGTTCTTATCATGTTGACAAGGCGATTTTGTCCTGCGGTTCACTGGACATACGCGCGGGCTTTACCGACCGGCATGAGGACACGGCGCTGATCAAGCGCGCGATGATGTCCGCCGCCAGACAGGTGATACTCGCTGCGGATCATGCGAAGTTTGACAAGATTGCATTTGCCAAAATTGGCGATATATCGAACCTGACCACCATTGTCACGGACGTTGAGCCTTCCGAAGCATGGAAGGAAACGCTTTCCAGGCTCGGCGTTCAGCTATTGTACGAAAACAGGAGGAATGAAGGATGAATCTTTCCCCGCTCATTTACTTTTCCCGCCTTTACGGCGCGAATCAGGATCTGGTCACCTGCGGCGGCGGCAACACTTCCATGAAGGAAGACGGCGTAATGTATGTAAAGGGCAGCGGCACGGCGCTTAAGGATGCTGTCACGGAGACCTTCGTAGGAATGAATCACACGAAGCTTATGAACATGCTCGACGACGTATATCCCGAGGGAGACGTTGAGCGCGAAGCCAAGTTCCTTAAGGATGTAACGGATGCGAAGCTTCCGGGCGAAGAGAGCAAAAGACCCAGCGTTGAAGCGCTTCTGCATGCGCTTTTCCCGCAGAAATTCGTTCTGCACCTGCATCCGTCGCTGGTAAACGGCCTTACCTGCTCCGTAAACGGTGAAGCCGAATGCGCGCGCCTCTTCGGAGACAGCGTAGTATGGGTGCCCGAGTGCAAACCCGGCTACGTACTTGCAAGAAAAATGAAGGACATCTTCGACGCCAGCGAAAAGAAGATCAAGACCGTGCTTCTTGAAAACCACGGCGTATTCTTTGCGGCCGACACCGTAGAAGGGCTTGCCACGAGCCTCAACGGCATGATGAATGCGCTCACCTCTCAGGTGAAGGATTTCCCCGACGTAGAAAGCCAGGCGGAGGATCCGGGCTACGGCGAAAAGATCAAGGCCGTTTCCGGAAAGCAGTTCGTGCGCTTCAATGCAAGCCCCGCGGCGCTGAAGTTTGCCGAGTCCGTAAGCGCTGCAAAGCCCATCATGAAGCCGTTCAATCCCGATCAGATCGTATACTGCGGCCCGAAGGTACAGTTTGCCAACTGCGAAAACTGCCTGAACGAGATCACCGCAAACGTGATCATCATGAAGGGCGTAGGCATTTACGCAATCGGCGACACCGAGAAAAACGCAAACAACTGCATGACTCTGGTCAAGGACGCCATGAAGGTTGCCACCTATGCCAAGGCCTTCGGCGGCGAAAAGCCGATGAACGAGGAGCTTGTGAACTTCATTGTAAACTGGGAAGTAGAAAGCTACCGCAAGAGCGTGAAATAAAAACGAAAAACGAAAAGCGAGGTGCGAGTGAAAATGACTCTGGAAGAAGCAAGAATCATTGCGAAGGAAAACGTACATAACAGACCCGCCACCGCCGGCCGTCTTGCCGGTAAGATCGCCATCGTCACCGGCGCCGCACAGGGCTTCGGCTACGGAATCGCCAAGGAAATGCTCAAGCAGGGCGCATCCGTCGTGATTGCAGACCTGAACGAGCCGCTCGCCATGCAGGTTGCCGAGGAATTCGGCGAGAACGCCATCGGCGTCAAGGTGGATGTTTCCAACCCCGAATCCGTTGAAGAAATGGTAATCAAGTGCGTTGAGCACTTCAAGGGCCTGGATATCTTCGTCGCCAACGCAGGCATCGCCATTGCGGGTTCTCTGGATGAAATGGTTCCCGCGAAATTCGACCTTGTAACCAAGATCAACTACAACGGCTATTTCCTCTGCGCAAAGTATGCTTCCGCCATTATGAAGGCGCAGCATGAAGCGGACGAGAGCCTGTTTTTCGATATCATCCAGATCAACAGCAAGTCAGGTCTGGAAGGCAGCAAGAACAATTTCGCCTACGCTGGCGGAAAATTCGGCGGCATCGGCCTTACGCAGTCCTTTGCGATGGAGCTTGCGCCCTTCAACATCAAGGTCAATTCCATCTGCCCTGGCAACTATTATGACGGTCCGCTGTGGAGCGATCCGGTAAAGGGTCTGTTCGTTCAGTACTTAAACGCCGGCAAGGTTCCGGGCGCAAAGACGGTTGACGACGTTCGCGCGTTCTACCTGTCCAAATCCCTCATCAAGCGCGGCTGCACTCCCGAAGACGTGGCGCTGGCGCTCGCCTACTGCGTAGAGCAGAAGTACGAAACCGGCCAGGCAATCCCGGTAACCGGCGGCCAGATTATGCTGAACTAAAGGGGAACGCAGCAATGAATAAAAAAGAAATCCTCGCCCTTTTAAACGCGAATACTCCCGAAGAGAGAATTGAGAACCTTAAAAAGGTGCTGGCAGGAGAAACGGAAAAGCCCAAGGCGAAGCCGGAATACGCCAATAACCATATTCACACCATCTATTCCTTCTCGCCCTATTCTCCGACCGCAGCCGTATACTTTGCTCGTCAGGAAGGCCTTCTCACCTGCGGCATCATGGATCACGATTCCATCGGCGGCGCAAAGGAATTCCGCGAAGCCGGAAAAATTGCGGACATGGGCACTACCTGCGGCTTCGAAGCCCGCGTGTCCTTAAAGGGAACGCCCTTTGCTTCGCTCAGAACCAATCACCCCGACGAGCCCGGTGCGGCGTACATGGCGTTTCACTCTGTGCCTGCCGAGTCCTTCGACAAGGCGCAGGCAAAGCTTCATGAGCTTGCCGAAAAGAGAAACGTAAGAAACCGCAAAATGACCGATAAGATCAATCAGATCATGTCTCAGTACGGAATCAGCCTTGATTTTGACAAAGACGTGCTTCCGATTTCGAATTTCGCAAACGGCGGAAGCGTAACGGAGAGACATCTTCTCTATGCGCTCAGCCTTAAGATCATTGAAAAAGTGGGACGCGACAATGTTGTAAGCTTTTTGAATGACAAGCTCGGAATCACTCCCTCCGAAAAGGTTACCAAGTGGCTCGGCGATACCGAGAGCGAGCACTTTGTATACGATCTTCTGGGCGTTATGAAGAGCGAACTCAATGTGCGCACCTACATTTCCGCAGAAGAAGAAATGATGACGCTTGACGAAGCGGTTGCATTTGCAAATGATATCGGCTGCACGCTGTGCTATGCGTATCTGGGCGATATCGGCGACAGCGTAACGGGCGACAAGAAGGCGCAGAAGTTTGAGGACGAATATCTTGATGAACTGCTCGCTTTCATGCGCGAAAAGGGCGTAAAGGGCGTAACCTACATGCCCAGCAGAAATACCGTAAAGCAGCTTGACAGGCTGATGGCGCTGTGCGAAAAGATGGGATTTACCCAGATTTCGGGCGAAGACATCAACTCCTCGCGTCAGAGCTTTATCTGCAAGGAACTTGCGGATCCCAAATTCCATCATCTGGTGGATATGGCCTGGAAACTGGTAAAACAAGAACTCAGGGAGGATAAATAATATGAAAACCAATGCTGTTCGTCTCTACGGCAAAAGCGATCTGAGACTGGAAACCTTTGAGCTTCCCGAGATTAAGGACGACGAAATCCTTGCCAAGGTTGTGTGCGACTCCATCTGCATGTCGACCTACAAGGCCGCGCTTCAGGGCGAAGATCACAAGCGCGTACCCGACGATGTAAAGGACAATCCCACTATCATGGGACACGAGTTCTGCGGCGTAATCGAAAAAGTCGGCGCAAAGTGGGCCTCTCAGTTCAAAGAGGGCGACCGCTTCGCCATCCAGCCGAACATCAACTACAAAGGCACTCTCTGGGCGCCCGGCTATTCCTTTAAGACCATCGGCGGCGACGCAACCTATATCGTAATCCCCAACCAGTTCATGGAGTGCGGCTGCCTCCTTCCGTATGCCGGTGAAGGCTTCTTCGGCGGCGCGCTTTCCGAGCCCCTCTCCTGCGTAGCGGGCACTTTCAAGGCGATGTATCACACCACCAACGGCGTATACGAGCACAAGATGGGCATCAAAAAGGGCGGCAAGATGGCGCTGCTTGCATCCGTAGGCCCCATGGGTCTGGCCGCGATCGACTACATCATGCACACCGACGTCCGCCCCTCCTTCCTGGTAGTAACCGATATCGATCAGGCGAGACTTGACAGAGCCGCAACGATCCTTACCGTTGAAGAAGCCGCCCGTATGGGAATCGAGCTTCACTATGTAAACACCGGCGCGGTAGAAAATCCCGTAGAAGAGCTTCTCAAGCTTGCAGACGGAACCGGCTATGACGATGTAGTCGTATTTGCGCCCGTTCCCGCCGTTATCGAGCAGGCCGATCAGATTCTGGGCGTTGACGGCTGCCTGAACTTCTTTGCAGGCCCCTCCCGCAAGGATTTCTACGCCAAGCTCAACTTCTACAACGTACACTACGCCTCCACGCACATCTGTGGAACCTCCGGCGGAAACAACGACGATATGATCGAGTGCCTTGAAATGATGGGCGAGGGCAAGCTTACGCCCGCGGCGCTGGTTACTCATATCGGCGGCATTGACGCCGTTATCGACACCACACTCAATCTTCCCAAAATCCCCGGCGGCAAGAAGCTCATCTACACCCACATCAATATGCCTCTGACCGCAATTGCTGATTTTGAGGAAAAGGGCAAGACCGATCCCATGTATCAGAAACTTTTCGAAATCACCCAGAAGACCAAGGGCCTCTGGAATAAGGAAGCCGAGGACTATCTGCTGAACACTTTGGCCAAGGAGGAGAAATAAAATGGCAAAAGCAGTCATCATGCCCAAAGCCGGTATTACCGTTGAATCCTGCATCATCGGAAAATGGCTCAAGAACGTAGGCGACACTGTAAATGTCGGCGACATTCTCTTCACCTACGAAACCGATAAGGCCTCTTTCGAGTGCGAGAGCACCGAAGCGGGCGAAGTGCTTGCTCTGTTCTTTAACGACGGCGACGAGGTTCCCTGCTTTACGAACGTATGCGCCATCGGAAACAAGGGCGAGGATTATTCCGATCTCGTTCCCGGCGGAGCGGCGGCAGCCCCCGGAGAGGAGAAGAAGGAAGAAGTAAAAGAGGAAGCCAAGGAAGAGAAGAAGGCGGAAGCCGCAATCGAAAAGACTGTATCCACAGACGGCGAACTCCGCATTTCTCCCAGAGCCAAGGCGCTTGCCGAGAACGCAGGCGTTGATCCCAAATACGCGGAAGCTACCGGTCCCAAGGGCCGCATCATTGAGCGCGATGTAAGAAAGCTCATGGAAAACGGCATGCCGGTTATCGAGGAAGCCAAGGCGGAAGCTGCGCCTGCAGCCGCACCCGCAAAGGCGGCGCCCGCACCCGAATTCGAGGATGTAAAGTTCTCCGGCATCCGAAAGGTGATTGCCAAGTCCATGATGAACTCCCTTCAGTCCATGGCGCAGCTCACCAACCATCATTCCTTCGATGCGACCTCCATTCAGGCCTTCCGCAAGGAACTCAAGGCCGCAGGCGGCGAAGTCGGCGGAATTACGCTGGGCGACATGGTGCTCTATGCCGTTTCCAGAACCCTTCTCAACTGGAAGGATCTGAACGCGAACGTAATCGGCGACGATACCATCCGCTACTTCAAGCATGTAAATCTGGGCGTTGCCGTTGATACCCCCAGAGGCCTTATGGTTCCCACCATCTTTAACGCGGACGAGAAGAGCCTGCTTGAAATCAGCAAGGAAGTAAAGTCTCTGGCAGAAGCTGCCCGTTCCGGCGCAATCAGCCCCGACCTTCTTTCCGGCGGCTCCTTCACCGTATCCAACCTCGGTGCAACCGGCGTTGAAATGTTTACTCCCGTCATCAATCCGCCGCAGACCGCCATCCTCGGCGTATGCGGAATCACTCAGCGTGTGCGCGAGGCAAACGGCCAGCTTTCCGTATATCCGGCGATGGGCCTCAGCCTCACCTACGACCACAGAGTAGTAGATGGTTCTCCCGCTTCGAAGTTCGTAAGCGAGCTTTGCAAGAATCTTGAAAAGTTCACGCTTCTTCTGGCAAAATAAAAAAACTGGAGGGAATGCAAAATGGATGTATTTGATCTGATTGTCATCGGCGGCGGCCCGGGCGGATATCTTGCGGCTGAACGCGCGGCGCAGGGCGGACTGAATGTGTGCCTGTTTGAAAAGCGCGCGCTGGGCGGCGTTTGCCTGAATGAGGGCTGCATACCCACCAAAACGCTTCTGAATTCCGCAAAGCTCTACCGGCATGCCACCGAGAGCGAAGCCTTCGGCGTAACGGCGGGCGACGTGAAATTCGACCATGCGCAGGTAATCAAGCGCAAGGCCAAGGTCGTTAAGACCCTCGTGTCCGGCGTCGGCATGACCATGGCGGCTCATAAAGTAAACGTGGTTTCCGCTGCCTGCGAAATCAAGGGCAAGGAAGACGGCAAGTTCAAGGTTGAGGCAGAGGGCAAGGCCTATTACGCCAACCGCCTGATCATCGCAGCCGGATCCGAAGCGGTTGTTCCGCCGATTCCCGGCGTAAAGGAAGGCGTTGAAAGCGGCTTCGTTACCACCAACCGTGAAATTCTGGATATGACCGAGCTTCCCAAGACCCTCGCCGTCATCGGCGGCGGCGTTATCGGCCTTGAAATGGCTTGCTATTTCGCATCCGTCGGCGTAAAGGTTCATGTAATCGAAATGATGAACAAAATTGCCGGTCCCACCGACAACGACATCTGCAAGGTTCTGATGGCCGAGTACGCAAAGCGCGGCATGGAATTCAAGCTCTCTGCAAAGGTTCTCTCCGTAAAGCCGGGCTTCGTGGTTTACGAGGACAAGGACGGTCAACATGAGCTTGCGTGCGACAAGATTCTGCTCTCCGTCGGCAGACGCGCCGCTACCAAGGGCATCGGCCTTGAAACGCTCGGCGTCGAAATGAACCGCGGCGCAATCGTAACCGACGATAAGCTGATGACCAATGTACCGAACGTATACGCCGTCGGCGACTGCAACGGAAAGCTGATGCTTGCGCATACCGCATACCGCGAGGCGGAGGTTGCCGTTAACAATATTCTCGGAAAGAAAGACCATATTCGCTACGACTCCATTCCCTCCGTCATCTATACCGATCCCGAAGTTGCCAGCGTAGGCGATACCAAGGAGCAGGCGGAGAAGAAGGGTCTTAAGGTGAAGGAAGTCAACGTGCCTATGATGTACGCAGGCCGCTATGTGGCCGAAGTAGATGGCGGCAAGGGCTTCTGCAAGATCGTTCTGGATACCGACAAAAACCGCGTTGTGGGCGTACATATCGTAGGCTCCTATGCCAGCGAAATGATTCTCTCCGCCGCTATGATGGTGGACACCGAGCTTCCGCCGGAGAGACTCAAGAAGTTTGTATTCCCGCATCCCACCGTATGCGAAGTCGTTCGCGAAGCGATTTTTAAACTGTAATAAATAAGTGCAAAAAAGGAAGGGGAAATTCATATGCCTAAGTCGTTGTACTACGGACCGAATGAGGTTCGAGCCCAGTCCGTGATTCACTTTCAGGATATCCCGGTAAATGCCTATCAGAAGACCGTAGCAGAAGAGCGCGCAAACTTCAAGGATGAGGATCTCATTCGCATCTATCGCGATATCACCATTCTTCGCGAGTTTGAGAGCATGCTCACCGATATCAAGACCAAGAGCGTTTACAACGGTGTTGAGACCACCTATCCCGGCCCCGCGCACCTTTCCGTAGGTCAGGAAGCCGCTTGCGTAGGTCAGGCGTACCTCATGACGCCCAACGACTATCAGTTCGGTTCTCACCGTTCCCACAGCGAAATCCTCGCTAAGGCGCTTTCTTCCATTGAGAAGCTCTCCGATGAAGAGCTCCTTAAGATCATGGAAGGCTTCCTCGGCGGCAGCTGCCTGCGCGCGGTAGAGAAGATGGGCCCGACCTCCTCCGTAAAAGAGCTGGCTGTTCGCTTCATCCTCTACGGAACGCTTTCTGAAATTTTTGCCCGCAAGACCGGCTTCCACATGGGTATGGGCGGTTCCATGCACGCCTTCTTCCTGCCCTTCGGCGTATATCCGAACAACGCCATCGTTGGCGGTTCTGCGCCCATCGCTGCCGGCGCTGCGCTCTATAAGAAAGTAAACGACAAGCCCGGCTTCGTCGTATGCAACATCGGCGACGGTTCTCTCGGCTGCGGTCCCGTTTGGGAAGCGCTGAACTTTGCCGCCATGGATCAGTTCAAGACCCTCTGGACCGAAGACGGCAAGCAGGGCGGCATGCCGATCCTGTTCAACATCTTCAATAACGGCTACGGCATGGGCGGACAGACCCGCGGCGAAACCATGGCGTACGACATGCTCGCCCGTATCGGCGCAGGCATCACTCCGAACCAGATGCATTCCGAGCGCGTAGACGGCTTCAACCCCCTTGCGGTTATCGACGCCATGAAGCGCAAGCTCGAAATCCTCAAGAAGGGCGAAGGCCCGGTTCTCATGGATACGCTTACCTACCGCTTCTGCGGACACTCCGTAAGCGACCAGAACGCATACCGCGAGAGAAGCGAAATCAACGATTGGATGGAAGTCGATCCCATCATCACATACAGAAAGAACCTGGTAGACGCAGGCGTAGCAGCCGATTCCAAGTTCGAAGAGATTCTCGCCGAGACCCGCGAGCGCATGACCAATATCTGCCGTCATGCCGCCGATCCCGAGTTCAGCCCCTACTGCGATTTCAAGGCCGCTCCGCAGGTTGTAGAGCGCCTGATGTTCTCCAACGAGAAGGTGCCCTCCTTCGGAACCGATGAGCCCCGCGTGCTCGCCAAGAAGGAAGACTGCCCCCGCGTTCAGCAGATCGCCGGCAAGATGCGCAAGGCGTTCGACGAGAACGGCAAGGCCTATTCCAAGATGAAGACCTTCAACTATCGCGACGCGATCTTTGAGCCGCTGATCGATAAGTTCTATGAGGATTCCACGCTCGTCGCTTACGGCGAAGACGTACGCGACTGGGGCGGAGCGTTCGCCGTATACCGCGGACTTCCGGATGTTCTCCCGCACTCCCGCCTGTTCAACAGCCCGATTTCTGAGGCTGCGATCGTAGGCAGCGCAGTAGGTTACGCCATGTGCGGCGGCCGCGCGGTTGTCGAGCTTATGTACGCCGACTTCATTGGCCGTGCAGGCGACGAAATCTTCAACCAGATGTCCAAGTGGCAGGCCATGTCCGCCGGTATCCTCAAGATGCCCGTCATCCTGCGCGTATCCGTAGGCTCCAAGTACGGCGCTCAGCACTCTCAGGACTGGACCGCGCTCTGCGCTCACATCCCGGGACTCAAGGTTTGCTTCCCGGCGACCCCGTGGGAAGCCAAGGGCCTTATGCAGTCCGCGCTCAACGGAACCGACCCCGTCGTGTTCTTTGAGAGCCAGAGAATCTATGACGTAGGCGAGCAGTTCCACGAGGGCGGCGTACCCGCTGAGAGCTATGAGATCGAGTTCGGCGACACCAACGTTGTCCGCACCGGTAAGGATGTTACCATCATCACCCTCGGCGCAGCGCTCTACCGCGCGGTAAAGGCTGCCGACGAACTGAAAGCGAAGTACGGCATGGAGGCCGAAATCATCAACCTGCACTCCATGGTACCGCTGAACTACGAGAAGATCGTAGCTTCCGTAAAGAAGACCGGCAGAGTCGTACTCGTATCCGACGCTTGCCAGAGAGGCTCCTTCCTGAACGACGTAGCGGCCAACATCACGGATCTGTGCTTCGACGATCTCGATGCTCCCTGCGTAGTCGTCGGCGCCCGCAACTGGATCACCCCGCCCTTCGAGTTCGACGAGTTCTTCTTCCCGCAGCCCAGCTGGATCATCGATGCGATCCATTCGAAGATCGTTCCGATCCCGGGGTACGTTGCGGAAACCACTCCGAGCGAAGTGGAGCAGATGCGCCGCTTCAAGGCCGGCGTATAATGAATAGCGTTCTGATTTCAAAGACGCTTGATGCGTACGAGAACATTGCCGGGGACGAATATCTGCTTTCGTCCCTTGGCGATGACGGCATGCTTTTGTATCTGTATGTGAACAAAAGCGCCGTGATCATCGGAAGAAATCAGAACCCCTGGATAGAATGCAATCTGAACCAGCTGGACGCTGACGGCGTACAGCTGGTTCGGCGCGTTTCCGGGGGCGGAGCGGTGTATCACGACGAAGGAAACTTGAATTTTTCGTTCATCTGTAAAAGCGAAAGATATTCCGAAAGCGAGCAGACTGCGCTGATTCTCCGCGCGCTTTCAAGCTTTGGAATATCTGCCGCCGCCACGGGAAGAAACGATATTGTGATTGGCGACAGAAAAATTTCCGGAAACGCATACTGCCGGATGGGCTCCAATCAGCTGCGCCACGGCACCATACTCATATCCAGCGATCTTACCGTTTTCGACAGGTATTTGAACGTTCCCAAGATGAAGCTTGAGGCAAAGGGCGTAAAGAGCGTAAAAGCGCGCATCGGAAGACTTTCCGATATTATTCCGGGAATCACGGTTGATATGGTAAAAAACGCAATTATTTCGGAATTTCAGAAGACATACGGAGATGCAAAGGAATTTGCGTTTACGCCTGACGATGAAAAAGCGGTTCTGAGCCTTGTAAATAAGCACAAATCCTGGGAGTGGAAAATGGGGCAGCAGCCGAAATTTGACTTCGCGCTTGAAAACCGATTTTCGTGGGGAATGGCACAGATTCATATTACGGTAGACGAAGGAAAAATC
>JAFQKQ010000008.1 GCA_017396845.1 Clostridia bacterium
TCTTCTTCGAACAGCTTTTCGTAAGAAGGATTGTGGACGATCTCAGTAACGCCGGTAATGCCGTACTTAGCAAGATTGAGTTCAGCCATGTTGCATGCAACCTCTTTCCATATATATTTTTATTGAATACAATAAACGAAATCCGACGGCCAAAGCGACTTGCTCTGTCTTCCAAGGGTAAGCCGCGGTCTCCTCATTCTATCCATTATGATGATACACGCATGAAGCGATAAAATCAACATAATTTTCTAAAAATTAGATTAAGGTTTCGGTCATAAGCGTTACCCGATGTCCTCAAAAAAGCCGATGCCCGAACCGTTTCTGACGCTGCCGCCCGAAAGCAGGTATTCTTTCAGATTCTTCCGAAGCGATGTGTCCTCGGGATAGGATTCGTAATCATCCGTTATTTTCAGAAATACACGTTCCTCCGCCTGTCTTGAGGGCTTCACGGCGTAAAGCGTGAAATACTCCTGAAAACGCAGAATTGCGCTTTCGGGCTTAAGAAGCTTTTCAAGGTCGGGCGACAGAAGCCACGAACCGCACTGATATGCCCTGTATTCTGTCCCGTAATGCTTTCTGAAAAACGCCGGAGCCCGCAGGAGAGATTCCTTCACGGCTTCGGGGCTCAGCTTTTCGCCCGCGGGAATATGAACGCCCAGTATGTTTTCGCCCTTCAAGACCTTTTTTCCGTTCACTTCAATATCTTCCCACATAACCGCCGGCTCAAATTCCAGCCTGCCGATGCGGAACACCTTAAGCTTCATAAGCTGCTGCGGCCAGCCCCAGTCCAGTATGCCGTGCCCGCCGGTTTTGACATAATGGTCTTCCGTCCAGATCTGAATATCGCGCATGGCGTCCAGAAACATGCTTTCGTCCGCGCCGATTTCCCTGTATTTCTCCCGCGTATCCTCAGCCCATTTAAGATACAGATACAAAACCGCAAGATTCGCGTTCTCTTCCTTCGCGGCTTCCTCCCTGAACGCCTGATAATCCTCATAAAAAAGCGTTTTCAGCTGCTTTTCTCTTTCCGCGTCCATACTGAATTTCTCAATCAGCGATACGGTTTCGGGGCGGATGCCGATTTGCTTTGCAAGCGCGATTCCGTTCATAAGCAAGCCTCCATCATCAGTATTGCCTGAATCATACTTTCTTTTCCCTCTTTTGTCAAGCGCATGTTTTCAAAGAAAAAGACCTGCGCCAATAAAACGCAGGTCTTAAAAATCCGGTCAGCTCATTCTGAAGTCGATTTCTCTTGGCGGCGTTCTGGTCAGGCGGATTTCCTCAAGAAGCTCGGGCGTTACGCTGACGCCCTTCTTTTTCGCTTCCTTGTTGGCTTCCATGCCGAACCACAAATCCGTAAGAGAGGTTTCGCCCTCGCGGATGGTTGCGTGCTGCTCCGAGAAAAGCTCTTCCAGAAAATCGTAGTTGCCGATTTCATAGGCGGCCATACCGGCAAACAGGCGCGAACGGTCGTCCTTTTTGGTGATTTCGGACGCGGCCTCAAACGCTTCCCACGACTCTTTGTATCTCTTGGCCTTGTTGAGAAGCTGGAGGTATTCACGCTTGTATGCGGCGTCCAGTTCGTCTCCGCCGGCCTCGCAGGCTTTTTTCATAAGCGCGATGGCTTCTTCCTCATCTCCGCGCCTTAAAGCAATCTGAGAACGGTTGCGGATTGCCAGAGGACGGAGTTTTGCGTTCTTCACGCCCTTGAAGCAGGCTTCCGCCTTATCAAGATCGCCGTTTTCAAACGCCATAACGCCAAGCATAAGCTTGGAAGCGCAGGAAGTATCGTTTTCAAGCATGCCGCGCCATTCTTCGGCCACCATGAAAGAATCGCCCTTGAAGCAGGCAAGCTTGCCTTTCTTAAGAAGGCTCATCCACGGCTTCTGCTCATCCGTCATGGAGCAGTCCGGGAATTCGTATCCGGCGGGAACGGGCTTTGCGCCCGTCTTTTCACGGCGGTTTCTTTCAAGCGCGCCCCAGCCTGTGCCCTTATAGATGATTTCCATCTTGCCGCCGAAAAGGTCGTTCGCCTTTTTCTCGATTTCAAGAAGCTCATCATCGGAAAGCACCTTCATGGTGATATCGCGGGCGAGGTCGCGGGAGGCATGCCAATCGCCGAACATTTCCTCGGGCTTGTCCGCCTGCGCGCAGGAGAACGCCTGCGTGAAGGAGATGGTGCTGTTCGCGCCGATTTCGTAGCCGTGCACCTGCGACGGCGCAAGACCGGCCTGCAGCTCGATATAATCGCCCTGACCGGGCTCGCTCAAAAAGTCGCACCAGAAGCGGCCGCCTCTGCCCTTGCCCCAGCAGAACATTTTCCTGTAGCGCAAAGGCTGCGTGCTCTTTTCAAAGAACATATAGCCGTCCTTATAGGAAATGGCTTCCCACGGACAGACGGTATCGGGCGAGGTCTGGAAAAAATATTCGCTGGAACGCGGAATGCGCATGGAATAGGACGCGTCGAAATCGGCATGCTGCACGCCGTTTGCATCGGTGTAATACGGCATTTTCGCATGACCGAAGCCGTTGGCGATGTATTTCACGCGCTTCGGGTCGCTTTCATCCTTGATCCAGTCCTGATAGAACACTTCGTCCGTTTCGCTGAACACGCGCGCTTCCTCTGTTTCGATGACGGCGGTATTCGTCCACCAGTACATGGGCTTTTTGAAGTCGTCATCGTTCACAATGCGGACGTGCGCAACCAGCGCCTTCGCGCCGTCCGGCAGATGGAAGTCGATCGACCAGAAAAGGCTCTTCTGCCTTTCGTAGTCGTACATGCGCAAAAACGGCGCTTCGCCTTCATTGCGGACAATTGCGAAAAACATGGGACTGCAGGTGGAGAAGGTATGACCCAGCTGGCTCACATTCCACTCCACGCCGCCGCTGGTCCATGCATCGCGGATAGCGAGGTTTGCAGGCTGGAATACGGGATTGGTAAAGAGAATCGGGCGGTTTGCCTTTTTATCGGTAAGCGAATACAGCTTGCCGCCCAGCCACGGAAGGAACACGGCCTCGATATACTCGTTTTCCATCACGATTACATCGCGCTCAATCCTGTCTCTTGCGCGGGTATATACATCCTGCATGCGGTACGGAAGCACGCGCGTTCCGCAGTCGCGGCCGAGCGTTTCATTGTCCTCATGCGCAAGCAGCGAGCCGTTGCTTTTGACAACGCGGTTTTTCTCCGCGTCTCTGAAGCGCGGCAGCGGATTTTCGTACACACCCTCTGGACCGGGAATAACCATGCGTTTCTGCGTGATCGTCATATGATTCCCCTCCGTATTTCAACAGCATTTATTTGAAGGGATTCTCCTTGGGATAGGGCAGGGATGCCGGCTGGTTGTAGTTGATCTTTTCAACGCCCAGAAGCGTGAGAACATTGAAGATCTGCTTGCCGACATGACCGAACGCAACGGCGCCGTGATGCGGATATCCGTCTCCGATCAGAACATAGCGGTAGAAGCGGTTCATCTCGGGAATGCCGAATACGCCGATGCCGCCGAAGGACTGGGTCGCCACGGGGAGAACCTCGCCCTGAGCGACATAAGCCTGAAGGTTGGAATCCTTGTTGGCCTGCAGGCGGTAGAAGGTGATCTTGCCGGGGATGATGTCGCCCTCCAGCGTTCCGCGGGTGATGTCCGGCTCGCCGCCATTCTCAAGGCCGCGGTTCATGATCAGCTGATACTTCATGGTGCCCTTCGTAAGGCGGCAGATCGGGGTGTTGCCGCAGTGGAAGCCCATGAATACCTCGTTCGCGCGATAGGGGAACTTGCCCTCAATGGACTCTTTGTACATATCGGCGGGAACGGAGTTGTTGATGTCGAGCAGGGTTACGGGCTCGCCGGTGATGCAGGTGCCGATGAACTCGGACAGCGCGCCGTAGATGTCAACTTCGCAGGCTACCGGAATGCCCATAGCGGTCATGCGGCTGTTGACGTAGCAAGGAACAAAGCCGAACTCCGTCTGGAATGCCGGCCAGCACTTGTTGGCCATCGCCACATACTTGGCGCTGCCGCGGTTGGCTTCCACCCAGTCGAGCAGGGTCAGCTCATACTGTGCAAGGCGCGGCAGGATGCCGGGCATTTTGTTGCCTTCGCCGAGCTCATCTTCCATTTCCTTGATCTTGGCGGGGATGCGGGGATCGTTTGCATGCGCCTTGTAGGAGGCAAGCAGATCCAGCTCGCTGTTTTCCTGAACGTTGATGCCGAGCTTGAACAACGGGGCGATCGGGGCGTTGCAGGCGAGGAAGTCGAACGGACGGGGGCCGAAGGTGATGATCTTGAGATCCTTGACCGCAATCAGCGCGCGGGCAATCGGAATCCACTCATTGATCATGTCGGCTACTTCCGGCGCGGTTCCCACGGGGAACTCGGGGATATAGGCAGTGATGCCGTTGAGCTTTAAGTTGTAAGAAGCGTTCAGCATGCCGCAGTATGCGTCGCCGCGCTCGCTGGAAAGAACGCCGATGTTCTCTTCCGCCGCCGCTACATACATAACGGGGCCGCCGAACTTCTTGGCGATCAGGGTCTCGGGGCCTTCGGGGCCGAAGTTTCCGAGATATACAACCAGTGCGTTAACGTCAGCAGCCTTGATCTCCTCATATGCATCCATTACGTTGGCGTCGATGCCGCCCTCGATAATGGTGTTCACTTCAAAAATGTCTACGCCCTTTTCGTTCAGAGCCTTAACAACAGCCTTGCGGCGACGCTCAGCCAGATCGATCGGGAAGCAGTCACGGCTAACAGCAACAATACCAACTTTGACTTCGGGCATATTTACCATCGGAACATCCCTCCAAATCATATATCCGCGCGTATATACGCGCATAAGTTACCAACATATTAATTATAACATGTGATTTTCACATGTCAAGAGAAAACCTTGCCTTTCAATAAGTTTCGCGGGTTTTCGGTTTGAAATCATTGAACTATGCGGAGAGTAAGGGCGAATGCAGCATTCGAAAAGCAGAGCCTTTATGTCCATTCCGGCGCCCCGCCGGTTGAACCGGCCTCTTGCGGGCACATCGCAAAGCAATGCATAAAAAAATACGGGCAATCACCCGAAAGGAATCGAAAGCTCGTCTTTTTGCGCTGCGATTTCATGGATGAAAGAAAACCTACAAACGCAAAACCGGCGTGTCCCGACAGAGCGTCACGGTCAGCCGGCAATTGCAATAAACAGTGAACGAATATACCGGAGAATGCCCCGTCCGACTGACAAGCGCGCATCTTAAAAAAAACGGATTACAGAAAACCGTATCGCGCCCGTTCGCCAAAAAGGGTTCAAAGCCAAACGGTCTCAAAAAGCTATGGATGAGACGAAAAAGCATACTTCGGAAATACGCGCCTCCTTCGTTAAAATCTCGAACGCCTTCCACAATCCATTGACCCGGAGTGCTTCAAAACCTATAATTTAATCAGGATTATATTTACAAAGAAGGATTTCCATGAGAAAGAGCGGCGTCTTAATGCATATTACCTCGCTCCCGTCCTTAAGCGGGATTGGTACGCTCGGCGACGAGGCGTATCACTTCGTCGATTGGCTGAAAAAAGCCGGTTTCTCCGTATGGCAGGTGCTTCCGGCAGGTCCCACAGGTTATGGCGATTCCCCGTATCAAAGCCCCTCCTCGTTTGCAGGGAATATTTATTTAATTGACCCCGAGCTTCTCAGGCGCGACGGACTTTTAGGCGACGACCTCGATTCACTGAAATGCAATCACTTTATCGATTATGAGATTACAAAGTCCAGGCGCTATCAGGCGCTGAAAATGAGCTTTTTCAACAACTATGATCGTCTGGAAGTCGAAGTGGACGAATTCATCTCGCGCCATCCCGAAATCGGCGATTACGCGCTTTTTATGGCGGTCCGCGATTATTTCGGAGGTCTTATGTGGACCATCTGGCCGGATGTCGCCATCCGCATGCGCGAAGAGAGCGCGCTTAAACACTACGAGCGCATACTAAAGGAAGAAATCAACTTCTATAAATACACACAGTATCTCTTCTTCCGCCAGTGGAAGCAGCTAAAAGCCTATGCCAACAAAAACGGCATAACGATTTTCGGCGACATGCCGATCTACGCCGCCGAGGATTCCGCAGATACTTGGGCAAATCCCGAAATTTTCCAGCTCGATAAGGATCGCCGCCCCGTCAAGGTCGCGGGCGTTCCCCCGGATTATTTCAGCGAAGACGGTCAATTGTGGGGAAATCCCCTCTACGACTGGGAAAAGCTGAAACATACCAATTACGACTGGTGGATCAAGCGCTTGAAAAGCGCCATGGAGCTGTACGACCAGATTCGAATCGATCACTTTATCGGTTTTGCCAATTACTACGCGGTGCGCGCGGGCGCGGAAAACGCACGCGTGGGCAGATGGGAAAAAGCGCCGGGGCGCAGCTTCTTTTTCAACGTCAAAAGAAGGCTTCCCGACATCAATATCGTAGCGGAGGATTTGGGCGTAATCAGCACCCGCGTTCGAAGACTTCTCTCCTATGCCGGATATCCAGGCATGAAGGTTCTCTCCTTCGCCTTCGATTCCGACGAACAGAACCCCCATTTTCTTTCGCATATCGACGAAAACTCTGTTGTATACACAGGCACCCACGACAACGACACGGTAATCGGATGGTGGGAAAAGGCAAGCGACAGCCTTCGCGCATTTGCAGACGAATACCTTCCCCAGCGCGACACGATCACCGAGCGCATGATCGAAGCGGCGCTTGGAAGCGCTGCAAGGCTCGCCGTGATTCCCGTTCAGGACATACTGGAAAAGGATTCCTCCGCCCGAATGAATACGCCCGGAACCATCGGAAACCCGAACTGGCGCTGGAATATGGAAAAGGGTGCACTCACGGACGAATTGGCGGAAAAATACAGAGAGCTCAATGAATATTATGAGAGGATACCATCATGACGAAGGCGCAGTCTCTGATCCGCGATGCGGAAAGAATCCTCCTCGGAAAGCACCATGTATCCTTTGATAAAGCCACGAGCACAATGCTTTCAGAGGCCATCGGCGAAGCAGCCATACTCGCTATCGGCAAAAAATGGACAAACAGCGAACAGGCACGCGCAAAAACCAAACAGGCGCACTATATCTCCGCTGAATTTCTGACCGGCAGAATGATCTTCAACAACCTGTTCTGCATGGGCATACTCGACGATGTGCGGGAAATATTATCCTCTAAGGGCGTTGATATCGGTATCCTGGAGGATGTTGAAGATGCGGCGCTGGGAAACGGAGGCCTCGGAAGACTGGCCGCCTGCTTTTTAGACAGCGCTGCCGCCATGAATCTGCCCGTAAACGGCTACGGGCTCCGGTACCGCTACGGGCTTTTCAAGCAGGAAATTGAAAACGGCGCGCAAAAGGAACTTCCCGACGATTGGACGAAATACGGAGACCCGTGGTCCTTAAGAAGGGATGAAAAGGCCGTGATCGTGGAAATGGCGACGGGAGACGTTCGCGCCGTTCCCTATGACATGCCTATAATCGGCTATGATACCGACTATATCGGAACGCTCAGGCTATGGCAGACCGAGAGCCTTAACGAATTCGATTTCGCGCTGTTTAACGACTATCACTATCTGGAAGCCAGCCGCGATAAAAACAAGGCGGAGGACATTACAAAGGTTCTCTACCCCAACGACTGGGATGAGGAAGGAAAACGGCTGAGGCTTAAGCAGCAGTACGTGCTTTCCAGCGCGTCGTGCCAGGATATCCTGAGAACCTACGAAGAAAAGCACGGCGCAAATTACAGAAGCCTGGCAAAAACAAATGTGATACAGTTAAACGATACGCATCCCGTGCTCGCGATTCCCGAAATGATCCGCCTCCTCGAAAAGAAAGGCGTATCGTTTGCAAGCGCCGTAAAACATGTAAAAAACATGTTCGCCTACACCAATCACACGGTAATGCCCGAGGCGCTTGAAAAGTGGTCGCTTGCCATGATCGCCTCCGTATGCCCCGAGGTTGAAAAAATCATCCGCAGGCTGAATAAGAAATGCACGAAAGAAACGGGGCTTTCGATCATCAAGGGCGAAAGCGTTTCAATGGCAGATCTTGCGCTGTTCATGGGCTTTTCCGTAAACGGCGTTGCGAAAATCCACTCGGAGCTTATTAAAACGGAGCTCTTCTCAGACTGGTACCGTCTGTATCCCGAAAAATTCCGCAACAAGACCAACGGCATTACCCAGCGCCGCTGGCTGGGGCTTTCGAATCCCGAATTCTGTAAAATCATCGAAAAGCGCATCGGAAACGGTTTTTATAAGAATCTGAGCGAGCTTGAAAAGCTAAAGGGCGCTATTGACTCAGAGCTTATCGAGGAGTTCTCAGCGGTAAAGCATCAAAACAAGATCCGGCTTTCCGAATACATTTTGAAAAAAGAAGGCGTATGCCTTCCTCCCGATTTTATATACGACGTACAGATCAAGCGCCTGCACGAATACAAGCGGCAGCTTATGAACGCCATGTCGATTTACGATCTGTATATGGAAGTGAAAAGCGGAAATCTTCTCGATTTCCCGCCCACAGCGTTTATTTTCGGTGCAAAGGCAGCCCCCGGCTACGCCCGCGCGAAGGCCGTGATCCGCTATATCGGAAGGCTCAGCGAAATCATCAATAACGACCCGGACGCAAACCGCTTTATGCGCGTATGCTTCGTATCCAATTACAATTGCTCCTACGCCGAAAAAATCATCCCCGCGGCGGATTTCTCCGAGCAGATTTCCCCCGCCGGAACCGAGGCCAGCGGCACGGGCAACATGAAGCTGATGTTAAACGGCGCCGTAACCATCGGAACCATCGACGGCGCGAATATCGAAATCGCCGAAGCAGCCGGACGCGAAAACGAAGTAATCTTCGGCGCAGATATTGATGAAATCCGTGCCATCCGCGAAAACTACGATCCCATGGATATCTATCGCACAAATGCGCGCGTGAAAAGAGCCGTTGATTCCATTATCGAGCTCCCCCTGTCGGATGAAGACGGCGCTTTCAAAGAGCTGCACGACTCCCTTTTGCACGGCGCGTCCTGGCATAAGCCGGATCACTACTATATTTTGAATGATTTCATGCGCTATCAGGAAGCGCGCTTCAAGGCGTTTTCATCCATAAAAAACGACCCGAGCGGCCATTTCAGAAGGTGCCTGATAAACGCATTCAGCGCAGGCGTTTTCTCGTCCGACCGAACGATCAAAGAATACGCCGACGACATCTGGAACATCAAGCCCATCAAATAACCCGGAGGAATTGAAACAAACATGATACACGGAAACCTTGAAGGCATTCGCGAATCCCTGATTCAGGAGATGGACAGGCTGTACGACATCGAATTCGATCGGGATATGTTTTTGCCCGACCGGCTTTTGTCGCTGCTCATCCGCTTTACGGAACAGCTGAACCGCGAGATGATGGTATACCTGAGCCGCTCCGGCGAAATTTTAGAGGTCGCGGTGGGAAACATTTCCTCCATCGGCCTTACAGAAATGCACCTTCGCCGAAATTTTGACCGTCTGACGGGCTTCCGCTGCATTCACACGCATCCGGGCGGAAACGCCATGCTGTCGGACGTGGACATTCAGGCGCTCAGACTTCTTCGCTTTGACGCGATGGTGGCCATCGGCGTGCAGGACGGCCGCGCCACCGGCATCAGCAGCGCGTTCCTGGGCGACATGGAATACAACCGCCTGTCGGTAATCACCTACGGCCCCGTAAAGCCCGGACGCATCCCGCAGAAGGACTGGCTGCGCGAAATCGACCAGAGCGAAGAGCGCGTTCAAAAGGCCATTGCCGAAGGCGGCATCGTGGAAACCAGCGAAAAGGTTATGCTGATTTCTACCGACAGCCAGGAATCTTTGGACGAGCTTGCAAGCCTTGCCGGAACCGCGGGCGCGGTTATCGTAAGCAAGGTGCTTCAAAAGCGCGCAAAGCCCGATCCCGCGACGTTCATCGGAACCGGCAAGGCGGAGGAACTCTCTCTTACCTGCCAGACGCTTGAAGTAGATCTCGCCATTCTGGATGACGAGCTTACCGGCGCACAGCAGAAAAACCTTGAAAACGCGCTGGGCGTTCGCGTAATCGACCGCACCAGCCTGATTCTGGATATATTCGCCCGCCGCGCACAGACGTCGGAAGGCAAGCTTCAGGTAGAGCTTGCCCAGATGAAATACAGATTGCCGCGCTTGGTGGGCTCGACATCCCTTTCAAGACTCGGCGGCGGCATCGGAACCAGAGGCCCCGGCGAAACGCGGCTGGAAACCGACAGAAGACACATCCGAAAGCGCATCGACGATCTTACCGGCGAGCTGAACGAGCTTACCAAACAGCGAGGCATGCGCCGCGCCCGCAGAAGCAAAATGGAGCAAACGATGGTAGCGCTGGTGGGTTATACGAACGCGGGAAAGAGCACGCTTTTAAACGCGCTCTCGGGAAGCGACGTACTGGTGGAGGACAAGCTGTTCGCCACTCTCGACCCCGTCGTCCGTCAGGTGGATCTCCCCGAAAACCGCCGCTGCATGATGGTAGACACCGTAGGCTTTATCAGAAAACTCCCCCATACGCTGGTCGAGGCGTTCAAATCTACGCTCGAAGAGGCGATTTTCGCCGACCTTCTTGTCATCGTGTCCGACCTGTCCTCCCCCTTCTATAAACAGCAGCGCGAAGTGGTATACGACGTACTGAATCAGCTCGGCGCGCAGGGAAAGCCTGTGCTTGAAGCCCTCAACAAGGCGGATAAAGCCGATATCGGCACCATTATCGAGCCCTCCGACGCCATTCTCATCTCCGCGCAGAACGGCCAAGGCCTTGAAAACCTGAAAAATGCCATCTCCGAAAGAATCGGAGCCATGCGCCGCTCGGTAGAGCTGCTCATTCCCTACCACAAGGGCGCGGCGCTCAGCCTTCTGCACGCACAGGGCGACGTAGAAAGCGAGGAATACCTCGAAAACGGCACAAAAGTCACCTGCAGACTCGATTCGACGCTGTATGCAAGGGTTGTCAAGATGCTGGAGGGATAATACGAAGAGCAAACCCGCCGTGTTGCGGAAGCGCAGAAATGGCTTCCTTTATTGGACCGATATATCTCATAAACAAATTTACGGCATGCGAAAAGGGGCCGCTGCAGATTTTTTGCTTCTGCAGCAGCCCCTTTTTTGTACTTTTATGCGCATTATGATACCGCTGTCAAACTTACCTTCTGTCCCTGCGTTCAGTAACGATGAGAAGTATAAGCCCGGCAATCAAAACGCCGGGCGCAATCAGCGTCGCTGCAGAGAATCCGCTCGATACGATAACCGCCGTCGGGCCGTCCGCACCGCCGATGATTCCTATGCTTGACGCCGAAATCCCGTCAGAGGCAATAGAATCTGCGATAAAATAAAGCGCCGCTAAATACGCGCAGATAAGAAATGCAATAACAATTGCAAGAATCAGGACGGTTCTTCTGATTCTCCTTCTCCTTACGGCGCTTATCCTCTGCTCCGCCTCCGGAAGATTTCTTTTATTTCCGTTCATGCTTGTTCCCCGAAATCACGCTTTGTCCATCGGTTTTATCATGATCAACACTACTTCATTATCGGTCATATGAATAAAAAGCCTGATCCTATCGCCGGAGGCATACTCCACCTTGTCTTTTTCCAGATTGCAGTCTTTATTCAGCCGGAAAACCTCGATTTCATTTTCGCCCGAAAGACCCGAAATATCCAGCTCCACTCTGCCGTCTGTACTTCCAAAGCTTGAAAGCATGACGGCTTTTTCATTATCGTTCATCGCCGCAATCGGATAGAGGGTTTCGTCATCCGATACTGCTTTTACGCAGCTGCCGAGGCGGAAAAGTTCGTTATAGGCTTTAAAGGCGTAATACGTCTTCGTCACGCGAAGGCTCGGAAAGTAGAAAAGCCCGCAATAGGCGCGGCTGGGCGCTGCGTCGTAATACATCGCCTTGTCAACGCTTCCGTACTGCATAACGGAAAACGCCGCGCCGACAAATGCCGCGCCCGCTTCTTCCTTCAAATCTTCAAAGCGCGTGGGCTTCGAATTGATATAATTCCATTCGTTGAATATGCTCTCTGTATCGTGATAGCCGTATTCGTAGAGCTTGTCGGACACATACCTTTGATGCGCTTCAATCTCGCGCGGATCCTCCGTGTACAAATGCCACGAAAAAAAGTCTACCGGCGCTTTATCCTGCATATAGGAAAGGAATTCATCAAACCACGTCATGAAGCTTTCATAGAATTCGCTCATGTTTTCGCGGGTGGTGCAGTAGAAGCCGCAGCTGGCATATCCGCCCACTTTGAGATTGGGAAACAGCTTCTTCAGATAGTTGGCGCTCACTTCATACATTTTGAAGTAATCCTGCATACTTCCCGCCCACATCGGCGGATTTTCCGGTTCGTTCCATATTTCCCAATACTCAATGCCCATATGAAAGCCGTTTGCCCAGCCTTCATTATAGTGCATTACGATATGCGCGCAAATCCGCGCCCATTTCTCAAAATCAGGCGGTACATCCGTATGCACTCTTTTGATCTGATAGTGGTTTTCAATTGTTACGCCCAAGCGGTAGAAAATTTTGCAGCCGGAGGCCGTGAGTCCCTTTAAATATGCATCGGTAAACTCGAATTTATAGCTGGCAGGATCGTTTTCGTCCGCATCAAAATCCGGAAAGATATTCGGAACATCCACAAAGCATGTGCCGCCGAACGCGCCCATGGAATCATGAAGGCGTACATACGGAATTCCGGCGTCCATGAATGCGGGAATCGGTTCTCCATAGGTATCCGGGCTGTTGTTCACGCCGTGCAGCGGCTTCATCCCGGAAACAGGCTTTGAAAATGACGTGCATACCTTTTTCATGAATGTTTCCTCCTTCTGTCGATCAGATGTACATTTCCTCCGGAATTTCGGTAAAACCCGTAAATATGTCTTCCTTTGTGCGACTGTAGATGCGCGAAATGATTTCACGGCACCGATACGCATCCACAACGCGAACCTCCGCGTTTCCGATTTTTCCCATCGTCTGCGCGCCGAGTCTGATTAGCGGCTTTTCGAAATTCACATAGTACTCCGAAATATCGCCTGTCTTTGAACAGAAATGCGGATGCATCGGATGCGTGGACGCATTCCCTTCGCAGTCGATGACTGTAACATCGTAGGGAACCTTGCCGAGTCTGTCCGGAACGGATGCATATTCGTCGATCGAATGAATAAACGTGTTCTTGTTATGCGAAACACCGATCAACAAAATCTTCGCATGCACATCCGCAAGTCTGTTCCATGCACCCTTCCTGGGCGCCGGAGACTCTAAATCTCCTTCGCCCTTTACAAATTCACAGGCGTTTTTGCCCTTTGCCCATATGGAGTGCGTAGGGTGCAATGAACGAATGCCGTCCTTTCGGAATGCGGCGCACCTCGGAAGCGCACCGATATTGGGAACGGTGCTTCTTACGTCGTATACCGGCTGATCCCGTCCTACGCAGCCCCAGGTATGCGTAGGCACGATGAAAAGCCCGTCCTTCAGATACTCGCCGAACGCATCGATCAGCCCGTCCGCGCCGCCCTCAACTTCGCCGATCGCCTTCATGGATGTATGAATGAGAATGGTATCATTGGGCTCTATGCCCATTTCCCGAAGCTGCTTTTAATATCTTCTTTTGTGAACATATGTCTGATCCTTTCCGTTTCGTAAGTGCCTATATTGTACCGCGAAAGCATCGAAAACGCAATGCAAGTATTGACGAACCGCTGAAATAATGCTATCATCGTAAAAAACAGATTGCCGAATTAACATATCTCGTACATCAAAAACGCGCATGCCATACCTTTCGATCTCAAAGGAGGCGTTTTCATGTCCGTTTTTTCATTCGACCATACCGGTTTTCGGATTGACGGCAAAGACAGCTTCATGATTTCCGGTGAATTTCATTATTTCCGCGTGCCTGCAGACGACTGGAAAAGGCGCATGGAGCTGTTCCGCGAAGGCGGCGGCAATACCATTGCAACCTATGTTCCCTGGCTGATTCACGAGCCGGAGGAGGGAAATATCGTTTTCGGGGACCGGGAAAACCGCGATCTGGTGCGTTTTTTGAAAACCGCCAAGGAAACGGGTCTGAAGGTGATTCTCCGCCCGGGGCCGTATCAGTATTCGGAGCTGTTCAACGGCGGCCTTCCGGAATGGCTTTTGAGCTCATATCCGGAAATACTGGCGCGGGATATTGGAGGAAATCCCTTCCGCCATTCGTCCGTATCCTATCTGCACCCTGTGTTTCTTGAAAAAGCGCGAAAATACTATAAAGCCTTTGCAGACGTCGTGCGGCCGTTTATCGGCGATCCCGTCGTAATGCTTCAGACGGACAACGAATTAAGCGGCATTCACATATGGTTCGGTTCCCTCGATTATCACCCGAAAACCATGGGCTTCGGACAGGAAAACGGGCGCTTTCCAAAATTCCTTCAAAAGAAATACGAATCCGTCGAACGATTGAACAGCGCATGGAACACCGAATACACGTCCTTCACACAGGCTGTGCCTGCTCCAAGCGACGACAGGCGCGAAAAATCCGTCTGCATTCAAAAGCAGGATTATTTCGATTTCTATCTTTCAACCCTCGCCGAGTACACATCCCTTCTCGCCTCTTGGCTGCGCGAGGACGGATTTAACCTTCCCATCTGCCATAACAGCGCCAATCCGGGCATGAACAGCCTGTTCGTGGAAACCGTAGAGAAAATGGGCTCCGGCTTCCTATTGGGATCGGATCACTATTACACGCTCAACCAGACCTGGCCGCAGAACAATCCCACGCCCCAATACGCCGTTCGCGCGCTGTATTCCATGGAGACCATGCGTCTTCTTAACATGCCGCCGTCCGTACTTGAAATGCCCGGCGGTTCTCCCTCCGATACGCCGCCGATACTGAAGGAAGATCTTCTCGCATGCTACATGACGAATCTCGCAATGGGCATGAAAGGGGTAAACTACTATATCTTTACCGGCGGGCCGAATTTCCCGGGAACCGGCAGCACCTGCGAAATCTATGATTACAATGCGTTCATCCGCGCCGACGGCTCCGTAAACCCTACCTATGAAAGCTTTAAAACATTCAACGCCTTTATGAATCGGCACAGCTGGATGCAGCGGGGAAAACGGCGAACGTCGGCAAACATAGCATTTGAATGGTCAAGTATACGAACGGAAGATTTCGACTGCATATCTCTCCCCTTTTCGAGAAGCGCAGCATGGGATTTTGCGAAAAAGGGCGTTATCTACACCATGCTCTGTTCCTCCTTTGCGCCCTCGCTGGCCGATCTCAGCCGTCCGCTCGATCCTTCCGTTCCTTTGATCGTTCCCTCTTCCTCTGTTATGTCCGAAAATGCGCAGACGGCGCTGGTTCGCTTTCTCGAAAACGGCGGTCAGGCGCTGATTCTGGGCGCGCTCCCGGAATACGACGAAAACCTCAATCCCTGTACATACCTTATGGAGCATCTGGGAAGTCCGGCGCTTGAAAAACCGCTTCGAACCGCCGCCGTCATCCATATGGACGGAGCCGGCGATATATACGGCCTGCAGCCCGTTTTCCGAATTCCGCGCATTCCGGAAGGCGCTTCGGTGCTCTTTACGGACATACGCACAGACAGCATTATGGGATATGAAATGTCTATCGGCCGCGGCCGCGCAATCTATCTTTCCTGCCGCTGGCAGATGACCACCTTCGATCAGGCCCGGCTTATGGAAGAACTGCTTACCCGCCTTGGCGGAAAGCCTGCCCTATCCTCATCGAACCGAAACATTTTCACCTCTCTCATCGAGGATGAAAATGGGCATTACGCCGCGTTTATCATGAATCTGTATTCCGCGCCGCAATCAAGCGTTATCCGGATTTACAATAAAGATGACTGTATCATGAGAGAAGAAACCGTCTTCCTTACCGCCATGGAGGTCCGCGCGCTTACGGACGATTCCTCCGGGAACTGATTTTCAAACAGCTGTCAACAATAAATCAAAATAAAAGGCGCGGTCATCAAGAAACGATTTTAAACTCAGGCGCATTCTCTCTTTCCGGCTGCACGCCGTACGCCGCCGCCGAGCCCTGCCCCATGCGCCTGAGCGCGCCGCTCCGGGCGAATACCGAAAGAGAGCGCTGCGGCTGTAATTGTTTGGATAGGAACGCTGCCGGCTTCAAAGACGGCATTGCCTTTTAATATCTTGAGGAAAATACCGATCTTATGCCGGTTGCGGATTTCTTAAGACGAGCGCCTGAACTTTTCAAAGCATATACGGATATCGAAGATAGAACGCAGTACCAATACAGCAAAGGAGGAATCACACTTATGTCAGTACTTCTTTCAAAGGATCGCCGGGCGCTTATGCCCATCGTGCTTCCCGAAAAGCCCACGCCGCAGGAGAAATACGCGGCTACAGAGCTTAGATACTACCTGGATCTCATCACCTCAGCCGTATTTGACGTCGTTCATGCAGGAGACAACGGAATCATCATCCGTCATGCAGACGACAGCCTTTCCCTCGGCGAAGATGGGTTTGAAATTGCCTCGGACGCGGAAAAAATCGTCATTCAGGGCGGCAAGCGCGGCGTAATCTACGGCGTTTACGAGCTTTTGGAAACCCTCGGCGTAAGATTCTTTACATCCACCTGCGAAAAAGTACCCTCCATTGTAAATCTCATCTGCCCCGACATCCATACGCGCCAGCTTCCCGCCTTTGAGCACCGCGATCACAACTACTATGACCTTGCGCAGAACGGACGCTTCGCCGTAAAGAGCAGGCTGAACGGAAATTCTCCCGAGATCAAAGAACAGTTCGGCGGCCATCAGAAGTATACCGGCTTCGTTCATACCTTCGACCGTATTATTCCCGCAAAGGAATTCGGAGAAACCCACCCGGAATACTTCGCCATGTACAACGGCGTTCGCGTCGCACGCGACGACCGCACACAGCTTTGCCTTACGAATCCGGACGTTCTTGCAATCGCAAAGGAGCGCGTTCGTAAAATGCTCTATGCGCACCCCGAAACGCGCATACTCTCCGTCTCCCAAAACGATCACATTTTAGGCTGCCAGTGTGAAAAATGCCTCGCGGCAGATAAGGAAGAAGGCAGCCCCGCCGGAACGCTTTTGCGGTTCGTAAACGCGATTGCCGAGGACTTGGAAACGGAATTCCCGAACGTAGTGTTCGATACCCTCGCCTATAACTACACCCGCCCGGTTCCGCGCATCACAAAACCGCGGAAAAACGTATGCGTTCGCCTCTGCTCCATCGAATGCTGCTTCTCGCATCCCTTTGAAACCTGCACGGACGACCGCTCGCTCACGCTTCCCGACGGAACCAAGACTTCGTTTATCAACGACCTTCGCAATTGGGGTGCGTATCACGACAGGCTCTACATATGGGATTATACCACCTGCTTTGCGCATTATCCCACGCCCCACCCCAACTGGCGCACGCTTCAGATCAATATGCAGGCTTTCCACAAAAACCACGTTAAAGGCGTGTTTGAACAGGCCAACGGCGCAAAGCGCGGCGGCGTGGACTTTAACGAGCTGCGCGCGTATATCATCACGAAACTTTTGTGGAACCCCTATACGGACGTTCATAAGCATATTCAGGAGTTCACCGATTACTATTACGGCGACGCCGGAAAATACGTGCGTGACTATATAAACGTCCTGTGCGATAAGGCGGAAAAGGACAATATCCACGTAGGCTTCAACGATCAGCCCGTTTCGGAATTGTTTTCCGATGAAATGCTCGATATGTTGGACGCAATCATGGACAAGGCTGAAGAAGCGGTAAAAGGCGACGCGCTCAGACTGTACCGCATATCAAAAGCGCGCCTGTCCGTGCGCTGGGTACGCCTTAAGAGACACGCCATGCTCAAAAACGAATTGAACCCTGAGGAAGCGACAAAATTCTTCACCGACTGGAAAGCCTTCGGCTTGAGCCGCATCGACGAATGGGTCAGCGCCGAAACCACGCACAGAGCCTTGCTTTCAAATCTCTGGCGCGGCGTAGAATTCTACGATCACTGGATCAACGACGAAGAACGCGAAGAATTCTGATTCAATCAAAACAGCAGAAAAAAGAAAACCACGCGTAACGGCAGCATTTATAGGTTAACAACCCGCTTGGCGCCCTTTTCGCAAAAGGGAAGCTGCCCCATGAGCGGCTGAGGAGTTCGCTTTTGTTTGATTGCAGAAGCATAAAACTTCCGCCCTTACCGGTCCTCTGCCAGCCAATTTCCTAAATACACAGCAAGGCTTCTGCGAAAAGCACCCGCAGAAGCCTTGTATTATGCGTAAAAACGCCGTTTACTTATTCTTCTTCACCATTTTCCTGATGAACTTCACAATCTCAAGCACCGGAATCGGCACGAACGAGAGCCCCAGCATGATCATGTAGCCCTGAACGCTCAGCCTTACAAGGCCGAAAATGTAGGTTAAGAAGGGCACAAACATAACCAAAGCGACGATCAGAACCGATGCGGCAAAGGCAAGGTTGAGCTTTCCGTTTCCAAACGGTCCGATTTCAAACAGGCTCTTGTCGCTTCGCATATTGAACGAATGGAACACCTGCGAAAGCGCCAGTACGCCAAAGGCCATCGTCTGTCCGTATTTGACCGCATCTTCGCAGCCCGCGCCGATAAATGTTTTGCCGATATAGTATGCAATCAGCGCAAGAAGGCCGAACAGCGCGCCCTGAAGCACGATCTGAATGCCGTAGCCGCCCGCAAACAATCCCTCGTTCTTTCCGCGCGGCTTTCTCGTCATCACATCGTCCTCTACCTTCTCAACGCCCAGCGCCACAGCCGGAAGCGAGTCGGTCGCAAGGTTGATCAAGAGAAGCTGCATGGACATGAGCGGCGTCTCGCGCCAAAGAAGCATGGAGAGGAACACGCACAGGATCTCGCCGATATTGGTTCCGAGCAGAAAGCCCACAACCTTCTTGATATTGTCGTAAATGCCGCGGCCTTCCTTGACGGCGTATACAATGGTGGTAAAATTGTCGTCCATCAGCGTCATCGCCGCCGCAGACTTCGCTACATCGGTACCGGTGATGCCCATCGCGCAGCCGATATCCGCCGCCTTGAGAGCAGGCGCGTCGTTTACGCCGTCGCCCGTCATGGATACGATCCGATCCTTCTTCTGCCATGCGCGTACGATTCGAATCTTGTCTTCAGGCGTTACGCGCGCATATACCGAAATGCCTTCCACCTGCTTTTCGAGCTCGTCGTCGGACATTTTCGAAAGCTCCGCGCCCGTCACCGCACGGTCGCCGTCTCTTAAAATTCCGAGATCCTTTGCAATGGCGCTTGCCGTAATAACATGGTCGCCCGTAATCATCACAGGGCGAATGCCGGCGGTCTTGCACTCTTTGACCGCGTCGCGCACCTCAGGTCTGGGCGGGTCGATAATGCCGACAAGGCCGATCAGCGTAAGGTTTGTTTCCAGCGTTCCGGCTTCCTCCGCCGTGGGAACGCTGTTCAGCTTGCGCTCAGCAATCGCCAGCACGCGAAGCGCCCTTGCGCCCATTTCGTCTACCAGTTCGTTTGCGCCGTCCGGAAGCTCGCCCGCAAGCCTGCCCGCAATCACGTCGAACGCGCCCTTGGTTACGGAAATAATTTCGTCTCCGAATTTATGAACCGTGGTCATGAGCTTTCTGTCGGAATCGAAGGGAAGCTCGAAAAGGCGGGGATGCGCGGCGTTCAGGCTTTCCTTCGTCATGCCGTTTCTAAAAGCAGCGGCGACGATGCTGGTTTCCGTAGGATCGCCGATGTGAACCTCTTTTCCATCCTCCACCGAGAACGAGCCGTCGCAGCACAGCGCAGCCTTTTTAAGGAGCGCCTTGATTGCATCGGAATTGTTGTCCGAAATATCCTCAAGCCCCTTCTGACCGAACGCATGCGCGGAAACCACAGTCATTCTGTTCTGCGTAAGAGTGCCCGTCTTGTCCGAGCAGATCACAGACGCACTGCCCAGCGTTTCAACTGCAGGAAGCTGACGGATCACCGCGTTTTTCTTGGAAAGGCGCAGCATGCCCATCGAAAGCACGATGGTAACGATGGCGGGAAGTCCCTCGGGAATGGCGGAAACAGCCAGCGATACGGCGATCATGAAAATCTCCATGATCGGCATTCCGGAAAGAATTCCGATTAAGAAAATCACTGCGCAAATGCCCAGCGCCACAAAGCCCAGCAGCTTTCCAAGACTCTTGAGCTTCATCTGAAGCGGCGTAAGCGCCTGGCCTGCGCCCTCCAAAAGCGATGCGATTTTTCCCATCTCGGTATCCATGCCCGTGGCGGTTACGACCGCCTTTGCGCGTCCGTAGACAACCGAGCAGCCGGAATACACCATGTTGATTCTGTCGCCCAGCGGCGCAGCTTCCTGAACAAGCGCTCCGGCGTCCTTCTCCGCAGGAACCGATTCTCCCGTCAGCGCGCTTTCATCGCTTTTCAGGCTCGCGCTTTCCAGAAGTCTGGCGTCGGCGGGAATAAAATCGCCCGCTTCAATCCGGATAATATCGCCCGGCACCAGCGTATATGCGTCTACCACCTTTTCAACGCCGTCGCGGATTACGCGCGCATGCGGGGCAGACATCTTTTTAAGCGCCTCCATGGCCTTTTCCGCTTTGCTCTCCTGCGAAACGCCGAGAACGGCATTCAGAATCACGATTGCAAGAATCAGAACCGGCTCAAAAAACTCTTCTTTCTCACCCGTGCTCAGCGCGACAACGAACGAAATGATCGCAGCGGCGATCAGGATCAGAATCATCGTGTCCTTCAGCTGCATCAGAAAACGTTCGGCAAGCGTGCGCTTCTTTCCCTCGCGAAGGCGATTCTCTCCGTATTTCTGCGCCTTTTCCTGCACCTTTCGGCTTTCAAGTCCCCTGCTCTCATCGCTTTCCAATTGGACGATTACGTCCTTTATCGGTTTATGGTACATGCTCATATCCATCCTTTTCAGACTTATCCTTATTATCCCCGTCAAATTTGACACTCGCTATCATTGTTCGTAAGTTGTTCGTTAATATGCTTAATTTTCCTGCAATTTTTGCCTTCATATCATCATTTGACAAATCGGTGATATTCATGTATCATTTTATTATACGAAGGAGGCGATTGAATGTCCCCCGCTTATGCGATCAGGCGCACGCTGTTAATCTCCCTTTTCATACTGATTTCTCTAACCTTCTGCATATCCTTCGCAGTGGGCGGCAGCTGTGCGCATCAGTGGACTTATTCCAGCGTCGGATCGGGCGGACATAACAAATTCTGCGCCAACTGCACTGCCGCATATTCGGAAGCACACGTGATCACCATATCCACGAAACCCGCCACCTGCTCAACGCCCAAGCTCGTTACTTTTTCCTGCTCGCTTTGCGGCTATTCCAATACGAAGGCAGAAGGCACCGGAACCGCCGAGCATACCTGGGGCCCGTATTCCACTACCCGCTCCCCAACCTGCACTACCGAGGGCGTTTCCACTAGGCAATGCCTTGTTTGCGGCGCAAAAGATGAACAGGCGATATTAACCGCCGAACACGATTACGGCGCTTGGGGACAGTTTGATGAAACGTGGCATATCAAATACTGCAAGGATTGCGGCAAATATTACAAAGGTTCCCACCGCATAAACGACGGCGAAATCACTACAGCGCCCACGGAGTCATCGCTTGGCGAAATCGTTTACGAATGCCGCGTGTGCGGCGAAACATTCGAGCGCTTTATCTCCCTTTCCGGCACCGTTTATTCCAAGGACACCGAAGAAATCATGAAAGACGGAATCGGTTATCTCTTGGTAGAGGAAGAGGCGAAGGATACGGCAAAATCGCGCGAGATCGTACAGGCAAGCGGCGCGCTTATGGACGTAATCATTGACGACGATATTGAATTCTCCATATACGCCAATGCCGAAAGCGGAGAAAGCGCCGGCCTTTTCGTGAAAAAAGGAACCGCCGAAGCCGATATCGTTCCCGAGACCGGCAGTGAAACCATGAACCTTGAATTCCTGAAGCTCGAAAAGGGCGCAAAGCTCAAAATGCGCATCTGGAATTCCAACGGCGACATTGCCGTTCAGAATGCCGGCGGCTTCAGCTTCATTGTCTCTCAGCGTAAAACCCAAAGCGGTGAAATCATCACGGCGCTTACCAAAATCACCCGCGACAAAACCTATGTCGACGGCACAATCTCACTGTATTCCTCCAAAAAAGGCGAACTGCTTTTCACCAACCCGAAGGGAACTCTGACCTGCGGGCTTTCCGACGACAATAAGCTGATCGGAAGCGCAACATGGAAATATACCATCAAAAGCAGCAAGATTTCCGCATCCGCAAAAGATGAAAACGGCAGCTTCAAAGAAATTGCTTACACGCTTTATGCGGACGGAAAGGCGCTGATGACGGCGCAGGGCATTAAAACCGCCTCCGACGCAATCAAAGCGCAGTCGGCCGATTCCCTCTGGCGGCTCCGCATCGCATTTGCAAGCGGACATGTTCTTCAGACTCCCTTTACCGGGATGGACGGCAGCATTCCGCTCCTTGCAGACGGAGAACTTTCACTTACATCGGAAAAAGCGGCAGAGCTCGATCTTAAATATCTCGCAACTCCCGAGCCCACGCCGACGCCTACGCCGACTGCCGAACCGACTGCCGAACCGACGCCCAAAGCTGCGGCAGAAATAGAAATCGAAATGACTTTCGAGCCTGTTTTTTCGGAAGAACCCGTCCTAACGCCGGAACCCACGCTGATCGTGTTCGCGCCTGCGCCTACGGAAGAATCCGCCGAAAGCGATGCCGAGAAAGAAACCCCGGAAAGCGCATACGAAACCGTTCAGCTCGGCGCAGTCCTCACACCGGACAGCCGTGCGGAATATATATCCGCAGATCTCAACGGACTCAGCGCAAGATTTGAGGATATGACCTACACGGTCACGCTGTCCGGCGACGTAAAGGGCATGAAAATCGACAAGATCACGCTCATTCAGAGGAATTCCGCATCGTCCTTTGACGTATGCATTCAAAACGCCTTCTCTTCCCCCGCCGTATTCACGCTGGAGCGCGCAAACGGCGCCTTCTCGGCGGAGGCTACGCTGAAAGATGAAAAAGGCAGGGAAGTTAAAGCGGAAATAGGCAGGTTTACATTGAGCATGGAATAGTATATCAAGCCCGACCCCGTCTATAGCGACGAGCGGATGCAGAAGGAATATCTGCATCCGCTCGTTTCTTTTACCTTAAATCGGAATCACGTTATTAAATTCCATCGGAAGTCCTTCTTTGTAGATGTGCGACGTATCGCCCATGACGATGCATTTGGGCGCTGTCCAGCCGTCCGCATTGTTTTCAAAGTGCAGAATGGTAATAGACGAATGGGTAATATCAAAAGACGACCAGAAGAGCACCGGCGGAACTGCCAGCAAATGCGAAAGCCACGTTGTTCCAAAGCCCTGATGACAGAAGGCCGCAATTCTTTCTTCATTCGGACGAATAATTCTGTATCTCATGCCGTCTCTTTTATAGCCCAATCGCTCCGTAAATTCATCGGAAGCGAGCTGAATGCGCTGATAGCCGCCCCTGGCGTTCGGCGCAAGCGAAAACGGCTCCGCATCCGGCCAGTTATCTCCCATTTTCAAAAATTCTTCGGTTTTATATTCCGTATTCTGCACATGAAACGCCCATGTACGGCTGCCGTCCGGCCGAATAAAGGACAGATCCTCCCATGCTCCGCTCTCGCTCATCCAATCCTCAATCTGCATTTTCATATTGAGCGCACGGCAGGTAGGCTCTGCCGTCATCTGCGCGCGAATCATAGGCGAGGCAAAAATCCTGTCAAATCCCCTGGGCGACAGGCGTTTGGCGAGCGCCTCCGCCTGCAAATGTCCCTTTTCCGTAAGTGAATCCGGGTCGTAAATCGGGTCGCCATGGCGAATGATGTACAATAGCATATAATCCTCTCCCTGCGCCTGAATTTCATAAGCCTATTCATTATACCATAATTGGCGCAGTCGTGTATGTTTCATAAAACATTTTGAAGAATTTATTTTGATTCTTTCATTCTTCCCCCTTGATTCAACCAGCGAAAAATATTACAATAAGCTAAGAAATGAATATGCTTAAAGGAGTGTCTTCATATATGAAAATGGGCGAAAAAGGCAAAACCGTGCGCCTCGGCATTATCGGCCTTGGCGGACGCGGACGCGGACAGACCGAAACGCTGATTCAGATGCCGGATGTAGAAGTAGTCGCCGTATGCGACGTGTACGAGGATCGCGTAAAGCTCGGTCAGGAATTGATTATGAAGCACCGCGGCATTATGCCTGCGGGCGAAACGGATTTCAGAAAGGTTATCGCTCGCGACGACGTAGACGCGGTATGCGTATTTACCAGTTGGGAAACGCACGTTGATATCTGCGTTCAGGCAATGTACGCGGGCAAACGCGCGGCCATGGAGGTCGGCGGGGCGACGAGCGTAGACGAATGCTGGAAGTTGGTTCGCGCAAAGGAAGAAACCGGCATCGAATGCATGATGCTTGAAAACTGCTGCTACGGAAAAGAAGAAATGACCATTCTCAACATGGTCAACCAAGGCGTTTTCGGAACGCTGGTTCATTGCCAGGGCGGCTACCAGCACGATCTGCGCGATGAAATCGGAAACGGCGATATCAACCGCCACTATCGTCAGAGGCATTTCCTCAACAGAAACGCCGAATTGTATCCCACGCACGAGCTCGGCCCCATCGCACAGTATCTCAAAATCAACCGCGGCAACCGTATGGTCTCTCTTTGCGCAATGTCCTCCAAAGCCGCAGGCCTCCACGAATGGCTCACCGAAAACCGCGCCGATACCCCGCTTGCAAACGCGCAGGTAAATCAGGGCGATATTGTGACCACCCTTATCAAATGCGCAAACGGTGAAACGATCGTTCTCACCCATGACTGCACGCTCCCCCGTCCCTATTCCCGCGGAGGACGCGTTCAGGGCACCAAGGGCATCTGGATGGAGGACAACCGTTCCATTTACATCGAAGGCCGTACGCAGGCAGATCCCACTCACTGGACGCACGTATGGGAAAAAGATACCGCATACATGGAAGAATACAAGCATCCGCTCTGGAAAGCATATGAGGAATTCGGCCTTCGCGGCGGACACGGCGGCATGGACTATCTGGTGCTTCGCGGCTTCATCGAGAGCGTTCAGAAAAACGAGTGCCCGCCGATTGATACCTATGACACGGCAAGCTGGATGGTAATCACTGCCCTGAGCGAACAGAGCGCAGCCATGGGCGGCATGCCCGTACCGATCCCGGATTTCACCGAGGGCAGATGGCTTCAGAAGAGAACGGAATTCGCAACGGGCGAATACGCGCTGAACTGAATCGCACACTTCGTAAAATGATATAAAGCAATAGGCATTTGCGTAAAAGCTTCCTTTTCGCAAATGCCTATTGCTTTCTTGCCGTATATGGTTGTATAGGAATGACGGCCGCGCTTCATCCTTTCTCTTGGCGGCGCGTTTTATTCCAAGCGCAGAGCGGCATCAGCCCTAAATGCCGGCGCATGAGCGCCCGAGGGATTCCGGGCCGCTGCCGTTCCGATTCGTTTCTGTTCGTTCCGACAGGCGCGCTTCCCATGCAAAGCCTGCTTCATTCCCTTGATCCCTGCGCCGCTTTTCTATTCCTTCTTTTTCTCCATCGCAGCCTTCAGCGCTTTTTCCACCTTATACACGCGCATGCCGCCATTATTGCTTTGAATAAACTTCCTGATTTCTACATTCGCGTTCTCAACTTCCTTGCGAAGCTCTTTGGCGGACACCCGCAGCGCGCCGCTTCCGAATATGATCATCTGCTCAAGCGCGTCGCTCGTCGCCACGCGCACGCGGTAATTTTTACTGATTTCATGCGCCGCGCGTTCGATATAGCTGTCGGCGGTTTCGGCTTCCTTGGTATACACAACATCTACGCCGCCGTATTTCTGTATGCTTCCTACGCCGCCGGACACCTTGTATGCGTCAAATACAAGGATCAGATTGACGGATGTAAAACCCTGAAAATTGGACATAATATCCATCAGCATTTTTCTCGCGCTGTCAAGATCCCGGTTCATTTCCGAGCGCAGATCCTCCCAGGCATACATGATATTGTAGCCGTCCACCAACAGGTATTCCGGTTTTTGCGGCTGAATTTCCACCTTTACATACTCTTTTGGCGCCCGCTGAGGCCCGACGTCAAACGCCCTCGGCTTCGTCTGGCCGTATGTGCGTTCAAAAATCCGCTGAAGCTCCTTGTCCTCCTCCTCCGAAACGGAGGCCGGAGCGTTTTTCCTCACAAACGCCTCTTCCGCCTCCTCGTTCTTTTCATTCAGCACCCCTGTCTGAATGTGCATATGCCTTGCCGCTTCCGTCCATTTGACCAGAACACCCGCGCCATGCGAGCAGAACACGGAATCGGCAGAATTCTCCGTATCCCTTTCAGCGTCATAGCCAATGGCCTCGATGATTTTTTCACTCTCCCGGCACGGCTCGTAGCCGCGAACGGAAACGGCGATTCTTCCGCGTCCGCGCGTATACGCCGCCACTTCCCGCGCATAAAATCTCGCTTCCTTGACCGGCACCCGTCCGATGACAACCGCTTCCTCGCCGATCAATTCCGGCGTGGCGTAGCTTCCGCCCATCTGCATAAGATCGCTCATCGCGCGGCCGACGCAATCCGCCGGGATTTCCAGCCGCATGTCATACCACGGCTCAAGCAGCACGCTTTTTGCCTGCATAAGCCCATGACGCACGGCGCGGTATGTCGCCTGTCTGAAATCGCCGCCCTCCGTGTGCTTAAGATGCGCCCTGCCCGCAATAAGCGTGATGTTGATATCGGTGATGGGCGAACCCGTGAGCACACCCACATGCTGCTTTTCAAAAAGATGGGTAATGATCAGGCGCTGCCAGTTCCTTTCAAGCTCATCCTCCGATACAGCCGTCATAATCCGTATGCCCTTGCCCCGCTCGCCCGGCTCCATCAAAAGATGCACTTCGGCATAATGCCTGAGCGGTTCGTAATGTCCCGCACCTTCTACGCGGTCTGCAATCGTTTCTTTATACAATATGCCGCCTTCCCCGAAATCCGCGTCGACGCCGAAGCGGTCGTGCAGAATGCGCCTTAAAACCTCCAATTGCACATCGCCCATCAGCTGTACATGAATCTCATTGAGCCCCGCACGCCATCTGACTCGAAGCAGCGGATCTTCTTCCTCCAAAATTCTGAGCTTCGAAAGCACTGTATGCGCGTCGTCCTCCGGCTTCAAAAGCACCTTGAAGCCGAAAACAGGCTCCAGCTCCGCTCTGAGATCGTTTTCCTCGTCTCCCAGCCCGTCGCCCACGCGCGTCTGATTCAGACCCAAAACCGCGCAAATGCTGCCGGCGGGCGCTTCCTCCGCGCTTGTAAACTTCGCGCCCGAATAAAAGCGAATCTGTGAAACCTTTTCTTCCCATGCCTCGCCGTTTCCGAAAGAGGAATTCCCCGAAAGAAGATTGCGAACCTTCAAAATGCCGCCTGTTACCTTGAGATACGTAAGCCTTGCGCCCTGTGCATCCCTTCCGATTTTGAATACCTTCGCGGCAAACTGCTCTGGATATTCCCTTTTCGGGAAAAACTTACAAAACGCGTCCATCAGGCGTTCCACGCCATCCAGCTTCAGCGCAGAACCGAAAAAGCACATAAACAGCTTTCTCTCTAAAATCATCCGCCCGATCGTTTCATCCGCAAGTTCGCCCGTTTCCAAAAACTCCTGAAGCGCGTCTTCATCATTAACCGCCGCTTCCTCCATAAAATCGCTGCGTCCCGCATCAATAATCCGGTCGCCGAAATACTTGTTGAGCTGCTTCATCACGTTTTCTCTGTCGGCGCCGCTCTGATCCATTTTGTTGATAAACAGAAATACGGGAACCTCGTATTTCTTTAAAAGCCGCCACAGCGTCGCCGTGTGCCCCTGTATGCCGTCCGCGCCGCTTACAACCAGCACCGCCGCATCCAGTATCGGCAGCACTCGCTCCATCTCACCCGAAAAGTCCACATGTCCGGGCGTGTCCATCAGCGTAATCGCGCGTTCCTTCCACATAAGCATCGCCTGCTTGGAAAAAATGGTGATCCCGCGCTCTCGTTCCTGAACATCGGTATCTAAAAATGCATCGCGATGATCCACGCGCCCGAGGCGGCGAAGCTGCCCGCTCATATACATGATCCCCTCGGAAAGCGTAGTCTTCCCCGCATCAACATGCGCAAGTATTCCCAGCGCAAGATTCTTTCCAAGCATCCGATATAACCCCTTTATAGCATCATTATTTTTATTATATACGATAAATAATGTATGTCAAGAACGGTTTTATTCAAAGACATGCAGTACATCAGGCGATAGCGGCGATAAGCTGATGCGAAGAAGAAACCTGATATCACGCATTTTTTCCGGCCGGCAAAAAATAATGCGTTCTGCAATCATCCAAATAAGTAAATACGGCAGCTCTCCCACCGGAAAATATCCTGTCGTCCAAAACCAAGATGACCTTTGGGGGATAATAGACCGGCATGGTAATCAAGCAGTTTACTGAAAAGGGGCTGTTGCACAACAGCCCCGAGAAAAAAACAGAGCTTTCAACCACTGGGAAGGTGGAAGAAAGCTCTGTTTTGTTGTAGAATAAATCTGCTATGAAA